>PTLL01000019.1 GCA_002938315.1 Alphaproteobacteria bacterium MarineAlpha3_Bin2 | reverse complement strand
CTTCGGGTGGGAGCCGTCCACTGCATCAAAAGCGGAAGTGCGAGATCGAAAACCAGAGGCCGGGGGGTCTCCGGATTTCAATTGGCAACAGCTGGATTCGACTATCGAAGCAAAAGGAAGTCCGCAGGCGCCGAGGCTAAAATCTATCGAGCGAACTATCTTATTCCCGCTTCTGCATAGGGCGCATTGTCACGAACACGCTGGAAACCCATGCGAGACAAGTCCAAAGTTTGGAAGTCGCCATCCAGCGCCAATTCAGCCAACGCCCGGCCGACAGCAGGAGCATGCATAATACCGTGGCCGGAAAAGCCGCAGGCGGTAAAAAGGTTTTCATGATCGTCGGAATAGCGGCCGATGATCATATTTCCGTCGAACATATTCTGGGCATAATGCCCGCCCCAGCTGCGCTCCAGTTTAATTGTTTCGAACTTCGGCACCACATTGGCAATCAACGCCCATACGGTGTCTTCGAAGTAATTGGCAAAATATCCCCTGTCGATATCCCAGATATAACCCGGCTCGATTTCCCAGCTTGGACAGCCGCCGACAAATCCTTCGCCCTCTGGCCTCATAAAAACGCCGCTTTCGTCCTTGATTAACGGCAGTGGCTCAATCTCATGGGCGCATCGCCAGAAGTGTTGGACCCGGCACATCGGCTTCACCGGAAGCTCGGCGCCGGTCATTGCGGCGATTTCGCCAACCCATGTGCCGGCAGTATTGAGGAAGATATCACCAGTCAATTGGTTTCCGGATTGGAGGACGGCTCGGGTGACCGCGGAATTCGACGTCTCCAGACCGACCACCCGGTCGCGCAGGAAGTTGACTCCAAGGCTTTCGGCCTTCTTTCGAAATCCAATCAAAGCGGCTTGGGGGCAATCCAACCGTCTTCAGGCGAATGGCAGGCAAACGCTGTGTTGTCGGTTCCTACCGAAGGGAATTGTGCGTGAAGGGCGGATACATCCAATAATTCGGCGGGAACACCCTCTTTGCGCTGAGTGTCGAAGTTCCGCGTCAGATCGTCGGCGCCCCTGGGGCTCGTTAGAAACAGGCACCCCTGGCGACGAAACTGGATATCGGCGGGGTTATGCTCCGTCGCCATCACGTTTTGGAAGTTGGCATAAAAATCCAAGCTGAACTGAGACATGCGAATGTTCTCAGGTCGGCACATTAGTCTCCGCACTCCGCTGGCGCCGGCGGGCGTTGTCGCCTTCGAATAGGTGGGATCGGGCTTGATCACGCTTACTGTTCCAGCCCGGCCGCTAACGCCTAAGAAGTACGCTGCGGCACCCCCCATAATGCCGCCGCCAATAATAATGATATCGGATTTCATACCCTCTTCAGTGCCGGGTCACGCGGGTATCAGTATCCGGCCCGTCCCTACCACCGAGAACCGCCATTTCCATTAAGGTCACCAGAAGATCGGTCCGCTCGTCAGCCTCGGTACATTCCAACAAGGCCTGTTTTTCACCGGCCCCGAACGGACACATCATGGAGAGCGCCGCCACCAAGGCCGTTTCAGGCCATTCAACGAGTTCGGACCAGTCGGCTTCGATCCCTTTGAGGGAAAAATACTCCTTAAAAACAGACAAGATGCGATCCTGGCCGGCGCCGCCCCTGGCGCCAAATTGAG
This sequence comes from Alphaproteobacteria bacterium MarineAlpha3_Bin2, assembly GCA_002938315.1. Classification (GTDB taxonomy): domain Bacteria; phylum Pseudomonadota; class Alphaproteobacteria; order Rhodospirillales; family Casp-alpha2; genus Casp-alpha2. Next base: position 27,971 of record PTLL01000019.1, on the reverse strand, counting down.
GATCGTTATCCAGGTCGATCTCCAGGTCACGCAGAAACCCCGTAAAATCAGGATGGACACGGCGGTAGCCCTTTTCCAGGGGCAATTCCCGGGCGATCTTGAAACGAATAAGCCCGTTAAGCGAAATCATGAAACCGCCGTCATCGGTTTCCGTACAATCCGTGATCCGTCCGGCGCATCCGGTAGGGTAGACGGCCTCGAAATCATCAACGGACCCGGCAGGGAAAGCGGCCTCGGGTTGGCGCGGCTGGACCATACCGATCAACCGGCCGGACCCTAAGGCGTCGGTAACCATGTTTCTGTACCGAGGCTCGAAAATGTGCAGCGGCAGGGTTCCGGTCGGCAGCAGCAAAACGCCTGCCAAGGGAAAGATCGGCAAGGTTTTGGGCAACGGAGGCGTGGTCTGGCTCATGAAATTAACAGTTTCACCCCGGTTGCAGATAAGGACACATCCTTCATCCTCGTTTGTCCTTGAACACGATCTTATGCAGCGTGACAGATTTTCACAAAATTACGCCTCAGCCAACGACCCCGCCGTTCACCTGCAGCAGTTGGCCATTGATGAAACCGCCTTTTTCCGAGCAAAGGTATCCGACCATGGCGGCGATGTCCTCGGTGGTGCCAAGCCGGCCAACGGGATTTTTTTCGAGTAATGCCTGGAATCGGCTTGATTGCGCAATATCCTCATCTTCGTCGGGAATGGTGCCTGGCGAAATCATGTTTACCGTAACCCCCTTGGGGCCGAATTCCCGCGACAGGGACTTGGTCAGCCCCCAACTAGCATGCTTGGATATCGACACATGCGAGCGTCCGGCATAGCCCTGCAGCGAGTTCATGCCGGAGAAATTGATGATGCGCCCCCACCCATTATCGACCATGCCGGGCAGGAACGCGCGCGACAACCAAACCGCCGCATAGCAATTGACATTCATGACCCGCGCCAGGTCGTCATCCGACATGTCAAGAAATGCGGATGCCGGGCGGATCGCCGCATTGTTGATTAGGGCATCGATCCGTCCGAACGCCTGCAACGCCGTTTCGACCATTTCGTTGACTGCCGACTGATTACCAATATCAGCCATGGCGATGATCGCATCGGTTCCGATGGTTCGAACTTCATCGGCAACGCGCTCACAGGCGCCTTTGTCGCTGGAACCGTTCAGAACAATATTGAAGCCGGCTTGGGCCAATTCCTTGGCGCAAGCCCGTCCAATATTACGGCCGGAACCGGTGATGAGTGCCGCAAGTCTAGTGGTCTCCATGGTGTGCCTCTTTGTTCAAGTGATGTTGACGGTTACAGGCCATCTTCGGCCAATGGATCGAGCCATAAGAATTAGGAAGCGGCAACAATCTTTGAGCGCTTCATATGATCGAGGTTTACACCTTCGATTCTGACGAGTTTGGTCGGCGCGGTACGTTTCGGCGAATGGACATTGCCGATCCCATAAAAGTGGGCGTCACCAGGGTTCATGGTATAAGTCTTATTGGGCTCCACGATTGACGGGTCATCGCCGTCACCTTTTCTGACGATCTTCCAGTCGGTCATTTCCGTGGTTCCTTCGGCTTGACCATAGAGCGCCCAACTGGAGCCATGATCATGGGGCTTTCCGATAGCTTGATCGCCATAGACATGGCCGCAAATGCAAAATCCCAATTCATCATCCTCAAAAAGCACCTCTCGCGGCCCCTCTCCATCCCTGCGGTCCGTCAGATGGGTGGAAGTGAATTCGGGGTCGTTTAACGCCTTGCTGACCAATTTGCACAGATCATCCGAACACGCGGATGCTTCCGATTGGCTAAGAATAGCCCGCACATCACCAGCCAGTTCCGTGAGCGTATAAGGCATTCCAATTACTTCCCAGTCTATCAACAATTTTGTCACGGCAGACCGTACGCGATGAATTTATAGATGGTCTAATTTGTTGTCTATAGCCACCGCTCGACTCCCCGTTTTCCGGTCAATGGACCGGGGTTATCTTCGCCACGCCGATACAGACCCTCTTAACCCCACCGCCCTACAATTTTTTGTCTCGGAGAAGGAGAGTGATTATGTGCCGACAATGAGATGTCTTAATCGTGCCGCTGACCGGCGAGGTGCCCGAAGAGGCCGACGAACAGGCGCGCGAAGACGGCCGGATCGTCCTCGCCCATGGTGAGGCCATCGGTCACGCCCACGCCATTGTAGAGCAAGGCGTCCGGTTCTTCCGCGAAGACGGCGCCAGCGCCGGATTGTTGAGCGTACCGGGGGGCGGCGCCTAAGTCGTTCACGAAGAACACGCGACCATCCAATTGCCCAAGGGTCTTTATCGGGTGATCAGACAACGGGAATTCGATGCTGGAATGGCTCGGTTCGTCGCCGACTGAGGGTCTAACCCCGAAACAGGAAATGCTGCTGGAGGGCTGGCGGGACGCCTATCTCGCCCATGGCCTCTCGACCGAGCCGGCTCTGGCACCGGTATTTTGGTGGTGCCTTCAAGCCCATGCGCCTGGTCGAGGTCATTAATTCGACGCCCGAGCCCGACGGCATTCACAAATCATACTACCTGTCGATTCCCCGGTTTGATGAACGCGGCGATGAAATCCTGACCCCGGCCCACGCCGTGGCCTGGACCTTCTCGATGACGCCGGAGGACTACCGAACCCAAGTTGAGACGTAAGTCGGGGCGTTGCGTTGGCTCTTATGCGGGCCTTCTTATTGTCAGAGTTCCGGCACCCGTTTAATCTCTTTCGGTGCTGACCGATATTGATCCGCTTCAAGCCTTCGTAGCCGGCGCCGCCGTGGCGGCCTTGGTGGGGTTTGTGGTGTTCTTCATGCAGCGCCAAAAACTGACTGCAGTTGAGACCGAACGCCAACGGCTGGAGGCGGTGGCCCTCAAGGCCAAGGAAATGCTGGCGGCAACGCCGGACGGTTTGTTTCTCTGGGATCACGCCAATGGCGGCTTCACCTGTTCGCGGCGACTGGCGGTATTGCTCAACCTCAAGGATGGCATCCTGTCGCGTTATGACGATCTGCGCGAGCGTTTCGAAGGCGAATCCCTGAAGACGCTGGAACAATGCGTGTCACTGCTGCGCGGGGCAGGCACGCCCTTTGATGTGATGTTGATCTCGGGCCGCCGCCGCATCCAGGCGATCGGGGGGCGCGCCGAAACCGATGACGGGAACGTGCTAGCTGACATGGTGTGGATGCGTGATATCACCAGCACCGGGGAGACCGGTGTCGGGCGCAGGGTATCGTCGATTAACACCTCGGGCCTGGAAGACCGCCACCTGACGGCGTTGCTGGACGCCATGCCCTTGCCGGTGTGGTTGCGGGATTCAAAACTTTCCTTGGCCTTCATCAACCACGCCGCCCGCAATGTGGTTTCCGCCGACGCCGGCATGGCGGCCCGCGCCCGCCAACAACGGGGCACCGTCACCGAACGGATGCACGTCAATGCCGGCGGCGAGGAGCGTTTGCTGGAGATTTCCGAAACGCCGCTGGGTATCCTGGGCGGCGGCGATGCGAAAGACGGGGATAGCAACGCCAGCGCCACCGGCGGCACCATCGGTTTTGCCATCGACCGCACCGAATCCGAAGTCAAGGAAGATGAGCTCGCGCGTTTCAGCGCCGAGCGCAACCCCGTACTGGAAACCTTGGACACCGGCATCGCCATTTTCGACGCCGACGCCAAGCTCCGGTTTTTCAATGCCGCCTACGCCACGCTTTGGGACTTGGAGCCCGATTGGCTAGCCGGTGACCCGGAATTGGGTGAAATCCTGGAACGGCTGCGCGAACACAGGAAACTGCCGGAACTGTCCGATTTCCGGGATTATAAGATGCGCCTACTGGAACAATTTGAAACCCTGACCCAACCTTCCGAAGAACTCATGCACCTTCCCGACGGGCGCGCCATCAGGGCCCTCGTCAACCGCCAAGGCAAAGGCGGGCTGGTGTTTGTTTTCGACGATGTTTCCGACCGTCTCGACCTGGAGCGGTCGTTTAAATCCCTTATTGCGGTGCAAAAGGAAACCCTCGATAACCTGCATGAAGGCATTGCCGTGTTCGGCGCCGATGGCCGGTTGAAGCTTTTCAATCCGGTGTTCATGGGCCTTTGGGGCCTGGACGAAGCGATGCTCACCGACGCCTTTCATGTCTCCGATTTCGTTGACCACAGCCGCCAACACCTCACAGTCGAAGGTGGCTGGGACGATTTAAGCTGGGGCGTACACAAGGACATGGTGGTCAACCGGCTAATGCGCCGCGAGGCAAGCACCGGAAAGTTGGAACTGGCCAACGGCACGGTCATCGATTACGCCAACCTGCCGTTGCCGGATGGCGCCATGCTGTTAAGTTATTTGGACGTCACCGATACCGCCCAGGTCGAAACCGCCCTTCGCCAGCGTGCAGAGGCCTTAGGCGAGGCCGACCGCCTGAAAAACGAATTCATCGCTAATGTGTCCTTTGAGGTCCGCACGCCCCTGACCACCGTCATCGGTTTCGCCGACATGCTCGGCCAAGAATATTTCGGCAAGCTAAACCGCCGCCAGGCCGAATACGCCAAAGGCATTCTTGAAACCACCAACGGCATGATGGCGGTAGTCGGCGACATCCTTGACCTCGCCTCCATCGAGGCCGGGCGCTTGAAGCTGGACCGCGACACCCTCGACGTGCATGAGCTTCTGGTGTCGGCCCTGAACCTGATTCGGGACCGGGCGCGAAAGAAAGAGATAAAGCTGGAGTTCGACTGCCCCCCCGATATCGGTTGGATCGACGCCGATGCAAAACGGCTGAAACAGGTAATCTTCAATCTGCTCACCAACGCCACCACATTCACCCCGGAACGCGGCACCGTTCGCCTGGAAGCCCGGCGCGAAGACGATGACTTGATCCTCACCGTCGCCGACACCGGCATCGGCATCCCCCAGGCCGACCGTGAACGGGTATTCCAGCCGTTTGACCAGGGCAGCAACCCCGAGGCCGATAAAAGCGGCGCCGGGCTGGGCCTCAGCCTGGTTCGTAACTTTATTGCGCTGCATGACGGTGCGGTCGATGTGAAATCGCCGCCCGGCCGCGGCACCACCATCACCTGCCGTCTGCCGGCCAAAAGACCGGATAAAGGAAACGCCGGCGATGACGATGCCTGAACCGAGAGAACGCCGTGACGCACCGGGGGTCATCAATCTCGCCGACGAGGCGGCCACCGCCGAGCTGGCCAAAACGGTGGCGAGTGTTTCCAGGCCCGGTGATGTAATCGCGCTTTGGGGCGATCTGGGTGCCGGCAAGACCGTCTTCGCCCGCGCCTTTATCAATGCCCGCGCCGGAACCCCGCAAGAGGTCCCAAGCCCGACCTACACCCTGGTGCAGATCTATGACGACGCCGGTGGGGGGGGAATTTATCATTTTGACCTGTATCGGATTGAAGACGCTGGCGAATTGGAAGAACTAGGCATGGAGGAAGCCTTCTCAGGCGGCATCTCGTTGATCGAATGGCCGGACCGGATGAAGAACCTATTGCCAGCCGACCGGCTCGACCTTTCCCTGACCCAGGGGGCCGTCAAGGGGGCCGGGCAACGCCAAGCCGCCCTAAAAGGGTTTGGATCATGGACGGCACGCCTGGGGGAACTGTTGGAGAGGGTAGGCGATGACTGAGCGGGAAGCCGTGATCGATGCCTTCCTTGCCGAAAATGGGTGGCAGGGCGCCAAGCGCAACCCGTTGCCCGGTGATGCCTCGTTCCGCCGTTATCAACGCCTGACCCTGGGCGGCCGTAACGCAATGTTGATGGACGCCCCGCCGCCGGTCGAGGACGTCGATGCCTTCGTCGCCGTCGCCCGGCATCTGAAATCGCTGGGGTTCAGCGCGCCGGACATTTTCGCCAAGGACAAGGCCAACGGTTTTCTGATCATCGAGGATCTGGGCGACGAGACCTTTACCCGGTTGCTGGCATCATCGAACAACACCGCCGAGGCGGAACTCTATCAACTCGGCGTCGATGTGTTGATTGAACTGCACAGAATTGAAGCCACCGGGGTGATGCCGCCGGGGCTCAAGGATTACGACGATGACAAACTTCTCGACGAAGCCCTGCTGCTGGTCGACTGGACCTGGCCGGCGGTGTTCGGCGGTGACGCCCCCGGTGACGTGCGAAACGCCTACCGGAATGCCTGGCTTTCGGTTTTCGCCCAGCTTCGCAGCCAACCGCCAACCCTGGTGCTTCGCGATTTTCACGTCGATAACCTGATGATCCTGGACGGCCGTCAAGGCGTCGCCCGGTGCGGGCTGTTGGATTTCCAGGACGCCGTCTCAGGGCCCGGGGCTTACGATCTGATGTCGCTGCTGGAAGACGCCCGCCGCGACGTCGGCGACGCCCTGAAGAAAGCCATGCTGGAACGCTACCTCACCGCCTTCCCCGACATCGACCGGTCAGCGTTCGAAGCTACCTTCGCCATCCTTGCCGCCCAGCGTCACGCCAAGGTCATCGGTATTTTCACCCGGCTCAGTCGCCGCGACTCCAAACCCGCCTACCTTGATCATCTCCCGAGGGTTTGGCGGTTGTTGGAAAACGCCCTCCCCCATCCGGTGCTGGCTCCTGTGGCGGCTTGGTTTGACGCCCACTTCCCACCCGAAAAACGAGGCATCAACATATGATCCCCTATAAAGCCATGGTATTGGCTGCCGGTCTCGGCACGCGGCTAAAGCCGGTCACCGACACATTGCCCAAAGCGCTAGTCCAGGTCGATAATAGGGCCCTGATCGATCATGCCCTCGATCGCCTGGAAGCGGTCGGCGTCGGCGAGGTTGTCGTCAACACCCACTACCTGGCCGAACAACTGCAGGCCCATCTGAGCGGACGAAAATCACCTGTCCTTCAAATATCCCATGAAGACGACCTGCTCGATACCGGCGGCGGAATCGCCAAGGCGCTGCCGCTTCTAGGCGACGATCCCTTTCTCGCCGTCAACGCGGATGCCTTCTGGCTCAACGGCCCCTATGATGCGCTTCAGCGCATGGCCCACACCTGGGACGATGACACCATGGACGGCTTGTTGTTGCTGCATTCCACCGTTGAGGCGTATGGCTATACCGGCCTGGGCGATTTCTGCGCCCCCCTCGGTGACGGCGTGTTGACCCGGCGTCTGGAAGGTGAAGTCTCGCCATGGCTGTTCACCGGCATCCAGATGTTGCACCCGCGACTATTCAAGACCGCGCCGGACGGCGCCTTTTCCCTTAATCTCCTCTATGACCGGGCCATCGAATCCGGTCGGCTGCTCGGCGTCGTCCACGATGGGGAATGGTTCCATGTCGGCACGCCTCAAGGGTTGGAAGAGGCGGAAACCTATATGCATCTCCGCTACGCCGGCAAAGAACGGCGCTGAGGGAGGTCAACCTGGCCCCGCAACCTGCCATGAAAACCGCGAAAGACGCGCCCCGGGTCTATACCATCCCGGCGGGGCAGCCCTTTGTCGATGTGCTCGCTGCTGGCATTCGCGACCGTGTCGGTGTTGAGCCGCTGGCCTTGGCCGGGGTCACGGTGCTGATACCGACCAAACGCGCCCGGCGCAGCCTCACCGAGGCCTTCCTTCGGCAAAGCGGTGGCCAGGCCTTGCTTCTGCCGCGAATGATTGCGCTCGGCGAATTGGACGAGGACGAGATTCTGCTTTCTGGCGGCTTAGGCGACGATGGGCCTGACACCGGAGATTGGGGCCTCAGCGTGCCCGAAGCCCTGTCGGGGCTGCAACGCCAGTTAATCCTGACCCGCATGGTCATGGCCCGCGATTCCGGTACCAGCCCCGATCAGGCCGCCAATCTGGGCCTGGAACTGGCCCGATTGCTGGATCAGATCCACACCGAACGTCTGGCCTTCGATGGGCTGGCGGACTTAGCCCCCGAGGAATTCGCCGAACACTGGCAGGATACCCTCACCTTCCTGAACATTCTGACCGACGCCTGGCCCAAGGTGCTCATTGAGGCCGACGCCATTGACGCCGCCGATCGCCGGAATCGTTTGTTCGAGGCACTTGGCCGAGCCTGGACCGATACCCCGCCGACCGGCCCCGTCATCGCCGCCGGGTCCACCGGCTCGATCCCCGCCACCGCCGATTTGCTGGCGGTCGTTGCCAATCTTGACAACGGCGCCGTGGTCCTGCCCGGACTTGATGTTGACACCGGCAACGACGCCTGGACCGCCTTGCAAGACCATCACCCTCAATTCGGCTTGGCGCGCCTGTTGACGCATCTGGGCGTCGAGCGTGAGGACGTCGGGCTTTGGCAAGCGCCGGGGTTCACCTCCGAACAATCTGCACGGGCGCGTCTTTTTCATACCGCACTCACGCCTGCCGGGGCAGTGGAAGCCCCCTTGCCCGGTAAAAAGGAAACCGAAGATGCGCTCAACGGGATCGCCCGCATCGATTGCCCGACGCCGCGCGAGGAAGCCGCCGTGATTGCGCTGATCATGCGCCAAACGCTCGAGGCGCCGGAGAAGACGTGTGCCCTGGTGACACCGGACCGGGGATTGGCACGGCGGGTGGCGGCGGAATTGACGCGGTGGGGGATCGATGTTGATGATTCCGCTGGGCTGCCTCTGGCCCAGACTCTGCCCAGCGCCTTTCTAATGCTGACGGCACGCATGCTTGCCGATGGCCTGTCACCGGTATCCCTCTTGGCGGCCTTAAAGCATCCGCTGGCGGCGGGCGGCATGACGGCGGGCGCATTTCGCGCCTTGACGAGAACGTTGGAGGTCAACCTTCTGCGTGGGCCGCGTCCGGCGCCGGGGATCAAGGGGTTGCAGGCGGCCGCCAAGGCAAACAAAAAAACAGGACGGGACCTGAAGGATTTTATTGATCGTCTGCAAACCCTGATCGAACCCTTTGCCAGGGTGATGGACGGAAGTGGCAAAAATTTTACAAGCTTCCTGACGGCGCACGTCCACATGGCCGAGGCTTTAGCGGCGGATAAGGTATCGGACGGGGCCGGGCGCTTGTGGGCCGGGGATTCGGGCGAAGCGGCGGCAAATTTTGTTGCCGAGCTGAAGGACGCCGGCGGCGCGCTTGAGACCGTCACCGCCACCGATTACCCGGCGTTGCTGGAAACCCTGATGGCCGGAAGGATGGTCCGGCCGCGCTTTGGCCGTCATCCGCGCCTGCATATCTGGGGCCTGCTGGAGGCGCGGCTGCAACAGGCCGATGTGATGATTTTGGGCGGCCTCAATGACGATACCTGGCCGCCGGAAGCCAAGGCCAGCCCGTGGATGAGCCGCCCGATGTTGAAGCGGTTCGGCTTGCCCGCCCCGGAACGGCGTATCGGCTTGGCGGCGCACGACTTCGCCCAGGCCTTCGCCGCCCCGCAGGTGGTGCTGACTCGTTCCGAACGGGTTGACGGCACCCCCCAGGTGGCCTCGCGCTGGTTATTGCGGCTCGACAACGTGCTCGAGAAAAAAGGGATCAAAACCGGCTTCGCCGCAACCGAGCCGTGGTTGGCGTGGGTTCATGCGCTTGATAAGCCGGACCAAAGCCGTGCGGTTTCCGAACCGAGGCCGACCCCGCCTCTCGATGCCCGGCCCCGGCAACTGTCCGTTACCCAGGTCGAACACTGGTTCCGCGACCCCTATGCCATTTATGCCCGCCATATTCTGGGCCTAAAACCCATAGCGCCCATCGATTCTGAGCCGGGGGCGGCGGACCGAGGCATTATCATCCACGACATCCTTCACGAATTTCTCGAACGCACCCCCGACGCCCTTCCCGCCGACGCCGAGAAAAAATTACTGGAGATCGGCGGCGATGTTTTCAATCGATCCCAGGTGCCGCCCGGCGTCGAGGCCTTTTGGTGGCCCCGGTTCGAACGCATCGCCGAATGGTTCGTAACTTACGAAAAAGTCAGGCGCGCGGCCGGTTTCCGAAACTTGGCTAGGGAAATCAAGGGCCGTTTGGTGTTGGAAGGTCCTGCCGGGCCGTTCACCCTGACCGCCAGGGCCGACCGTATCGACCATCGCGCCGACATCGGGTTGGCGGTAATGGATTACAAGACCGGGACGCCGCCATCGGCGGCCCAGGTGGAAACACAGTTTGCGCCACAATTACCGCTGGAAGCGGCCATCGCCCAAACCGGCGGATTCGAAAATCTAACTGCCGAAAAGATTGCGCAACTGGTCTATCTGTCACTTTCAGGAGGCAAAAAGCCCGGCGAGGAGAGGGTGCTCAAGCTCGATATCGCCGAGACCATAGACAATACACTTAAGGGCCTTGGCGATATGATCGCCCAATACGACGACCCCAACATGCCCTACCTGTCGCAACCCCGGCCCATGCTTTTAAAGTACACTGGTGACTACGACCATCTGGCGCGAATTCTGGAATGGCGCGGGCGCACGGAAGAGGTGCCATGAGCAAACGACCCGCCCCCACGCAGGACCTCACGGGCGCCCAGGTCGCCGCCGCCGACCCGACGCAATCGGTCTGGGTGTCGGCCAACGCCGGCACCGGCAAAACCCATGTCCTGATCGAGAGGATCCTGCGGCTGCTGGTCGCCGGCACCCCGCCCAACCGGATACTGTGCCTGACCTTCACCAAGGCGGCGGCCGCCGAAGTCGCCACCCGGCTCAGCACCCGGCTCGGCCATTGGGCGGCCATGGACGCCAACACCCTGGAGGAAAACCTCAAAGCGCTATTGAATAAAGCGCCAATTGAAGCGGAGATATCGCGGGCGCGTTCTTTGTTCGCCCAGGTGCTGGAAACACCGGAAGGAATCCGGGTCCGCAACTTGCATTCGTTCGCCGAATCCTTGTTGAGCCGCTTTCCGGTGGAAGCCGGGCTGGCGCCACACTTTTCTGTCATTGACGAACGCCGCGCCAGCGAACTTCGCAATGAGGCCCGCGACCGGTTGTTAACCCGCGGCGGCAAGGAAGGAAAAAGCGTCCGCGCCGCGCTCAACCATCTGGCCGGGCTGGTCAACCAGGACCAATTCGCCGACGTCATGCGGGAACTGAATGACAAGCGCGCAGTTTTTAAACGCCTGGTTGCTGAACGGGGCGGGCATGAGGGCCTGATGGCCGCGGTTCGCCAGGCCCTCGGCCTCGGCCCCGGCGAAACCGTCGACGTTGTTTTAAACACCGCCGCCACCGATACCGCTTTCGATGCGGCGGGATTGAAACAAGCGGTCGAGGCGCTCGGTCACGGCACCAAAACCGACCAGGAAAGGGCCAGGGGCATCGGTGCTTGGCTGGCGATGACACCGGCACACCGCGCCAATGCCCTTGCCGGTGATTATGCTAATCAGTTTCTCACCAAGGACCGAGATGCGCGCAAAAAAATCACCACCAAAGGTACGGATGAGGCCGATCCCGGCGCGGAAGCCATCCTCAGGACCGAACAGGAACGATTGCTGGCCATGGTCCAGCGGCTGAAAGCCTGCGCCATGGCCGCGGCGACGGAATCGCTGCTGATTGTCGGCGAAGCCCTGTTGGCGGCCTATGAGCGTATCAAACGCACCCGTGCGCTGTTGGATTACGACGACCTGATCGAAAAGGCCCAGGATCTGCTGTCACGCGGCGGTGGCGTGTCCTGGGTGCATTACAAGCTCGACGGCGGCATCGATCATATCCTGGTCGATGAAGCCCAGGACACCAGCCCCGAGCAATGGCAGATTATCGCCGGCCTTAGCGGGGAATTCTTCACCGGCCTCGGCGCCGGAGACCAGTTGAGACCGCTGGACCGAACCGTGTTCGCCGTCGGCGACGAAAAGCAGTCCATTTACAGCTTCCAGGGCGCCGACCCGGCACGGTTCGGCATCATGCGCGATCACTTCCGCTCTCAGGCGGCGGTGGTGGACTCAGGCCTGCCGGAGGTCGAATTGGCGGTATCCTACCGCTCAACAGCGGCGATCCTCACCGCCGTCGATGCGGTGTTCGGCTTTGAGGCCGCCGCCGATGGCCTGACCTGGGAAGACAAGCCCATTCGCCACCATTCCAAACGCCAAGGCCAGGGCGGGCTGGTCGAATTGTGGCCGACGCTGAGCCCGGAGGAAGTGCCGGACACCCGCCCCTGGGACGCGCCCCTGGACCAAATGGACCAGGCCAGCCCAGCGGCGCGGTTGGCCGATAGAATCGCCGAAACCATTGATGCTATGCGGGGCAAGGAGGTTCTGGAGTCCGCCGGGCGACCCATTGAGCCCGGCGATATCATGATTTTGGTGCGCACGCGTGGGGCTTTTGCCGACATCATGGTGCGCGCCCTGGAACGCCGGGGGATCCCCGTCGCCGGGCGCGACCGGCTGAAGCTATTGGATCATCTAGCGGTCATGGACCTAATGGCGGTGGGTCATTTCGCGTTGCTGCCCGGCGATGACCTGACCCTGGCCAGCGTCCTCAAAGGGCCTTTTATCGAATTCGATGACCAAATGCTGTTCGATCTGGCCCACCAGCGCCCGGGCACGTTGTGGGGCGCTTTACGCGACCGCCGTGACGAAAGACCGGAATTTGCCCAAGCCGAACAAAAACTGTCTTCGCTGTTGGCCGCCGCCGACAGCACCCCGCCCTATGAATTCTATGCCCATTTGTTGGAAGCCGGTGGCGGACGGCGGGACCTGCTCGCCCACTTAGGTCCGGAAGCGGGAGAACCCGTCGATGTGTTCTTAGGCCTGGCGCTAGATTTTGAGCGTGACCACGTAGGATCGCTGGAAGGCTTCCTCTATTGGCTGGAACGGGGCGAGACTGACGTTAAACGTGAGATGGAACGCGGGCTGAACGAAGTCCGGGTGCTGACCGTCCACGGCGCCAAGGGGCTGGAATCGGAAATCGTGTTTCTTCCCGACACCTGTTCCATGCAGGGCGCCCAATTGTCTCCCCGTCTGCACTGGCCGGAGGGCGACGATGATAAGAATGTACCCGAAGCCGTAATCTGGCGGATGTCAGGCAATGAAGAAGAAGCCGTCACCAAAAATCTTCGCGAACAGGCCCAGGAAGAAGCGCGGCGGGAATACCGGCGGCTTCTGTACGTCGCCATGACCCGCGCCCGCGACCGCCTGTATATCGGCGGTTGGGAAGGCAAGAACGGCCGCCCAGAGGGATGCTGGTATGATCTGATGGAACCGGCAATACAGGACATTGGCGAAGAAATTCAGCTGCCGACGGGCGAAGCAGTGTGGCGATTATCGACCCCCCAGGAATCCGGGCCCGATGGCATCGGTACCGTGACCGAACGCACGCAAATCATGGAACCCGCCCCCGATTGGGCCTTAAGATCGCCACCGCCGGAACCGGAGCCGACCCGGCCGCTCGCCCCCAGCCGCCCATCCGGCGACGAACCCGCGGTGATTTCGCCGTTAAGCGATGACGACGGGGCGCGGTTCAAACGCGGGCTGCTGGTCCACCGTCTATTACAAAGCCTCCCCGACATTGCCCTGGATGAACGTGAGGCCAGGGCAAAGGTGTTTTTGGCGCGGCCGTCGCTGGAACTGGAGGCCAAGGAACAAGAAGCCTTGTTGGCCGAAACCTTGAGTGTCTTGGGCGACCCGGACCATGCAGATCTGTTCGGCCCCGGCAGCATGGCCGAAGTGCCAATCACCGGCATTGTCGGTGATCCAGAGACAGGCCAGGTGCTGACGGGACAGGTCGATCGGTTGTTGGTCACCAAAGACGCCGTCACCGTCATTGATTTCAAGACCAACCGGCCACCGCCGGAAACTGAGCACGACGTCGCCCCCGCCTACCTGCGCCAGATGGCGGCCTATCAGGCGGCGCTGGCCCAAGTCTATCCGGACCGGCCGGTGCGCGCCGTCCTATTGTGGACATTGGGTCCCCGGCTGATGCCGTTGAGCGATGAAATTTTAGCCGCCCACGCACCTTGACGGGGAACCGGGCCGTGCCTAGATTCAACTTCAATGGTAACCAATAAATCCTCTGCTTTTTTCAGCCCTTGGGGCGCGCAGGATTTGTTCTTAAGGGTTGTTAGGATTCATAAAAATGCCAAAACACGTCAGCGATGATAGCTTTGATGCCGATGTCCTGAAATCGGAAGGCCCTGTGCTTGTTGATTTCTGGGCGGAATGGTGCGGACCGTGCAAACAGATCGCCCCGGCACTTGAAGAACTGGCGGGCGAAATGGGCGACCGGATGACGGTGGCCAAGCTCAATATCGATGAAAACCCCTTGACGCCTTCCACATACGGTGTCCGGGGTATCCCCACCTTGATCCTGTTCAAGGACGGCGAGGTCGCGGCGACCAAGATCGGGGCCATTCCCAAAAGCACGCTGACCGCGTGGCTCGAAGAAGTCCTGTAGCCGCCTATCCGACGTCTAAGCCGTTTCCAACTTAATTTCGCCGCGCGCCTGCCGGATCACGGTGACGGCGCTGGTCAGCGCCAGTCCGGCAATCACCACGCCGACGGCCAAATCCGGCCACCCGGTTTTCGACGCCCAAACACCACTAGCGGCGAGGATCACGGCAATGTTGGCGATGGCGTCATTGCGCGAGCACAACCACACCGAACGCATATTGCTGTCACCCTGACGATACCGGTATAGCAACCCCGCCGAGATCACGTTGGCCAGCAACGCCAACGCCCCGATGCCGCCCATGATGGCGAAATCCGGCAGCGTCCCCCGGGCCATGTGATAAACCGTATTCCCGAGTACCCAGATGCCGAAACCGCCCATGGTCAGCCCCTTGATCATCGCGGCACCGGCCCGCCAGCGGATACTCATGCCGAGCACGATCAGGGTGATGGCGTAGGTCGCGGCATCACCCAGGAAATCCAGCGCGGCGGCCTGCAACGCCACCGATTTTCCCCACACCCCGGCGAACATTTCGACCACGAACATAGACGCGTTGATCACCAGCACCGCCCACAACACGCGCCGGTAAGAACCGGTGGCAGGGCCGAGATCGGCGCAGTAATCATTGTTGACCGTCATGGCCCTACCAGTCGTTGCGAAGTTGCCGTAGCTTCAGAAATACCGTCTTCGAGTCCGGCGCGTCGCCAATATCGGGGAATACCTCGCGCAGCGCCTGGATCACCGAGGGGCTGTGCAGCCGGAAGAAGGTGTTGATCTCTTTTTCCAGACCGAGGGTCGTGACCATGGCATCGGCCGGGTCCTGGCTGGCGACGTCCCCGAGCAGCGTTTTCGCGCGCTCATTATCGGGTTCGCGGTCGAGGGTAAATTCCAGATTGTTGGAGAGATAGTCATGGCCCGGATAGATCAGGGTGTCGTCCCCCAATTTCGCCAATTGACTGGCGAAGGTATCAAACAGTTCTTCCGGATGGCCGCCGTTGTGGCAGTTGCCGGCACCGGCGTTAAACAAGGTATCGCCGCAAAACAACGCCGGTTGGTCGGTGTGGGACAAAATGCAGATGTGGCTCATGGTGTGGCCAGGCGTGTCCAGGCATTCCAATTCGACGGTGTTGCCGACCGAAATGACGTCGCCGGCAGCCAGGCCCCTATCGATGCCGGGAATGCTCCCCTGGGCGCCGGCATGGGCCAGCAACTTGGCCCCGGTCGCCTTGATGACCGCAGCGTTACCGCCGGTGTGATCGTGGTGTTCATGGGTGTTAAGCACCTGGGTGATGTTCCAGCCCTTATCCTTGGCGGCGCCCAGGCATTTTTCATGATCCAGCGGATCGATGGCCAGGGCCTCGCCAGTGTCGGGACATACAATCAGGTAATTGAAGTTCCGGTACGCGTTGCCGGTCCAAACTTGCTCAACGATCATCGCTGTCTCCTGTAGTTGGGGGCTGGAGTCTAAACCTGTCTAGGCGTTTTCCGCCAGTACCTTTCCGGCCAAATATAACGAGCCGGTGATCAGGATACGGCCGGGGCCGGGTTGATCTTGGACGATTTCCTCTAACGCCTTGCGGACGGTTTCCGCGGTTGTCGCCGCCAAACCAACGCTCGCCGCCCTATCGGCCAGTTCTTCGGCGCTCAGGCTATTAGCCTCTCCGGGGATGGTGACGGCGTGGAGCGACGTGATGCGGTCTTTAAATGGCGCCAGGAAGGCGTCGGGATCTTTGCTGTTCAGCATTCCCATGACCAGGTGCAGGGGCTTTTGTTGTTCCAGTGCCAGCCAGTCCCGAATGGCTTCACCGGCGGCTGGGTTGTGGCCGCCGTCGAGCCACAGTTCCTGGTCCGGCCGCAAAATCCCGGCCAAGGCCCCGGATTGCAGGTGTTGAATGCGGGCCGGCCAGTCGATGTTTTCAAACCCCTTGGTGATGGCCTCATCGGAAACCGTGATCCCCGGCAAATGGTCCAGCGCCGCCGCCGCAATGGCGGCGTTGCGGCGCTGATGCGGCCCGGCAAGATTGGGCGGGGGCAATTCCCGCCCCCCCCAATCGCGGCCTTCGAGGAAAAGCGGCGCGCCGATCTCGGCGGCTTTTACCTCGATCACCGCCAAGGCCTCGGGTTTTTGGTCAGCCAGGACGCAAGGCACGTCAGGTTTGAGGATTCCCGCCTTTTCCGCGGCGATGGCGGCCAGTGTCGCGCCCAGGAACTGCTGATGGTCCATGGATACCGGCGTGATGATTGTCAGCGCCGGGGCGTCGATGACGTTGGTGGCGTCGAGCCGCCCGCCGAGCCCCGATTCCAGCAACACGATATCCGCCGGCATTCTGGAAAACGCCAATATCGCCGCTACCGTGGTGATCTCAAAAAAAGTGATCGCCTCTCCGGCGTTGGCCGCTTCACATTCTTCAAGCAGGTCTTTCAACGCTGCGTCGCCAATCAACTCACCTCTCAAGCGAATGCGTTCGTTGAACCGGATCAGGTGTGGCGAGGTGTGAATATGGACGGTGTACGCCGCCGCCTCCAAGGCGGCGCGCATCATCGCAATCACCGAGCCCTTGGCGTTGGTGCCGGCGATATGAACGACCGGAGGCAGCAACCGGTGCGGGTCGCCGAGAAAACTTAAGAGCCGGTATACCCGGTCCAGTGATAAATCGATCAGCTTCGGATGCAACCGTGTTAATCGATCCAGGATGGGGTCAGGGGAATTTTCCACAGGACTTGTGGTCCGCCTGAAAGGCTCAGCCCTTATCGGGCTTGCCGGGATTATGGATATTGGGGACGCCCCCGGTACCTTTGGCGTCGGCATCCAACATCGGCAGCACATGCGCCGCCGGGGTTTGGTTCTTGAGCAGCGACAACACCCGGCCCAAGGCGTCGCGAAGCTCGGCCCGGTGCACGACCATATCGACCATGCCGTGTTCATACAGGTATTCTGAACGCTGGAACCCTTCCGGTAGCGTTTCGCGGATGGTTTGCTCAATCACCCGGGCACCGGCGAAACCGATCACCGCACCCGGCTCGGCGATGGCAATGTCGCCGAGCATGGCGAACGACGCCGACACGCCCCCGGTGGTGGGATCGGCGAGGATGACGATATAAGGCAGCCCGGCGTCGCGGACTTCCTCGACGGCGATGATCGAACGGGGCAATTGCATTAACGAATAGATGCCTTCTTGCATGCGCGCACCACCAGAAGACGGCACCACAATCAGGGCGGAGTCCTGAACCACCGCCAGGCGCGCCGCCGTCAATAATCCCTCGCCGACGGCGACCCCCATGGAACCACCCATGAAGGAAAAGTCCAGCGCCGCCACGACGACCCCGATGCCGCTTATTTTACCATGGGCGACGATCAAGGCATCGTTGTTACCGGTTTTGGTGCGGGATTCCTTGAGGCGGTCGGTGTATTTTCGCCGGTCGCGGAACTTCAACGGGTCTTCCACCGTCGGCGCCGCTTCGACCTTTTGAAAGGCGCCGTCGTCAAACAGCATCTCAAGGCGCTTCTGGGCGCTAATGCGCATGTGATGGCCGCAATGGTGGCAAACGTGAAGGTTTTTATCCAAATCCCGGTGAAAGATCATCTGCGTGCATTCGGGGCACTTGTGCCATAGGTTTTCCGGGATATCCTTGCCGCCGCCGACCAATTTCTGGAGCTTGGGACGGACGAAATTCTTGAGCCAGTTCATGGGTCTAGGCCACCTCTTTCCCGGTGCCGCGCACACCCGCGGCCAGGTCAGCCACCAGCCCCAGCAGCTTTCCCGCCAAACCCGTTTTGGGCTTTCCCTTGGCATCCAGGTTGGCGGCGATAATGTCTACCAAGGCTGATCCGACGACGGCGGCATTGGCCACGGAGGCAATCTCGGCGGCTTGTTCCGGAGTTTTGATCCCAAAGCCGACACCGATGGGCAGATCGGTGTGGCGGCGGATTCGTTCGACGGCGGACTGAATATCACCGATGGCGGCCGAACGGGTGCCGGTGATGCCGGTGATGGAAACGTAATATACAAAGCCCGAGGCGCGGGCCACCACCACCGGCAAGCGGGCATCGTCGGATGTCGGCGCGGTCAGGTAAATGATGTCGATTCCGGCGGCCCGGGCCGGGCCCTCTATCTCATGGACTTCTTCCGGCGGCAGATCGACGATGATTAGACCGTCGACCCCGGCCGCCTTGGCGTCGGCGGTGAAAGCGTCGGTGCCATAGATGTAAATGGGATTGTAATAGCCCATCAGCACCACCGGCGTCTCGTTATCCCGTTTCCTGAATTCAGCAACCAACGCCAATGTCTTTTTCAGCGTCATGCCGCCTTTCAGCGCCCTCAGCGAGCCGGCCTGGATCGCCGGGCCATCGGCCATGGGATCGGAAAACGGCATCCCCAGCTCGATTAGGTCGGCGCCGGCGGCGGCCAACCCGAAGAGTATCTCACGGGAGGTGTCCAGGTCAGGGTCCCCGGCGGTGACGAAGGTGACCAATCCACCCCGGCCTTCGGCTTTGAGCGCTTCGAAACGATCGGCGATGCGGCTCATTCCGACACCTCGACGCCGAGCATCTTGGCGACGGCGAAAACGTCCTTGTCGCCGCGGCCGCACATATTCATCACCATCACGTGGTCTGACGGCAAATCGCCAAGGATTTTCCCGACATGGGCGAGCGCATGGGAGGGTTCCAGGGCCGGGATAATGCCTTCCATTTTGGTGCACAACTGAAAGGCCTCCAGCGCTTCATTATCCGTTACCGATACGTATTCGACCCGGCCGTTGTCGAACAGCCACGAATGTTCCGGCCCGATACCGGGATAGTCGAGCCCGGCGGAAATCGAATGACCATCCAGAATCTGGCCGTCCTCGGTTTGCAACAGGTAGGTGCGGTTGCCGTGCAGCACACCCGGCCTGCCGCCGGTCAAGGACGCGCAATGCTCGCCGGTCTCGATGCCGTGGCCGGCGGCCTCGACGCCGATGATGCGCACGTCTTCATCATCCAGGAAGGGGTGAAACAGGCCCATGGCGTTGGAACCACCGCCGATGCAGGCAATCAGACTGTCCGGGGTGCGGCCTTTGCCTTCTGCGTCTTGGATTTGCTCGCGGACTTCGTTGCCGATGACGGCCTGAAAATCGCGGACCATAGCCGGATAGGGGTGCGGCCCGGCGACGGTGCCGATGATGTAGAAGGTGTCATCCACATTCGCCACCCAGTCGCGCAACGCCTCGTTCATGGCGTCCTTGAGCGTGCCGGTGCCTGACGTCACGGTACGAACCTCGGCGCCCAGCAGCTTCATGCGAAAAACGTTCGGCGCCTGGCGTTCGATATCGGTCTCGCCCATGTAAACGACGCACGGCAGGCCGAACAACGCACACACGGTGGCCGCCGCGACGCCGTGCTGTCCGGCACCGGTTTCAGCGATAACGCGGGTTTTGCCCATGCGCCGGGCCAGCAGTATCTGGCCGATGGTGTTGTTGATCTTATGGGCGCCGGTATGGTTGAGCTCATCGCGCTTGAAATACAGCTTGCCGCCGCCGTAATGCTCGGTCAGGCGTTTGGCAAAATACAACGGCGACGGTCGGCCGACATAATGTTTCATCAAATGATGGAATTCATCCCAGAACGCCGTATCGTCGCGCGCCCTATTCCAGGCCTTTTCGACCTCCAAAATTAGCGGCATCAGCGTTTCGGCGACAAAACGTCCGCCATAAATGCCGAAATGGCCGGCTTCATCGGGACCGGCGCGGTAGGTGTTTAATTTCGTCATGATCTTCCCCGGGCGGTGGCTTGTCGCCTAATTAACCTTAAAAGCGCCCCTAAAAACAGGTTTTTTGTTGGCAATTTCCGCCCTTTAAAGACTGTTGGCCACGGCCAGGAATTCGCGGATTTTATCGATGCTTTTGACCCCCGGTGCATCTTCGACCCCGGACGAGACATCGACGGCCTCAGCGCCGCTAATTTTCACCGCTTCGGCCAAGTTTTCCGCCGTCAATCCCCCGGCCAGCATCCACGGTTTTCGGCAGGAATTATCTTTAAGGAGGCTCCAGTCAAAAGCCTCGGCGTTGCCGCCGGGCCGGGTGGCGTCTTTAGGCGGTTTGGCGTCGAACAGGAACCGGTCGGCAACGTCTTCATAGGCTTCGGGGCCGGCAACATCTGCGGCGGCGGCAATAGGAAGCATCTTCATCACCGGCATGCCATACCGGGCACGTATGGCCTTCACCCTTTCAGGCGTTTCCTGCCCGTGAAGCTGAAGCATGTCGATGCCAGCCGTGGCGGCGATATCGGCCAGCAGGGCGTCATCGGCGTCCACCGTCAGGGCGACGCGAATAATATTATCGGGAACATCCCCGGTCAGGGCGGCGGCCTGTTGGGGCGTCAAATGGCGCGGCGAGGCCGGAAAAAAGACAAACCCCACCATCGCCGCCCCGCCGTCAACGGCGCAGGCAACGGCGGCTTGGTCCGACAACCCGCAGATTTTAACATCGATGCTCATGTGCCCAGTTCATCGGTAATGCGCATGGCCGCCTCGGCGGGGTCCTCGGCGCCGGTGATGGGGCGGCCGATGACCAGGTAATCGGCGCCCAGGGCGACCGCATCAGACGGCGTGACGATGCGTTTTTGGTCATTGGCGGCGGCCCATTCGGGACGGATGCCGGGCACAACCAATTTGAAATCATCTCCCAATTGCGCCCTCAATGATTCCGCCTCCAAGGCCGAACAAACGACGCCGTCGACGCCGCTGTCTTTTGCCAATTTGGCCAAACGAAGGACTTGGTTGGCCGCCGTGTTCGGGATGCCCGCCGCGGCCAGGTCATCATCACCCATCGACGTCAACACCGTCACCGCCAACACCAGGGGCCTATCGGCATTATTTCCAGCCGCATCAACGGCGGCCCGCATCATCGCGGCCCCCCCTGATGCGTGGACGTTAAGTATGAACGGTTTTAACGCCAATGCTGCCTTGACCGCGCCGGCCACGGTCGCCGGGATATCATGAAACTTGAGGTCCAGGAACACCGGCAGGCCCAATTCACTGACCGCACGCACGCCCTCAGGGCCAAGGGCGGTAAAGAACTCCTTGCCGACCTTAACCCCGCCGATCAACCCTTTCAGGCTTCGGCCCAAGGTTAACGCCCCGTTCAGATCGGTGGTGTCGAGAGCGACAAAAATTCTATCGGACGGTTTCACCGGCATTCACCCTTTTCCAGCAATCGGGCGGTTTATAGCCTTAAGCCCCCAAAAATGCCAGCAGGGGGCCTTAAGCCGCGGGCGGCAATATCGGGATGGTGCGGTCGGTGTCTTCGGCCTCTGACAACAATCGGTCGATGCGGTTCTGGGCGGTGGTGAGGTCCCGTTCGGCCTGATCGGCGCGCCGGGCTTCGGTACGCGCCCGGGACCGGGTCCGGCCGGCCGAGCCCCAGGCAATCATCCCGCCGGCGAAGAACCCGACAACCAGGGAGACCAGCACGATCAGAAACACCGGCAACGGTACCGTCACCACATCCAACGGCCACAGGTCCAGGCGGACTTCGGTTTGGTTGTTGACGGAAAAAACGATGATCGCCGCCGCAAATGGGACAACGATGATCCAGAAGAAAACCTTGGCCACGGGTGTCGATCCTTGTTGAGCCTTACCAGCCCGGCCCTAACAGTCCCGCCTAATAAGGAAGAGGCCAATGATTAGCGATTAACTACCGCTGTTTAGTTTATCGCGGATTTGCTTGCCGGTCTTAAAATAGGGGATGAACTTCTCCGACACCTGCACCGATTCACCGGTCCGCGGGTTGCGCCCGATCCGGGCACCACGCTGTTTTACCGAAAACGCGCCAAAACCGCGCAATTCAACGCGGTCGCCAACGGCCAGGGCATTGGTGATTTCATCAAAAATTGTGGTTACGATGCGCTCTACGTCCCGCTGGTAAAGATGCGGATTCGCCGCGGCAAGCCATGCTATCAATTCAGACTTGGTCATGCCACCTTTTCCCCCATTAGCACTAGGTATCCGATTGTTTCGCCGCCCGACATCTTCGGCGGGGCCATTTTCACCCCCCATACCCCCTTAAGAGCATGATCGGACGACGTTACCAGAGGTTAGGTTGCCAAAGGGAGATCACGCCGTCAAGACTAAGTCTTTCAGAAAACAGAAATTTTCCGATCTTTGAATCGAGCAAATCTCGCCATGTTTTGTCGTCATCGACCACTTTCACGTCCTTAATCGGCAGGTCATCGGCAATTTTATGTTTTTCAGCCAGCCATTTGCGCACTTCCGGCTCTGCGCCGATGGCGTCGATAAGCCCGTTCGCAAACGCCTGGCGGCCACTAAAAGCCCGGCCATCAGCCAATTTTAGAACCTTTTCCTTCGACATGGAGCGGCGTTCCGACACCAAGGAGACAAACATATCAAAGAAATCGGCGACCAGTTCCTCTGTCACCTTGCGGGCTTCCGGCGAAAAGGGTTCCATGGGATTAGGCTGTGCCTTCAACGGCGCACTTTTGATGGTGATCGGATCAACGCCGATTTTGTCCATTAATTTGTTGATATTGGCGGTTTGTAATAGAACACCGATAGAACCCGTCAGGGTTGATGCCCTGGCGACGATGTGATCTCCCCCCAATGCCGACATATATCCCGCCGATGCCGCCGTTGTCCCCATCATCGCGACCACCGGCTTTTTCTCTGCAACCATGCGCAGCGATTGGTATATCGCTTCACCGCCAACATAGGTGCCGCCGGGGCTGTCGATTTTGACGATCAGCGCCTTGACCTTGTCGTCATCGGCGACAGTTATTAGGGCTTGGTCCCGGGCTTGGTCGTCAACAATTATGCCCGCGATTTGTATCCGTGCGATGTGGTCTTTCGAGCCAACCAAATCAAACTGGCCAACCGCCGCGATGACGGCGGCAATAACAGCGGAAATTCCCAACACCCGCCAAAAGACAAGGCGCCTTTTCAGGCGGCGTCTTTCAACAACTAGATCCGCGTCGAGAGACATCTGGGGCTGATCCTTAATTATTGCCGCAGTTTATTTTTTATCCGCCGCTTTCGCCTTGGCGGGAGCCTTTTTCTTGGTCTCTTTCTTCTCAGCCTTATCATCAGCCTTGTCGGCGGCTTTCGCTTTGGCTTTGGCTTTGGCGGGGGCCTTTTTCATGGTCTCAGCTTCGGCCTTATCGCCATCTTTGTCGTCATCGGCCTTTTTCTGAATAGCCGCGCCCAAAATATCGCCCAAGGAGGCCCCCGCATCCGACGAGCCAAAATTCTTCATGGCTTTCTTTTCCTCTTCGACCTCAAGGGCCTTGATGGACAGGGTCAGGTTACGCGACGCTTTGTCGACCTGGGTGATTTTGGCGTCGATCTTCTCGCCGGTGGCGAAACGGTCGGGCCGTTGTTCGGAACGGTCGCGGCTGAGATCACCCTTGCGGATAAACCCAGGCGTTTCGTTGACCATGACTTCGATGCCGGTGTTGACGATTTTGGAAATGGTACAGGTGACGACAGCGCCTTTCTTGAGTTGATCAAGCTCTGCGGCGACGGTGTCCTCGGTCAATTGCTTGATGCCGAGACTGATGCGTTCTTTGTCCACGTCCACATCCAGCACCTTCGCCTTGACCAAATCGCCCTTCTTATAATCGGTGAACGCTTCTTCGCCGGATTTATTCCAACTCAGGTCGGAAAGATGGGCCAGGCCGTCGATTTCACCGTCCAGGCCGATAAACAGACCGAATTCGGTAATATTTTTGATTTCGCCCTCAACCTCGGAGCCGACCGTGAATTTGGTCTGAAACCCTTCCCACGGATTGGATTGGCATTGCTTGAGGCCCAGCGAGATGCGCCGTTTCTCGGGATCCGCATCAAGTACCATGACCTCGACTTCCTGACTGGTGGAAACGATCTTTCCGGGGTGCACGTTCTTTTTGGTCCAGCTCATTTCAGAAACATGGACCAGCCCTTCAACGCCCGGCTCCAATTCCACGAAGGCGCCGTAATCGGTGATATTGGTGACCCGGCCGGTAAACTTACTTTCGGGCGGATATTTGGCTTCCACGCCTTCCCAGGGATCGGTTTCCAACTGTTTCAGGCCCAGCGAGATGCGTTGGGTTTCGGCGTTGAAGCGGATCACCTGAACATTGATGGTCTCGCCAATCTGCAACACTTCGGAGGGATGATTGACGCGGCGCCAAGCAATGTCGGTAACGTGAAGCAGGCCATCGACGCCGCCCAAATCAACAAAGGCACCGTAATCGGTGATGTTCTTGACCACGCCCTCGAGAACCTGGCCTTCAGTCAAATTGGAAATCAGCTCGGACCGGGCTTCGGAGCGGGTCTCTTCAAGGACCGCACGCCTGGAAACAACGATGTTGTTGCGTTGCGCGTCCATTTTCAAAATCTGGAACGGTTGTGGGGTGTTCATCAACGGCGTGACATCGCGCACCGGGCGGATATCCACTTGGGATCCCGGCAGGAACGCCACGGCACCTGAAAGATCGACGATAAAGCCGCCCTTGACGCGCCCGAAAATAACGCCGTTGACGCGCTCGGTCGCCTTGAAAGATTTTTCCAGGTTGGTCCACGCTTCTTCGCGCCGGGCCTTTTCACGGCTTAGCCGGACAATGCCGTCGCGGTCTTCGTAGCGTTCAACAAACACATCAACGATGTCGCCGTCCTTGATGTTGAGTTCCTCGCCGACGTTGCCAAATTCCTTCAGCGGCACCCGGCCTTCGGATTTGAGGCCGACGTCGATCAACACATCGTTATTTTCGACGGCAATGATGGTGCCTTTGACGACACGGCCTTCGAAGCGCCCGTCCTCGCCAAGCGATTCCTCAAGGAGGTCGGCAAAATTCTCTTTTACGATGGGGGCAGCGGTGTCTTGAGCAGTATCTGTTTCAGGAGCCATGGGATCCTTATTTCCTTATCAATCGCGATTATTCGCGCTTTGCTGGCCAACCGGTTGTCTCCGGCGGTCTTCAGTTAAAAACAACGCCCCATCCCGGCCTTCCATGCAGGGAAATCAAGAACGTCACAAACTATTTGTTCTCGGATGTAATGAAACTTAGGGCCGCGGCAAATGCCTGATCGGCGTCCATTTCGCTGGTATCCAATTGAAGAGCGTCTTTGGCCGGCTCCAGCGGAGACACGGCACGATCACTATCGCGCGCATCCCGTTCCTTCATATCGGCGAGAACGCGGCCATGTATAGCGTCGAGACCCCGTTCCCGCAACTCTAAAAATCGTCTTTTTGCACGAACCTCAACATCGGCGGTAATGAACAATTTGCAGTCCGCATTGGGGCAAACCACGGTGCCGATGTCACGGCCGTCGAGAATCGCCCCATTTGCGTTCCCGGAGGCAATATCGGGTGGGTTTTCAGCGAAGGCCCGCTGAAATTCCAACAAGGCTTGGCGCACCGCCGGCACCGCAGAAACCCGGGACGCCGCGTCGGCGGCGGCATCGGTGCGGAGATCATCTGCATCCAGGTCTGCCGGCGCCAACGCCCTAGCGACGTCGGCGGCGGCGGACGCATCATCGGGGTCGCCGCCTTCGCGCACCAGTTTCATGCCGACGGCCCGGTACAAAATCCCGGTATCCAGGATCGCCAGGCCGAAGTGGTCCGCCAACCGCCCCGCCAGGGTGCCCTTGCCGGCCGCCGCCGGCCCATCGATGGCGATAATCATGGACATTCCTTGATGTCGGCGCCGAGGCCGTTCATAAGCGCCGCGAAACCCGGAAAGCTGGAATCGATGGTCGCCGCGTCATCAATCGAAATCAGCCGTTCCGTGGCCAGCCCCAAAACCAGAAATGCCATGGCGATGCGATGATCCAAATGGGCTTCGATCTGAACGCCGCCGGGGTGTTTCGCCCCGCCGCCTCGAATAGTGAGAGAATCCTCGGTCTCCGTGACATCGACCCCGGCCGCCGCCAGCCCCTTGGCCATGGCACCGAGGCGGTCGCTTTCCTTAACCCGAAGCTCGGCCAGACCTTCAAGCCGCGTTTCCCCTTCGGCTAAGGCTGCCGCGACGGCCAATACCGGGTATTCGTCAATCATCGACGGCGCCCGGGATGGAGAAACCGTGATCCCTTTCAACGCGGAACTTTCGACCACCAAATCCGCGGCCTCTTCGCCGCTTAAGCTTCGCCGGTTTTCGACACCGATGGACGCCCCCATCTCCAGTAGCGTTTCCAGCAGCCCGGTCCGCAACGGGTTAATGCCGACACCGGAAAGCGTGATCCGGGATTTGGGCGCCAGCAGCGCCGCCACCATGGGAAAAGCGGCCGACGAAAAATCGCCGGGAACGGTAACCCCGTGACCCGTCAATTCCGGCTGTCCGGTCAAGCTGATCCGGCGGCCACCATCGGGCGTGTCCTCGACCACCACTTCGGCGCCAAAATGGGCGAGCATCCGTTCCGAATGATCACGGGTCGGCTGGGGTTCGATCACCGTGGTCAGGCCCGGCGTATTCAGCCCGGCCAGCAATACCGCCGTTTTCACCTGGGCCGACGCCATCGGCAGTTCATAGGTGATGGGGATGGGCGCTTGGGCGCCGCTAACGGTGATCGGCAGACAACCGCCGTCGCGCGCCGTGAATTGGGCGCCCATTTGCCGCAAGGGGATCATCGCGCGCTCCATGGGGCGCTTCGACAACGACGCATCGCCGGAAAAAGTGGTGTTAAAGGGAAGTGTGGCCGAGACCCCCATCAGCAGCCTGGCCGCAGTCCCCGAATTGCCCATATCCAGCACCCCGGACGGTTCGCTTAAGCCACCCACCCCGCGCCCGAAGACACGCCATTTACCATCGTCTTCGTGGATGGCCTGGGCACCGAACGTATTCAAGGCGGTGGCGGTCGCCAACACGTCTTCGGATTCCAACAAGCCGGTGATCCGGGTCTCGCCGACACTAAGGGCGCCCAGGATCAGGGCCCGGTGCGAAATCGACTTATCGCCGGGGACCGCTGCGACACCTGAAAGAGGGCCGGTCGGGCTAGACTGCAAGCCTGGCAAGTCAGAAAATCCTTATTTATTGAAACCTGAATGTCGACATCTTTATGAGAGGCTGTCTCTACCATAATTCTATGGGACGGTGGTAGGGTTCCGTTACCGGAATGCGACTGGTAATTTTTTTGCAGTGATGGTCATTTTTGTTTTTGACAGAACCCGTGGAAAATGGCAATTGGCACTTCTAAATCGATTTTTAAAGCCAAGGAGGACACCGGTTGGCTAAATCTGAATGGGGAACGAAGCGGTCTTGCCGTAGTTGCGGTGAGCCTTTCTATGACCTGAAGAAAAAAAATATTGAGTGCCCGAAGTGCAGCACCCCCTTCAATTCGAACCCGCCGGCCAGACCGAAACGTCCGGCACCCGTGGCTAAGGCTATTGAGCAGGATGTCGGCTCGGTGGGGGAAAAGGAGACCCCAGCGCCCGCCAGTAGCGTTCCCAAACCTGTCGCTGGCGCCCCCACAGACTCGGATGCCACCGATCCGGTTCTTGAAGGCGACGATTTGATCGATGGCGGCGACAGCAAAGACGATGAAAAGGACGATGCCCTGATCGAAGACACTTCCGATCTCGGCCGAGATGATGATGACGTGTCCGAGGTCAAGGAACACATTGACGACGGCGGCGAAGACAAAAACTAAGACGTAAAAACCGATATAAGGGGCCGTAGCTCAGTTGGGAGAGCGCTACAATGGCATTGTAGAGGTCTGGGGTTCGATTCCCCACGGCTCCACCATTTAAAACAATGGCTT
>PTLL01000018.1 GCA_002938315.1 Alphaproteobacteria bacterium MarineAlpha3_Bin2 | reverse complement strand
CCGATGGACCTAAAACCGGTCATGCACTAACATTTATACTGGACCACTTAAACAGGGCCGACCAGCCAGATTCGAGTGGGGTGTAGGTATTAGTGATAACCATCTTGAATACGTTAAAAAACAGCACCTTCTAAACCACGAGACCGAAGGCTTTCACCGGTAGAGTACAGCCGCCTTAAAGCTGCGCTTGCTGAAACCAAATCAGCTTATTTAGAGCCTATGATAGACCTAGCCATTGAAACAGGAATGCGACGGGGGGAGTTGTTGAAGGCAAAATGGCGAGATTTGGACTTACAAGATCGAACCCTTCAGCTTTACGACACGAAGAACGGAGAAGATCGTAAGGTTCCGCTGACAATGACAGCCACAAGTATCTTGGTGCAATGGAGCCACACCAGTGAGCGCATTTTTCCAGTCACCGATGTTGCAGTCCGTCAGGCTTGGGACCGGCTTGTTAAAAGGGCAGGCATCACCAACCTACGCTTCCACGACCTGCGCCACGAAGCTATCAGTCGGTTCTTTGAGATGGGTTTATCTGTGCCTGAGATTGCCCTGATAAGTGGGCATCGTGATCCACGTATGTTGTTTAGATACACCCACTTGAGGGCAGAGGATGTTGTCAAAAAGTTAAGCTGATCTATTAAGTCCAGCCGCAAGCAACAGCTAATCGGCAACCCCCTTAATTCGAATTCTAAGCGGCAGTTTTATGTTGCAATAGCGTCGAGAGGTCTTTTTGGCGTTGCATTAGCGTCAAGAGGTCCTCATGGCAGCTATCTTGCTCACGTTTGTACGCATCTAACGCTGCAAGTGTTGCTGACGTGTGAACGCCAACTATTTCGTTGTTGTCTGCCGTATCAACAACCAGCCAGCTTCCAGAATCATTACACATGATAGTATTGAAACGCATGGTCCTTACTCCTTGAGGTGTTCGCATTCTTTTTGTGTGTGTTTTCACAATTATGTTGGACCTGATTCATTTAAATTCAGTGAATCACGGCCCTCATTCTGATCAGCCCCATTTGAGTGGTCCAGTTGGATGAGGAGACCATTAATGTCCAGGTGGGAAAAGATCCTGCCGCGCAGGTCTGGATTCGCTGCTCTTTGAAGATGAGCTAAGGATCCGTTGTGGCGGGGGGCGCTGTCCGCAGGACCTCTTGACATTGGCGCGCGTTCGGGGCCTTTAGCCCGGACATTTCCTAAGAGTGAGCGAGATAAAATTCCATGCATCCCTATCGCACCCATCAATGTGGCCAACTGCGGCCTTCCGACGTAGATGCCCCGGCCCGGCTATCCGGTTGGGTTCATTCCAAACGCGACCACGGCAACCTGATGTTTTTCGACCTGCGCGATGAAACCGGCCTTACCCAATGCGTGATTGACGTTTCCAGTGCGCTGTTCGCAACGGTCGAGAATGTCCGCGTTGAAAGCGTGCTGACGGTCACTGGAAAGGTGCTTAAGCGTTCTGATGATACCATCAACGCCGGTCTGCCCACTGGCGAAGTCGAGCTGACCATGGACGAGGTCGTCATCGAAAGCGCAGCGGATGTGCTGCCCATGCAGGTCGCCAGCACCGAGGAATACGGTGAGGAAATTCGGCTTCGACACCGCTTCTTGGATTTGCGCCGCGATCAGATGCAGAAAAACATCCGGCTCCGCAACGGGGTGATTTCGTCGATCCGCCGGCGCATGATCGAAGCTGGATTTATGGAATTCCAAACGCCTATTTTGACCGCGTCCTCACCGGAGGGGGCTCGGGATTATCTGGTTCCGTCGCGCCAGCACCCGGGCCAGTTTTACGCTCTGCCGCAGGCGCCGCAACAATTCAAGCAGCTGGTCATGGTCGCGGGATTCGATAAATATTTCCAAATCGCACCATGTTTCCGTGACGAGGATGCCCGTGCCGACCGCAGCCCTGGTGAGTTTTATCAGCTTGATTTCGAAATGGCCTTCGTCACCCAGGATGACGTGTTTGCCGCTATCGAGCCGGTTTTGGCGGGCGTGTTTAAGGAATTTGGCGGGGATAAAAAAGTCACGGATACGCCGTTCCCGCGCATCGCCTACAAAGAGACCATGGAAAAATACGGCACCGATAAACCGGACCTGCGCAATCCGATCGAGATGCGCGATGTCACCGACACCTTCCGGGGCTCGAACTTCAAGATTTTCGCCGGCATGATCGAGGCCGATGACAAGGTTCGGGTCTATGCTATTCCGGCACCCAAGGGCGGCAGCCGCGCATTTTGCGACCGCATGAACAGTTGGGCCCAGGGCGAGGGGCAGCCGGGTCTGGGCTATATCTTCTTCCGGGATGGTGAAGGCGCTGGACCGATCGCTACGAACATTGGCGAAGAGCGAACCACAGCGCTCCGCGAAAGCTTAGGGCTAACTGACGGTGACGCGGTGTTCTTCGCCTGCGGCGTACCGAAGGTGGTTGCGTCGTTTGCCGCCGTCGCCAGAACAAAGGTCGGAACCGATCTGAAAATGGTTGATGAGGGTGAATTCAAGTTCTGCTGGATTATCGATTATCCTATGTATGAACTGGACGAAGAATCCGGTCAGATCGAATTTAGCCATAATCCCTTTTCGATGCCCCAGGGCGGCCTGGAAGCGTTGGAAAACGAGGATCCGCTCGACATTTTGGCGTGGCAGTACGATATCGTTTGTAACGGTATCGAGTTATCGTCAGGCGCGATTCGGAATCACCGCCCCGATATCATGATCAAAGCCTTCGGCATTGCCGGTTATGGACCAGATGTGGTTGAGGAAAAATTCGGCGGGTTGCTCAACGCCTTTCGCTTCGGCGCACCGCCGCACGGGGGCTCGGCGCCAGGCATCGACCGTATCGTTATGATGTTGGCCGACGAGCCCAATATCCGCGAAGTCATCGCTTTTCCCATGAACCAGCAGGCCCAGGATTTGTTGATGGGGGCGCCGGCCGAAGTTGAAGCCGAGCGGTTGAAGGAACTCCACCTGTCTCTCAATCTTCCAAAATTAAAAAAACAGGACCAAAACAGCGACGGCAACGGCGAAGACAGTAGTGATAATTAAGATACACTTTTACCCCGGAATCGGGCCACAGTGTGGTTAATATGTAGCAATTCTACAACGTTGCTGTTAGGTTTTAAGGAAGAGGGGGCTCTCTAAAAATTACCCCGAACCCTGGGCGGGAAAACTCAACGCCTAAAGATTTATAGAAATGGTCGCGCTAAAACAATTAGCGATCATTCTGTTTCTAAATGACGATATAAAAACAATAACCTAAAAATAAAAAAAGCCAGGAGCGGAGCGATGAAGAGATTCGCGGTTCTCGGAGCCGGGATGGTGCTGTTGAGCGGTTGCGCTCTTCCTGTGCCCCTTCAGGTTGCGTCCTGGGCACTGGACGGGATTTCCTACCTGATGACCGAGAAATCCGTCACCGATCACGGCCTCTCCATTCTCGCCCAAAAGGACTGCGCTGTGTTGCGCATCGTCGTTGATGAAGAAAATAATTTGTGCCGCGATTTCGATGAATTGGCGACCGCGTTGGCTGATGGTGGTTCCTATGCGAAAATCTTGTTCGGCGACAATGCCGAGGAAGATGAAGAAATCGATGAAACCGACATCGCCGCCATTGCTGAATTTGAAACCGCCGCCGGCGTGGAGCCAATGGTTGAAGAGGCGGCAAATTTTACTGTCAACGGCGAGATATTAGAGTCCGAATGGGCGCATGATTTGGCCGAAGCCCCTCCTGTTCGCCTCGACAGAGAAGCCGACCGTATCGATCTGGCGGTGGTCTTCGAGGATGAGGCTGAATTGATTGATTATCCGCTTCAGGTCTTTGCCTCTGGCCCCGCTCCGGTAGTGATCCCGAAAAAAATTATCGTAGCCGTGGTTGATAACAGCCCCAGGGGATGGCAGGCGCGGACCACCAGAATTGCCGGAACCGGCAAGGAGCCGGCGGCTGGATATTATTTTGTCATTGGCAGTTTCCGCGAGCATGCGAATGCCAGAAAGCTAATAAACAAGTACCGGGGTCTGACACCGTCTGTGTTGTCAGCGAAGCTTGATTGGGCAACGGTTTTCCGGGTTGTGGTCGGGCCTTTCGATCAGGAACAGGCCCAGGGCATTCGTAAGCAAATCTACCGGGCCGGGATCAACGATTCATGGGCGATCCAGGTTAATCCGGGTGAGTGGTCGATGGCGATGGTTGATCCCCCTGCGTTTGCGCCAGTCGGGATGGCGGTTGAGGTGGCGGCGTTACCTGCCGAAAAGCTTGAGTGGGATGCCTTGAGCTACCTACAAATGCTGAGCCAACTGGTCTATTGACCGGCTCGCAATTTTTACGCAATTAAATTAATACGGTAGAGAGTTTCTAAGCCGTCAGATTGGTGGGCGTCTCAATCTGGCGTAGGACCGAGGCGATGCGCTCGCTTTGCTCAATCAGGTCAGGGCGATGGGGATTGTGGCGTCATAGTTTCCTTTTGGGGTATCGGTGCGGCGGCGGAAAATTTCATCTCCGCCAGACCCACCGGGCCTGTTTGAGCCAAGGATAAGCCCTTCGATCTTTGTGCCACCGAGGTCAATACCGATTCGCATAAATGCAGTTTAACGGTGAAATCAAGGCAGGGCACGCCCCTGTTTGTCTCCCCGGAATATGCCTAAAGCACTATATCTAGTGGTTTTTTTCTCCTATATGCACAAATAACGGTTTCCAGGCTCCTGGAGGCTGGGGTACAAGGTTGCTAAGGGAAATAGCAAACAACGAAAAAAAGGGCGGCAATGACAGCGGTATCACGCGATCTAGCCGGGAATTCGGCAAGGGCTACGGAAGTGGAAGGGCATGGCGTCTTTTCCGTTTTCGATGGGCTGATGCTGGCCGGCGTTACGCCGCAGTTGATCGCCACATTCTGTGAATCCGAGGCGGATGAGGTTGACGCATGGCGCAAAGGTGATACCCAAGCGCCCATGGGCCGGGTGGTATTCCTGACCCTGGTGCTGTCGCACATGGTGGATGAATTGGTTAGGACCTATGACGATTGGGAACCAGCGTCGAAGGCCTGGCATCTGCACATGCAGGCGTGTCTGGAAAAGGGCAAAAAGATACTTGAGAACCAAGAGGTACTAAACCAGGGCGCACCAGCAGGGGCTTTCCGCCAGGGCGAACGGTTTTTCGGAGAATGGCTGGAACGAGATTCCGTCAAGGGTTGGTCTAGAGAAGCGGCAAGCCGGGTAGCACTTGGCACCGACACCACCGGCTTGGAAATTGGAGACTAATTTTTGAGGAATGGACGGGCACTGGTCCGTCAGGGATTTAACAAGAGGTGAAATAAAGGAGGCGGCCATGGCCAATGCTCTCGGGATTACCCAGGACGGCCTAAAATCGGCGTTAGAGATCAAGAGTAAATACCGCAAGCATGAGCCCTTGGTCCTTCCCGGTGCAAAAGACCGGATGTTGATCCCGGAAAACTTCATGAATAAAAACATCAACCTGCTGGGGTTCGAAGACCCATTGCCGCTGGCCATGGTCGCCAGCCGCGACCCGGAAGCGCCAATGGCATTGGCGGCGGCGACCCGAATGTGCCCATTGGGTTCCACCACCAAATTAATCGCTGGGGTCATGCAGGTGGTCGGCGAAACGTCCAAGCATCCGCTGGTCCGCGAATGCCTGAGTTTCGTCACTGAAAGTGATTTTAACCCAACGACGATTGCTGAGGTCCGCCACCATGCATCGCGATTTATCGTTAAAACCCGCGAACAGTACACCCTGGCGCTCAGGGAAAACCTGCAATTGCTGCTCGATGGCTCGATCGCACCGCGTCAATTCGTTTGCGATTTCTTTGAATTGACCGAGGCTGGAAATATGCGCAACGACATCCGCAAAAAATTGGTATTGTCTTTGTTGCTGTCCGGTACCGTCCGGCCGAGCGTCAAGTTTTTGATGTTGGAAAATTTCGAACGCTTGGCAAAACCGGTGCGGCAATCGATTATTTCTTCCGTCCTTCAGGCTGAGCCGACGCGCCATTCAGAAATTATCAAGGAAGAGCTTCAATACATGGTCGCTAATGAGATCAGCGGCCTGGAGGTTAGCTAGCCCTCTTCAGTCCATTGGGCTATGGAGCCTGGGCTTGACCTAAGCGCCTATGCGGTTAAATTTCCGGGCCATGGACAAATCCGTTTACATCCCCGATTACGCTTATGACGCGGCACCTGACCATGGCGAAACCGTTGAAGTCGCGAATGGGGTCAACTGGCTCAGGATGCCGTTGCCGTTCAAGCTCGATCACATCAATCTGTGGCTTTTAGACGATAGTGATGAAGACAGCGAAGGGTGGGCTATTGTCGATACCGGGATTGCCCGTGACGAGGTTAAGGCTGCCTGGGAGAGAATCTTCGATTCACATTTCACTAAGGCCAAGCCCCTGAAAAGGGTAATTGTAACCCATTTCCACCCCGATCATATGGGGCTTGCGGGTTGGTTGACGCGGCGCTTCGACGTTCCCCTCTGGATGCCCCGGGAGGAATGGACTCAAAGTAGGATGTCGAGCCTGGATACAGGCGAAAATTTTCGCGCCACGGCCCGGCGCTTCTATCACGCTGCCGGTTTCGACGATGAAATGATGACCGCGGCCAAGGCCCGTGGCGGTCGCTACGCCAAGTCGGTTTCCAGGGTGCCAGGGTCGTTTATCCGTATTCAGGACGGTGATCGATTACGCATTGGCGGGCGGTCGTGGAGGACTATTATAGGCAAAGGTCACGCGCCGGAGCATGCGTGTTTTCATTGCGAGGAACTTGGCGTGCTGATTTCCGGCGACCAGGTATTGCCTAAAATCAGTCCCAATATCAGCGTCTGGCCACAAGAACCGGAGGCCGATCCCTTGGCCTTGTTCCTGGAAAGCCTGGACTTATATCGTGATCTTGGCCCCCACACCCTGGTGCTGCCCAGTCACAATTTGCCTTTCCGCGGCCTTGACGCCCGGCTGGATGATTTGAGGGACCACCACGCTGAACGCTTGGAGTTTACCTTAACGGTTACCGCTAACCCGGTGACCGGTGTTGAGGTCTTGAGACAACTCTTCAAGCGAGAACTCGACTCGCATCAGCTGTTTTTTGCTATTGGGGAGACCTTGGCCCACCTTCACTACCTGATGGGGCAGGGTAAAATCAGGCGGCGCGTGGGCGTTGATGGCATACATCTGTTCGAGAGTTATTGAAGCGGTTCTTTTAATCCTGTCACATGCTCATGAAGATGGGTTTCGGGATGGCCTGCTACATTCTCGCTGCGATTTAATATATTGCGGATCCGCAGGATAAGTTCCTTGGGGTCGATTGGCCGGGTCAGGCAATCGGTGACACCGAAACCCAGGACCTTAATGCGGTCTTCGCGGTTTTGGCTGGCGGTGGCGATGACAATCGGTACGTCGGTTTGCTTGAGAATTTGTTGGGCATAATCGAGTCCGTCTCCGTCAGGAAGATTGGGGTTCAGAAGAATTAGGTCTGGGTATTCCTTCCATAAGGCAAGGAACATTCCGGCACCGTTGACGGACGTATGCACGTTGTATCCTACATTTACAAGGTGGTGAGCCGTTGTTGCCTGAACGGAAACGTCATTTTCTACGATAAGAATTGTACGGGTCGGTTTTTTCATTATTCGTCCTCGTAATAGAAGACAGATATATACTGAGGGTATGACCACAGTATTTACCCCATGTGAAGCGGGTATGAATGGATATTAAAAATCCTGATAACGTAGCTAACCCTGATTAACCGGTTCGTAAGGCTTTTCAACAATGCCACCCGCCTTGACCCAGGCATCAAACCCGCCGCCGAGATGTCGGGCATTGGTGAATCCGGCTTCGATCATTTCCTGAAGCCCCAGCGCAGACCGTTCGCCGAAAGCACAATAGAGCAGGATATGCTGGTTTTCATTTGTTGACATGGCCGCTAAAAGGCCGCCTGGCTTGATGTTGCCGCGAAGGGCTTGATAGGGCAAATGAACGGATCCGGCAATAATGCCGTCGCGTACTCTTTCGTTTTCCTCACGTAAATCAACGAATAAATTGTTGGCCTGGTCGGCGAGGTCAATGGCATCAAGCGCGGAAATGGTGGCGTCTAATATTTCTGTTCGGTCAGCGGAAAATCCGATGGCGAGATTGGCAGGCACCGCCTCATCCATTTGTTTCGGGTTGGGCAAGCTGAGGTTGTTCATGATGTCGGCGTATTCTTGGGCCGAGGCCACCTGGAGACGCGGGTTAAAGGCCTTTTCCTCACCGATGGTGCTGACTGTGTCGCCATTGTAGTCGTGGCCCGGATAGACCAGGGTTTCGTCCGGCAGTTTTAAAAGTTTCTCGAATAGCGAATGGTAGGCATCGGCGTTATCGCCCTGCTGAAAGTCTGTGCGTCCGGTGCCGCGAATTAATAGGGTGTCGCCGGTGAACACTCTATCCGTCATGGTGAAGGAATAGGAATCAATGGTGTGACCTGGTGTATGGATGACGTCTAACTGGATATTCTCTATCTCGATCTTGTCGCCATCATCAACCCGCATGGAAACGAGGTCGACGTCGGACTTCTTGCCCATGACGGTGACACAATGGGTTTTATCGCGAAGCGCGCCCAGGGCGGTTTTATGGTCGGCGTGGACATGGGTGTCGATGGCCTTGACCAGCGTCAGCTCCAGTTCATGCAGTAGTTGAAGATAGTGATCCGTTTTTTCAAGTACGGGATCTATAATCAGCGCTTCGCCACCGGTGCGACTTCCCAATAAATAGGTGTAAGAGCACGAAATATTCTCAAACAATTGCCTGAAAATCATGGGCGTTGTCCTTGCTGGCTAAGTCCCGGAGGTGCCCGTTGTTAGAGGCAGCTTGCCAGATGGTCTGTTCTATTCAGCCGGCTTGAGCTTTTTGGATATCTTGGTGGTAATTTTGGCGCCTTGTGTGTTTTTTTCCAGCGTGCCGGCAACCAAGGTGAGCAGGGGTGGCACGATGGCCAGTGTCAGGACCGCCGATAATGATAAACCGCCCAGCACCACTGAGCCCAGCCCCCGGTAAAGTTCCGAACCGGCCCCCGGAAACATTACCAGCGGCATCATGCCGAATACGCTGGTCAGCGTCGACATAAAGATCGGCCTGATTCGGTTGCGGGTCGCCTCCATGATAGCAGCTTCTACCGCCATGCCTTCTTGGTTGATGTGCAACAGGGTCTGATGCACCAACAGGATGGCGTTGTTCACGACAATGCCAATCAAGATTACGAAGCCCAATAACGTCAGCATATCCAAGGGCTGGAAGGTGAACTGGTTAACCACCGCCAAGCCGATGACGCCCCCGGCGGTCGCCAGCGGCACCGATAGCATAATGATCATGGGGTAAATGAAGCTTTCGAATAATACCGCCATCACCAGGTAAACAATAATAATGGCGACAATAAGATTCACCACCATCGCATCCCAGGTTTGGGTCAGCTTGTCGGCGGTCCCTGAAAGGCTGAGCCGAATTCCCGGGGGCAAGTCTCCTGCCCTCAATTTTCCGATGACATCGGCGTTCAGCTTATCCAGCGCTGTTTCAAGGGGCAACTTGGGCGGTGAATGGATTGACAGCGAAACCACCCGTTGGCGTTCTAGGTGGCGAATTTGAACCGGTCCCGTCGTTACTTCCATATCCGCCAACGAACTGGCCGGAACAATGGTGCCCGACGACGTAACCACCGGTAATTGGCCGATCCCCTGGGTTTCGGTTATGTTTTGGCGGTTGCCCCGGAGGGTCAGGTCGATGCGTTTGGAGCCGATGGTAATTTCGGCGACCCGAAGGCCGTCATTAAAGGCATCAATGGTATCGCCAAATTCCCGGGCAGTAACACCGTTGTCAGCCAGTTTGATACGGTTGGGGGTAATTCGGACTTCCGGTGCACCCAGTTCAAGGCCCGGTTTCGGGCGGATTTGGGTGCCTTGGCTGCGGGGCAGGGTCTGTTCGATAAGGCCGACCGCTTCCTTGGCAACATCCAGCACGTCTTCAAGGTCCGGTCCCGAAATATTTAATTCAATCGCCCGAGAACCGCCGATGCCGCGCCCAAAAAGAGATCTTTGGGTGATCGCGCCGAAGGTGCCGGGCTCATTGTAGACAGCGCGTTTCAATACCGGGATCAGTTCCTTGACCTTGGTCGGGTCCTGGGCCGAGGCGCCGATAAAGGTCCGCCCACGCGTCGCGACGTAGAAAAAGTGCCGCAGTTTCGGCGGTTGTCCTTCCTCGGATTCCGGCCCGCTGACTTCAGCAAGAAGCGGGATCACCTTAGCCTCGAATTTGCTGGCGATCTTGGTGGTGGTTTCAAGATTGTAACCGGGCGGCGGCAGGATGTGACCGAAAATAAGATTACGATTACCGCTGGGTAGGTATTCCAGTTTCGGCAGCAGCGCCATGGTCACTAGAACGCCAGTGCCGCACAGGGCGCCAACGACGCCAATGGCAAGCATGCGGCTTTTGGTCACCCGGCGGGTAAAGGCCAATACGGTTTCAACAAACATACTGGCGAGGTCGTCGAGGCCGGGAATTCTGAACCGTTTCTTGGCCTCTTTATTAGTATCGTCGAGAGTGGAGACATTGAGAATTCGGTTCGATAGCGCCGGCACCACGGTGACCGCCACCAATAACGACAACAAAACGGACACCGACAGCGCAACGGCGATGTCGCGAAACAATTGCCCGGCTTCCAGTTGCATCACCAGGATTGGGATGAACACCATGACCGTGGTCAACGCCGAAACGAACACCGCCGGCCAAACTTCACGGGTCCCGCGGTAAGCGGCCTCGGCGCGGCTGGCACCTCTTTCCCGGTGGCGATAGATATTTTCCAGCACCACTATCGCGGCATCAACGACCATGCCGACGGCAAAGGCAATGCCGGCAAGCGAGATGACATTCAAGGATCGACCCAAGGCCGCCATGGCAACGAAGGCGCCGATGATAGACACCGGAATCGCCATCGAAATCACCATGGTGGCGCCGCCCGAACGCAGGAACAGCAGCAACATTATGGCGGCTAGGGCGCCGCCGACGAAGATATTTTGCTGAACCAGGTCAATGGAGGAATTGATGTAAGTGGTTTCATCATAAACCTGGCGTAAGCGAAGCCCTTCGGCGGGAAGGATATTTTTGTTGAGGTCCTTGATGGCGGCGCGGACGTCCTGCATGACCTCGATGACATTGGCGCCGGTTTCGCGAACGGCGTTAAGGACCATGGCCGGTTGACCGTTGAATCGGATGGATGCAGTCGGTTTCTTGCTGACTAAATTGACCTTGCCAATGTCACCAACGGTGACCCTGGCGATGCTTCCCGTTACAGGGTCCGTGATAGAGCGCAACACCACACGGCGTACATCATCCAGGTTGGAAAATTCACCTTCGGTTCGGACTACATAGCGGCGTTTGCCTTCTTCCACGTCACCCGCCGAAAGGGAGGAATTGGCGGCTCTTAATATTCTTACAACTTCTGTGACGGTCAGGCCGTAGCGGGCCATTTGTTCGGGGTCGACGACAACTTCCATTTCCTTGAGTGCGCCGCCATAGACATTGACACGGGCAATGCCGTTGACACGTTCAATTCGGTCCTGAATGACGTCTTCGGCGAAGTCTCCGAAACTGTGCATGGGGCGATCATTGCCCTCGGTCCGGATCAGCACGATCCAGGCGATGGGGTTGTCGTCGGAACTGGCGGTACGGATGGACGGTTCAGTGGCTTCGCTGGGATAATTATTTACCCGGTCCAACCGGTTGGAGACCAATAACATGGCTTCCGACATATTAGTGCCGACGGCGAATTCAAGCGTTATCCTAGAGCGTCCGTCCTGGGATTGGCTGATGATTTCGTCCAGGCCCTTGATGCCCTTCAGCACGTCTTCCTGGCGGTTGGTTATTTCACGCTCGATTTCGGCCGGCGCCGCGCCCGGCCAAATGGTTCTCAGGCTGATCACCGGCTTGCGAACGTCGGGGGTCAGTTGAATGGGGATTTGGACCAATGCCAGTATCCCGAACATCACCACCATCAACACCGCGGCGAGGATTGCCACCGGACGTTCAATGGAAAGACGGATCAGGTCCATTTTCTATTATCCCTTGGCCTTGTCTTTGCCTTGACCCTTATCCTTAGCGTTGCCCTGGGCGGCGCCCTTGTAGCGAATTTTTTGTCCGGGTTTCAGTCTTTCATTACCACGCACTACCACCAGATCGCCGGGGGCAAGGCCACGGTTGACAATAAATCGAGTGCCGACGGCTTCGCCCAGAAACACCGGGCGGAGTTCCGCCTTGGAGCCCTTGGCTATATAAACCAGGGTTTTTCCCTTGCGGAAAATAATAGCATCTTTGTGGACGGTAGTGGCGGTTTTAGCGCTATTAATCGGCAGTTGCAGGGTGACACTTTGATTAACAGCCAAATTGGTATGCAGGGACGTTATTTCTGGGACAAAACGGACAGTACGTGTTCTGGTCTGGGGGTTCTCATCCGGAATCACGGCGCGAACATGGGTGGTAATGCTGATGGACTTACTGAGAAAGGCTAAAATCCGGGTGGAAGGTTTGAGTGCTATCGTTCGGGTGGCGGGAACCTCGGCTTCGATCTCCAGATGCTTATCGTTTATTAGGGTCACCAGGGGATCACCGGTTTTGACAAAAGCGCCGACCTCGGTATGACGTTTGGATACGACACCCGGATAGGGTGCGCGAATGGTAGCGTTATAAAGGTTGATCTCTGTCAACTTCCTGTCGGCCCGGGCGATAGCAAGCCGTCCACGGGTTTCGCCAAGTTTGCTTTCCGCAACAGCGACTTCCTGAATCTTATCATCAAGCCGCGCTTGTGAAAAAGCGGCGGATTTTATCAGCCCCTCAAGGCGTTTCAGTTCCTGCCGGCGGAGCTTGAGGCGCGCTTTGTCGGTGCCTACGGCGGCCCGGAATTGTTGCTCCTCGGCTTTTTGAAGCTCATGTTTCCATTTTAGGGCGTTATCCACCAAAACCGCGATGATGTCACCTGCCTTGACCCTGTCGCCGACTTCGGCCCTGATTTTGGCGACTGGCCCGTTGATACGGGCGGCGACCACTCCAGCCTGACGGGCTACGAAACGACCGATGACCGGAACGGTTTGGTTTATTGGCTCGCTGATCACGGCATCGGTGCCGACCTGCATCGGCGGGCGTTTATCCTTTTTATTTGCTTGCGCCCCTGCTGGCGAGGCGGCGGTAATCATCGCTACTGCGACGACTAGAATTGCTCCGAAAACCATCCAACGTCTTAGGGCGGTGGGGCAAAGGTTTGATGAAGATAAAAACACAGTTTGGTCTACGCTCCTTAGAGAATCAGATTCCGGTCTGATGCCGGG
Source organism: Alphaproteobacteria bacterium MarineAlpha3_Bin2 (assembly GCA_002938315.1). GTDB lineage: Bacteria > Pseudomonadota > Alphaproteobacteria > Rhodospirillales > Casp-alpha2 > Casp-alpha2. Next base: position 17,192 of record PTLL01000018.1, on the reverse strand, counting down.
CGTTTTCGTTAAAAACTAGATAGTCTCAATATAACTGTGCCACAAGGCGCAAGGTACTGGAAAAGTAGGATAAAAGCTATAATGAACATCACGCATAGAGTTGTTTCTTATATATGTAAACACCCGTTGAACGCCGGTTTATCAATGAGCAAATTATGGGCCCAATAATTTTGGTGTTCGCATATATGTTCTATTGCTGTTCGCCCCTTTTCTGTCCTCATATTATTAATTACAGATAGGGAAATATTTTATGAGCAAGGAGATGAAGCCATTTCTGCTTTCCTGAGAGCCTAGGCCGCTTCATAGAAATCGCTTTTATTGATTTAGTCCAAAAACGGCCTTGGCAAGGGCCTCGTTTTCCCCTCAAAATACGGGTTGGCATCAACCTCTTCTAATCGGGATGTATTCTTGAAATATTGATGGTTAAAGCTGTCGTTACCCTTAGCTTTTTAGTGAGCCTATTCGTATTCCTTGGCGTCGCCGGGCCGGCGAATGCTGACATGTCCGGACATGGCGGCATGGTTCGGGCGTTGGATGTATCTAACGATGGCCGTCAGGTCTTGAGCGGAAGTTTCGATTTCACCGCGCGTCTCTGGGATTTCGCTGAACAGAAAGAAATTGGCGTTCTCGACGACCATGAAGGGCCGGTAACCAGTGTCAAATTTATTGGTGCTGACCGTGCCCTGACCGCCAGCGACGACAAGACTGCCATCGTCTGGGACCTTAAAACTTTTAAACCCATCCAGCGGCTTGAAGGGCATGAACATAAAGTCATGGGATTGGCGGTAAGCAATGACGCTAAGCACGCCGCCACCGGAAGCTGGGACCGGACGGTGCGTCTTTGGGATTTAAACCAAGGCAAGGCCATCCAGGTGTTCCGCCATTCTTCGGCGGTAAATACCGTGGTATTCACTGAAAGCGGTAAAACCATTGCCGCCGGTGGCCATGACGGAAAAATTTGGGTCTGGGATATCGGTTCGGGACGGTCAAAAGGCGTCCTCGAAGGGCATGAACTGGGCATTACCGGGTTGAGCGCATCTCCCGACGGAAAGCGCTTGTTGTCTTCCAGCATCGACAAGACGCTGCGGTTATGGGACCTGAAAACGATGACCGAGGTTAAGGTCTACAAAGAACATGAAGCCCCGGTTTACACCGTAGCCTTTTCACCGGATGGCAAGACGGCACTATCGGCAGGCCGTGAAGGGACACTAGTTCATTGGAATTTAACGGATGGCAATCCGCTCCGCGTTATTCGCGCCATCCGGGCCCGCAAAACGATTATTTGGTCGGCTGCTTTTTCACCGGATGGCCGGTTTGTCTTGACCGCCAGTTCCGATGATCTGATTCGCGTGTGGCACCTTGAAAGCGGGGATCGTATCGGTCTTGCGGCGGAAGGCGACAATGAACCAAAGCCGTGGCTGGACAGCGACCATCCCGGTGCACAGGTGTACAAAAAATGCGCCCGTTGTCATTCCCTCAGCGCCGATGGCAAGGGGCGGTCCGGGCCGCACTTTGCAGGTTTGTTCGGACGCGCCGCTGGATCGGTCGAAGGCTATAACTATTCCAGCGCACTGACTGGCGTTGACTTTCGCTGGAATAAGAAGACGCTTTACGATCTTTTCGACCAGGGGCCGGCCAAGTATCTGCCGGGAACCAAAATGCCGATGCAATTGGTGCCTGACCCCAAACAATTGACGCAGCTGGTCGAATACCTGAAGGAGCTCACGGTGGAAAAGGGAAGGGACTAAATCGTGACGACCCTGCTTTATAGTCATCCCATCTGTATCGAACATGACCCCGGCCAGGGGCACCCTGAATGCCCGGATCGTCTGCGCTCGGTGATGGCGGGTTTTGAAGAGGGAGGATTTGCCGCCCTGGAACGCCATGAAGCGCCCGAAATCGACCTTAAGGAGGTCGAGCAGGTGCATGAGCCCTATTACGTCGAGCAGGTGTTTGAGAAAATGCCCACCGAAGGCCGCGTTTATCTGGATCCCGATACCGGCATGTCACCGGCGTCCGGAGAGGCTACCCGGCGCGCTGCCGGGGCCGTGTGCGACGCCATTGATAAGGTTATGAAAGGCGATGCGGACAATGCTTTTTGCGCCGTACGTCCGCCGGGACATCATGCTGAGTCCAGCAAGGCGATGGGCTTCTGTCTGTTTAACTCTATCGCTATCGGGGCTATGCACGGCCGCGCTCGGCATGGGCTGGAGAAGGTCGCGGTCATTGATTTCGACGTACATCACGGCAACGGCACACAGCATATGTTCGAGCACGACCCTGGTCTTTTTTACGGGTCAAGCCATCAGTGGCCAGCCTATCCGGGAACCGGCGCCATCGATGAAACCGGGGAATTTGAAAATATATTCAATGTTCCCATGGCCCCGGGAGAAGGGTCGCAAGCCTTCCGCAAGGGCTACGAAAAAGGGATCTTGCCGGCGCTGAGAAAGTTTAATCCCGACCTGTTGTTGTTATCGGCCGGGTTCGATGCCCATGCCCGCGACCCCTTGGCCCAAATCAACCTGGAAACCGAAGACTACGATTGGGTTACCAGGAAATTGTTGTCTGTGGCGGACGAATGTTGCGCCGGTAAGGTGGTGTCCTTGCTTGAGGGCGGCTACAATCTCGACGCATTACGGGAAAGCGTTCAGGCCCATGTCCGGGTGTTGATGGCTGACTAAAATTTTTTGGGGGGCGAATGGCCGAAGATAAAATACCCGCCGATATCCGCAAGTTGTGTTTTGAGGATGCGTTGGCTGAAATGGAGGATATCGTCCACAACCTTGAATCCGGTGAGGTCAAACTGGACGAAGCCATCGGTGCCTACACCCGTGGCGCACAGTTAAAAAAACATTGCCAGGCTAAGCTCAAGGAAGCTCAGGTCCGGATCGATAAAATTGTGTTGGGTCCCGATGACGCCGATATCGGCGCCGAGCCTGCGGACTTGGAATAATTTTTTGTGAAAGAACTAAAAAAAGCATTGGCCGATAACGCCAAGGCGGTCAACGGCGTACTCGATGATATATTGATGATGGGGGTCGGCCCGGAAGCCCGCGTCGTTGAGGCCATGCGTTATACGTCGCTCAATAGCGGAAAGCGAATTCGTCCTTTCCTGGTCACCGCTAGCGCCAATTTGTTTAACGTTGATGAAGCCGCCGCGCTTCGGGTCGCGGCGGCGGTCGAGTTTGTTCACTGTTATTCCCTGATCCATGATGATTTGCCGGCCATGGACGATGACGACCTTCGGCGCGGCAAGCCGACATGTCATATCAAATTCGATGAGGCGACGGCGATACTGGCCGGTGACGCATTGTTGACCAAAGCCTTTGAGGTGCTGGCCGACGAAAACACCCACGGCAATTCTTCGGTGCGGGTGGAATTAATTTCGGCGTTGGCCAAGGCCTCTGGCGCCGCCGGCATGGTCGGAGGCCAGATGCTTGACCTGTTTGCCGAGGATCATCCCCTGCAAATGCCTGAAATCACCCGTCTGCAACGCATGAAAACCGGTTCCTTGATTGCGGTTTCCTGTGAGATGGGGGCAATCCTCGGCCGTGCTTCTGAGAAAGCCCTTCATGCCCTGCACGCCTATGCCCATGATGTCGGGTTGGCGTTCCAGATCGCCGATGACTTGCTTGACGTCGAAGGCGACGAAAAGGAGGTCGGCAAGAAAACCGGTAAAGATGCCGCCGCCGGCAAGGCGACGTTCGTGTCGCTTTTGGGTGTAGAGAGGGCCCGTGAACAAGCCGAAATATTGGCCAAACAAGCCTCGGCGCACCTTGAAATCTTCGAGGATAAGGGCAGCTTGCTTAGTGACTTGGCCCTTTATGTGGTGAATAGAAACACATAGGCGCTAGGCGATAATACATTCCGTGTCCAAGATCAAAAAATCCCGTCTTGATCAATTGCTCGTAGAACGCGGGCTGGCGGAAACCCGCACCCGTGCCCAGGCGCTGGTCATGGCCGGCTTAGTTACGTCCGAGACCCGGCGCCTGGACAAGCCCGGCCTTCAAGTCGCCGAAGACATTTCGCTGAACATCAAGGGTCCGGACCATCCTTGGGTATCCAGGGGCGGCGTCAAGCTGGCGCACGGACTTGAGCATTTTGGTATCGATGCGAAAGGGCGGGTCTGTTTGGACATCGGCGCCTCCACCGGCGGCTTTACGGATGTCTTGTTGAATGGCGGTGCGACCAAGGTCTATGCCGTCGATGTCGGCAAGGGCCAATTGGCTTGGAAGGTCAGCCAGAATGAGCGTGTCGTGGTTTTGGACAAAACAAACGCGCGCCACCTGAGCGACAAGGAGGTTCCTGAACCGATTGACCTGATCGTGTGCGACGCCAGTTTCATTGGCCTTGAGACACTCTTACCGGCGCCCATGGCTGTGGCCAATCCTAATTCCCAGGGAGGCGCCCATCTCATTGCCCTAGTCAAGCCGCAGTTCGAGGTCGGCAAGGGAAACGTCGGTAAGGGTGGTATTGTCCGTGACCCGGCCTTGCATCAAGAGGTCTGTGATCGGATTAAAAACTGGATCAACGATCAAAGCCCCTGGCGGGTGCTCGGCATTACCGAAAGCCCCCTGACCGGCGCCGACGGCAACAAGGAATTCCTGATCTGCGCGGTTTTCGAAGAGAATTAAAGCGCGGCCCTGCGTATACGGCCCTGCTTTATTTTAATTTGCTTGCCAGCGGCCTTGCGTGCTTTTTCCAGGTCATGGGCCTAATAAGACCTGAGCCATCAACTCTTAAATAAAAGGGGCAGACTTATGAGGTGCCGGATTTGAGTGGAAGGCCGGACTGCATCCAGGCGGCGACGCCGCCGGTCAAGTTGAAGGCGTCCTCCAAAAGACCCTGATCCGTCAGATATTGGCATACCTGCAGGGAACGAATGCCGTGGCCACAGACAAAAACGATTTTTTTACCGCTATCGGTCGGTAGTTGGCTGGGATCAAAAGTCGACAATGGCACATGAACGGCATCATCAAGGCTGGCCTGTGCTAATTCCTGGTGTTCACGGACGTCAACAATGACGGCCTCGCCATCAATGGACCACTGGTGGGCGGTTGCGGGGTCGACCTCTGAAATCTGCGGCATGGGGATTTCCTTTATTATCCTAATTCGCTGGTACATATAGGGCCCAGTTTATAAATTTCCAGCAGACTTTTGCCAAAAGCGGCTATGGTTCGCCTTAATTCCCTAGGGATCAGAAAATTCATGACCAACGACCTCGCAACCAATCAATGGGGCCTCGGTGTGACCACAGCGGCCCCGGACGCCGCCGCCGCCCTTGATGAAACCGTGTGGAGCTATCTGTCCATCGGGAGGGAAACAGGGAACCTGTTGAAAACCGTTTTGGATATTGATCCGGGCTTAGTTATGGGCCATTGCCTGAAAGGATATTTCTTTCTTTTGATGGCTTCGGGGCCGCTTCAGGCACGCGTGCCGAAGGTCCTGGCGAGAGCGGAAGAGGGGCTGGCCGATGCATCGCCCCGTGAGCAGGCTTATGTTCGGGCTTTGCAGCATTGGGCAAAGGGCGACCCTGGGGCAGCGGCGCGGGTGTGGGAGGAAATCCTTGCAGATCACCCACTGGATTTATTGGCGATGCGTTTGGCGCATCACACCTATTTTTACCTGGGTGCGGCCGGTGACATGCTCGGTTCTATTGAACGCATAATCAGCGCCTGGGATGAAAGCATTCCAGGGTACGGATTTGTCCTTGGCATGCGGGCGTTTGCCCTGGAAGAGTCCGGCGATTACACGGCGGCGGAGGAATCGGGACGCGCCGCCGTAAATATCGATGTTGTTAATCCCTGGGCCATTCATGCCGTCGCCCATGTCATGGAGATGCAGGATCGCCATAGTGAAGGTATCGATTGGATTACTGGGTTGGAGTCCCACTGGAACGCCGCCAACAATTTTCGCTATCACCTGTGGTGGCACCGGGCATTGATGCATCTGGACCGGGGTGAATTGGATGAAGTGTTGAGACTTTACGACGAAGATATCTGGGACCCGGATTCAGACGAATACTTGGACCTGTGCAACAATGTCTCCCTGTTATTGAGGCTGGAGCTTCTCGGTGTGGATGTCGGAAACCGCTGGCAGGCGCTGGCGGAAAAGGCTGCGGGGCGGAGCGAGGAACGGCTTTTACCGTTCATTGATTGCCATATTGTCGCCGCCCTTGCCGCCGCCGGGCAATTGGAGGCGGCCCGTGATATGGCCACCGCCATGGTCAGGGCCGGTGGTGTTTTTGCCGGGGTCGGGGGCACCGTCTCGAATGCCATGATCGCCCACCGGGCCGGGAATTTCGCCGACGCCGCCCGATTGCTACGGAATGTTCGCGAAAACATCGTCAGCATGGGCGGCAGTCACGCCCAGCGGGATGTATTTGAATTGGTCCTTAGGGACGCCGAAGCAAAATTGGCTTAATACGGTTACAGCGGCTTTACCCGCACTGGGCCCGGTGGCGGAGCAGATGGTCGGCGAGAACGCAGGCGACCATGGCCTCGCCGATGGGGACGGCGCGGATACCGACACAGGGGTCGTGACGGCCTTTGGTGATGATTTCGGTATCCTTGCCGGCCTTATCGACGGTTCTTTTTGGTTTCAGGATGGAACTGGTCGGTTTGACGGCGAAACAGGCAACGATGTCCTGGCCGGTGGAAATGCCACCCAGAATGCCGCCGGCATTGTTGGAAAAAAATGATACCTTGTCGCCGTCCATGCGCATCTCATCGGCGTTTTGCTCGCCCGCAAGCCTGGCGGCCTCGAACCCGGCGCCGATTTCAACCCCTTTGACCGCGGGGATGCCCATTAAGGCGCCCGCCAGGTCGGCATCGAGCTTTGCATAAATTGGCGCGCCCAATCCGGCGGGGGCGCCCGACGCGGTCACTTCGATCACGGCGCCAACGGATGATCCGTCCTTGCGGGTTTGATCAAGTAGTTTTTCAAATGACTGGACGGAGTCCGCATCCGGAGAAAAGAAGGGATTATTACCGACCTCGTTCCAATCCCAATTGTCTCGATTAATGGCGATATCGCCAATGCAGACAATGGCGCCCTGGATGGTGACTCCGTCACCCAGGATTTTCCTGGCGATGGCACCGGCGGCGACCCGCATGGCGGTTTCCCGGGCTGACGAACGGCCGCCGCCACGGTGATCACGAAACCCGTACTTTTGATCGTAGGTGTAATCCGCGTGGCCGGGACGGTATTTATCCTTGATGTCGTCATAGTCTTTGGAGCGGGTATCTTCGTTTTCCACCAGAAGGCCGATGGACGTCCCGGTGGTCACGCCGTCATAAACGCCGGACAGAATTTTCACCGTGTCCGATTCCTTGCGCTGGGTGGTGTACTTGTTCTGCCCGGGACGTCGTTTGTCCATATGGACCTGGATATCGGATTCGCTCAGCGCAATACCCGGTGGGGTGCCATCGACAACGCAGCCAATAGCAGGACCGTGGCTTTCGCCGAAGGTAGTAAATCTAAATAAGTGACCGAATGTATTTGCGCTCATGATGGGCCCACCTTAGCCCATCTGTTAGACAACGGAAATGTCCGGTGCATCCACGGCTTTCATGCCGACGATATTGTAGCCGCAATCGACATGGTGGGTTTCGCCGGTGACGCCGCTGGACAGATCAGAAAGCAGGTATATCCCGGCGCCGCCAATGTCGTCCTGGTTGACGTTGCGGCGAAGCGGCGAGTTGTATTCGTTCCATTTCAGGATATAGCGGAAATCGCCGATCCCCGACGCCGCCAGGGTTTTCATCGGCCCGGCGGAAATGGCGTTGACGCGGATGTTTTCGCGGCCAAGGTCTTCGGCTAGATACCGCACACTGGTTTCCAGCGCCGCTTTGGCGACGCCCATCACGTTATAGTGGGGCATGACCCGTTCTGCCCCGGAATAGCTCAAGGTGACGATACTGCCGCCATCGGTCATTAACGGCCGGGCGCGCTGAGCCAGGGCGGTAAAGGAATAACAGGAAATATTCATGGTCGAGGCGAAGTTTTCGAACGAGGTGTCGATGTATTGGCCCTTCAATTCATCCTTGTCGGAAAAGGCGATGGCATGGACCAGAAAATCAAGCTTACCCCAGCGCTCATTAATGGCGGCAAACACTGCATCCATGGACGGCGGGTCGGTAACGTCACAAGGAACCACGAAATCAGAACCGGCGGATTCGGCCAGCGGTTCAACCCGTTTTTTCAGGGCATCTCCCTGGTAGGTAAAGGCCAGCTCCGCCCCTTGCCCATGAACGGCTTTGGCGATTCCCCAGGCGATGGATCGATCGTTGGCAACACCCATTATCAGGCCCTTCTTGCCTGCCATCAATTGTCCGGAGTCGGTCATGAAACCCCCTTAGTCATTATTTTCGCCCCTTTCGGGGCGAGGCCAACAAGGGATCAGAATTTACACATTCACTTGGAAAAGGCAAAAGCCCGGCGATCACATTTCATTGCAGTTTGTAACGGTTCAGACGGTTGGGCTGTTTCTTATTCCCGGTCTTAATTTTTTGAAGCAGATTTGCTTTTCGGACGGACACTATAAGGATGGTCTGACGACCATTTTTCTATAAAGCGGATGAGATCCTTGTCCGGTTTTTTCGGCAAGATGACTTGCAGGTGAACGATCTGGTCGCCTTTTGGTCCGCCACCCTTTTTACCGGGTTTTAGGCCCTTGTCTTTGAGCCTGAGCTGGGTACCGGTGTTGGAACCCTTGGGCACGGTAACGGTGACGCTGCCGTCAATGGTCGGCAACTCGACCTTGCTGCCGAGCACGGCTTCGCTCAACGTCACTTGGACGTCGGTGTGGATGTCGTTGTCTTGGCGTCGAAAAACAGGGTCTGCCTCGACGAAGATTTCAACATAGGCGTCACCGTTGTTGCCGCCACCGATCCCATTCATCCCTTGTCCGATGAGTCGCAGGACATGGCCTTCCTCGGTACCCGGCGGGATGTTGACCTTGAGACGTTTACCGGTGGCCATGGAAATATGGCGGGTTGCACCCGCGGCGGCCTCCATGAAACTGACCTTCAGCGTGTATTCCACATCGGCGCCCTTGATCTTCAGGCCCGCGGTCTTGCTGCGTTTAGGGCCAGCCGGGCGGGTGGGTTGTTTTTTAGGAGCGGGTTTTTTGGCCGATTGGGTGCGTTTGCTCCCGTCGCCGCTGATTTCCCCACGGTCGTAGCGTTCACGCCGGTCGGAATCGGACAGTAGATCGTAGGCCGCCGACAGCTCCTTGAACTCGTCTTCGGCCCCCGGGTTACCGGGATCGCTGTCGGGATGGCATTCTCGCGCCAAGCGGCGAAAAGCCTGTTTCAATTCACCTTCGCTGGCGTCGGGGAGAACGCCGAGAATTTTATAAGGGTCCTTCATGCTCCGGGAGGACTATGGTATAGACCCCGAAGCACTCCAATACCTGCTCAGCCGACGATCTGCCAGGTTCCATCCGATTGACGACACGCCCGGCCGGTGCCGGTTTCCTGTTCGCCATCGACATAGATGGTGGTCTCAAAATCACGGCAATTAGCGCCATCCTGGGTACGATAGGTCCGGGTCGGCGTAAAGGTACCGGAATTCCCGGAATCCGGATTGCGCCACGCTTTGGCCTGCCCGATTTGGGCATATTCCAGGCTGTCCTGGGCGGTGCGTTCGGCATAGGCCCTGTCGGCCTTGTCCAGGGACTTGCCGACTTCGCTGCCGGCCCAGGCGCCGGCCAGCACACCGACGGCGATGGCAGCCATTTGGCCCTTGCCGCTGCCGATTTGCGATCCGATCAGGGCGCCGAGCCCGGCGCCCAGCAAGGTGCCGCCGGTCTGCTTAGGATTATCCTGCAGGGTTTGGCAGGCAATAAGCGGGACGGAAATTATTACAGCGGTGGAAACACGTGAAAGGCTTTTCAAAATATTCATTTTATGAACCTCGGGTATATTGGAATTCGATCATACTCGCCACGCTCAACATGGACCTATATTATGGCAGGAATTGGAGCGCTTTTGAATATTAGAGATGCTTCTTTAATAACTCATTGAAACAACGTTGGCTGTGATGACTGTCACCGAAACCAAAGATCCGATCGTCGAATTCAAGGACTGGCTAGCCGAGGCCGAGGCGGGCGAGTCCGTCAATCCCAATGCCATGGCGCTGGCGACATCGACGCCCGACGGGCAGCCGTCCGTTCGCATGGTGTTGTTGAAGGCCGTCGATGATCGGGGTTTTGTTTATTACACCAATGCCGAAAGCCGCAAAGGGGAGGAAATTGCCGCCAACCCGCAGGCGTCACTTTGTTTCTATTGGAAATCGCTGGGCCGCCAAGTGCGCGTCGACGGCGCCGTGAGCATTATCGCCGACGAAGAAGCCGATGCCTATTTCGAAACCCGCGACCGGGGCGCGCAGATCGGCGCCTGGGCCTCGGCGCAGTCCCGGCCGATGAAGACCAAATTCGATCTTGAAAAAAATGTCGCCAAATTCGCCGCCAAATTCCATGTCGGCCCGGTGCCGAGGCCGGACTTTTGGTGCGGCTACCGGCTTGATCCCCGCGCCATCGAATTTTGGCAGGAACGAAAATCCCGCCTGCATGACCGCTGGGCGTACCAGCGCACCAAGGACGGTTGGACTTCGGAGAAGCTTTTTCCTTAAGGCTCGTAACCGCCATGCCCGACGACGCGCCATCGCCTGAACATCGATCCAACGACGGTCAACGGTTGTCGCCGGAACGCGCCGCCCGGCTGATGCGTCTTGCCACCTATGCATCGGTTTTCGTCGCGTCGATCCTGATCGCGGCCAAGTTCACCGCCTGGGTATCGACGGGGGCGGTCAGTCTGTTATCGACCTTGATCGACTCATTACTTGATGTCGGGACTTCGCTGTTGAACCTGATTGCCGTCCGCCATGCCTTGGAACCCGCCGATAAGGAACACCGCTTTGGACATGGCAAGGCCGAGGCGCTATCGGGGCTGGCGCAGGCGGCATTTATTTGCGGCTCGGCGGCGTTTCTGACAATCGAAGCCGGTGAACGCTTGCTGCACCCCCGGGCCATTGACAACACCGCTATCGGTTACTGGGTGATGGTGCTGGCGATCGTGTTGACGTTGGCGTTGGTGGGGTTTCAGCGCCACGTCGTCAAACAAACCGGGTCCGTCGCGATCACCGCCGATTCAGTCCATTACCGGATGGACTTGTTGGTCAATATCAGCGTCATCGTCTCCTTGGTGTTGGTCGGCAATCTGGGTTGGAGCTGGGCCGACCCGGTATTCGCTTTGGCGATTGCCGGGTACATCGTTTGGGGGGCCTGGAAAATTGGGTCGGCCTCCTACGAAATGCTGATGGATCGAGAACTGGCCGACGATGAGCGCCAGACCATCGTTGATATCGTGCTCGCCCATTCCAAGGTCTTGGGGCTTCACGATCTGCGCACCCGTTCTGCGGGGAACATGGTCTTTATTCAGATGCATTTAGAAATGGATGGTGACATGTCTCTTCTCGACGCCCACGCCATCTCCGATTCCGTCGAGGAGAAGGTGATAGAGGCCTTTCCCAACGCCGAGGTCTTAATCCACGAAGACCCGGAGGGCATTGAAGAAGAACGGGCGGTTTTCCATTGACCATCCCTGCGGCGGGAGCGCGTCGACAAGGTTGAATTAGTACAAGTGGGTTTGGATATCCTCGGCGACTAATTCGCGCTATGATAAACTCTAAAGGCGACAAGAAAAAAAACGCGAAAATAGAATGGGAAGGAGGAAAGCAATGAACATTCGGACCATACTTGTTCCGCTTGCCGGTAGCGATGACATGAAACCGGTAATGGAGTTGGGATTGACCATCGGCCGTGACCTCGGCGCCCATGTCAATGTTCTGCATGTGCGTTCCGACCCCAAGGACACGATCCCGCTTTTGGGGGAAGGGATGTCGGTGTCGATGATAGAAGACATGATCCAAATCACCGAAAAGGAAGGCAGCGACCGGGCTGCCCAGGGACGACAGGTTTTCGATGAACTTGTCGGGCAACTTTCCCTTGAGGTCGCCACCGAACCCGGTGGGTCAGGGCCGACGGCGGCCTGGAGCGAGGAAATCGGCCGAGATGATGAAGTCACCGCACGGCGAGGCCGCCTGTCTGATTTGATTGTTCTCGGCAGGCCGACCAAGACCTCCGATGTTTCCTCGACCTTAACCTTGAACGCAGCATTGTTTGATTCCGGTCGCCCGGTGCTGGTCGCGCCTCCCGGCGGCGAGGGCCATAATTTCAGCGGCCATATCGGTATTTCGTGGAACGGCTCGGCGCAATCGGCGCGTGCAGTGGGCTCGGCCCTGGGACTGATTGCCGGTGCGGGTAAGGTTACTGTGTTGACGGCGGCCAGCGACCAAACGTCGGCGGCGCGGGGACCGGAACTGGCTGCGTATTTGGGATGGCATGGTATACAACCCGATGCCCGCACCTTTACCGCCAACGGGCAAAGCATCGGTGCTGCCTTGCTGGCGGATTGCGTGGAATCCGGCGTAGAAATGCTGGTGATGGGTGCTTACACCCACAGCCGCATGCGTCAATTGATCCTTGGCGGCGTCACCCGCCATGTTTTGGAAGAAGCGACTATTCCCCTATTCATGGCGCATTAACCGAATAAATCCGGCTGTCGGGGTGGCGGTGGCGTTTCTTCTTCAGCCTTCAGTGGGCCTGCCTTATAGGGAATGAGAAGCTCGGAAACATCGGCGAAAGTTGCGGCGGTATCGATCCATGAGGCTTCCGCGGCGCTCTCCAAAATCACCGGCATGCGGTTATGAATATGGGCGATGGGTGGTGCCGGCGCGCAGGTTATGATGGTGAAACGGTCCCCGTCCATGATGCCGGCCAAGGCGAAGATGTCCTCAATCGCCGTTTCGATCCGATTTTTATGGTTTCCGCTACCGTCCCTGCGCCATTCGAAATACGCCGTCGCCGGAACTAGACAGCGGTTTTCCAATAAATCCCGGAAGGTTTTTTTTTGGGTAAGGCTTTCGCCCCGCGCATTAATGATGGGCTTGCTGTCCCAGTCGACGCTCAAGCCCCAAGTCAATAGTTTGGTCGCATCCGAAGCTATCACCAAGGCCAAATCAGTGGGTCGCAATTCCAGCTGGTTCGGGGTCGGCGGCGGGACATCCAAACCGAACCGCTTTTCCAAATCTCCGGGCGGTGCATTTTGTTCAAAACGCGCGCACATATGAGCAGTCTACCAATTTTTCCGGCTAAGTACTCTGGAAACTATTTGCTCAATGGCCTAACGTCGAGGCATGGAAGAAAGCAGGAAAATCGTCATTGTCACCGGCGCCAGCCGCGGCATTGGCCACACCACTGCCAGAATGTTTCTGGAACGCGGCTGGCAGATCATCACCTGTTCGCGCGACGACACCCCCGAGGCCTGCAAGCGCGACCCCAATTGGACCTGCCACATCCCCACCGACCTGGGCGATGCAGACAGTCTCGCCAATTTCATCGAGGAAGCCAATGCCGCCCTCGGCGACCAACCGCTGCACGCGCTTGTCAACAATGCCGGCATGTCGCCCAAATCCGAATACAAGGAACGGCTCGGCTGTCTCAACGGCGACCTCGAGGCCTGGCACGAGGTCTTCGAGCTCAATCTGTTCGCGCCTTTGAAGCTCAGCCGCGGTTTTGCCTCGGCGCTGCATAAAGGTGCCGGTGCCATCGTCAACATCACCTCCATCGCCGGGCACAAGATCCACCCGTTCGCCGGGTCGGCATATTCGATTTCGAAAACCGCCCTATCAGGCCTGACCAGGGAAATGGCCAATGAATTCTCTTCCCTGGGCGTACGCGTCAACGCCGTTGCGCCCGGAGAGATCGAAACCGAAATGGTCGGCCCTGAATATGAAATGCTGATCCCGCGTATTCCCCTGGAACGCATGGGAACCCCTGAGGACGTTGCCGGCACCGTCTTTTACTTATGCTCGGGGGATTCCGTTTATGTAACTGGTACAGAGATATGGGTGACCGGCGGCCAGCACCTGTTTTAGAAGCGGGTTGGCGTCTACGGAGCGCCCAAACATATCCACATCTTGTGATTTTTGGGCCATTTACCCACTGTATTTAGTGGTGTATGATCCTGCTTGATCCTGGGCGGTCGAATAGTAAAGGCGGGGCCGCACTTATGGCCAAAAATTCAAGCAAAGGTGCCGGCAAGAAGGTTGACAATAAACCGGGTGATCAACCGGATGACCTGCCCGACCCCATTGAGGAACTTGAAGAAATTTCAGAAGACGGGGCGCTTAGCGACGGCGATCCCTGGCACAAGCCCTTCTATCTACGCTACCGGCTTTATACCATTGCTGGCGTCATCCTTTCCGCTGCCTGGTTGAAGGGCTCTTACGATTACGTTGAGAGTATGCTCGGCTGGAGCAACCTGCCCTCGGCAAGGTCGCTGCTTGGAATCAAAGGGTCTCCAGCCATTCCGATGCGCTATCCCGGATCACAGCCAGCGTTGCCCAGAACGCCAATCAGGTTACTCAGGCGCTCGATTATCAGACCACGGAAATGCGTAGCGCTTCCAACGAGGCCAATGCACTTTTGGAAGCCTTGCAGGGACGCAAGGCGGAAACCGGAATCCAGGATTTCGTCAATCAGGCGAGCTTCATTTCCGAAAGTTTGCAATCCATTACCATCGATATGAGCCGATTAATGGAAACCCAGATAACCGAAGATGATTGGCGCCGCTTCAACAAAGGCGAACAGGGAATTTTTGTCCGTAAAATGCTGGGTTTCCGGGAAAAAGCTAAATTGGTCTCGATCCGCGACAAGTATCAGGTGGATGGCGAATTCCGCGATTACGTGACCCGCTATTTCTCAGAGTTTGAGGTCTTGCTCGACGAATCCAAAAAACGCGACCAGGAAGGCTTGCTCAAGAGCATTTTCTTATCGTCGGACGTCGGCAAAGTTTATATGTTGCTGGGCCCGTGCCTTGGGCCGGGAAATCGTCGCTCCGGACGTTTGATCTCCCGCCTTTAACGGGTATAAACCCTCGGCATGTTTTCAACGCATCACAAGTCCATTGCGGTCTGGTTATTCATTGTCACGGCGATGGTTTTTTTCATGGTTATTCTCGGAGGCGTGACCCGGCTTACCCAATCTGGACTGTCCATGGTCAATTGGCACCCGGTAACGGGATGGCTGCCGCCGCTGGGCCTGGCGGAATGGGAGGCGGTGTTCTCCGATTACCGGAATTCCCCGGAATACCTGAAGGTCAATCAGGGTATGAGCCTGGCCGAATTTAAGTCGATATTCTGGTTTGAATTTACGCATCGGCTTTTGGGCCGCCTGATCGGCGTCGCGTTTTTGGTGCCGATGGTGGTGTTCTGGATCAGGGGATGGATCAGCCGACAGTTGGCACCGAAGCTTGTCGTTCTCTTCATCCTTGGGGGCCTGCAAGGGGTTTTGGGGTGGTATATGGTTAAAAGCGGCTTGGTCGACCGGCCCGATGTCAGCCAGTACCGTCTGGCCGCACACCTAGGCTTGGCGTTGGCAATCTTGGCCGCAATGCTGTGGGTGGCTTTAGGGTTGGTTCGTCCGGCGCCGTCCGCCACCCCGGATATCGGACTTAAAAGGGGGGTCTGGGGCCTGTTGACCCTCATTACCCTTACCGCGCTATCCGGCGCTTTCGTCGCCGGGCTGGACGCCGGGCATATTTACAATACTTTTCCGCTAATGGGGGGCGGCTTTATTCCCGAGGGAATAATGGCCCTTTCACCGTTTTATTTGAATTTTTTTGAAAATATCCCCACCGTTCAATTCGATCACCGGGTTTTGGCAGTGACCACCTTCGTTGCCGTCATGGTGTTCTGGTGGCGGGCGGGAACAAAGCAGCTGACCACAGCCCAGGGTCTGGCCACCAAGGTGTTGGCGTCGGTGGCCGTTGTGCAGGTAGGGTTGGGGATATCGACGCTGTTGTTGGTAGTGCCGGTCCCCCTGGCGGCTTTGCACCAGACAGGGGCCCTGGTTTTACTTTGCATTGCCGTCTGGCTGGCGCATGAATTCCGTTTTCCTGATCCTAAACACTAGGACTTTAACCGAACCTTTAGACGCTTCCGCCATGTTTCGAGTTTGTTGAATTAGGGAACAGGCTTCTACTTGGCCAAAAGATTAGGGTAAGATGCCCGGGCAATGTTAATGCCCCGGCGAGGGAAGGTAGTTTTGAGAGGGAGCCACAATGAGCGACGATAATTTCGGTTGGTCACCCGTAGCGATTTCGATGGTTTGGTATGCGCGGTGCTTCTTAAAGAATTGGACATGATTGATGACATCAAGTTCGTGCACCCCAAGGACATGCAGGACGGGACGATTTTGATTTCCGGTACCGACATCACCACAAACCTTCCGTACGTGGATGGCGTGCATCTGGCATTCGACCACCATTCCAGTGAAGTCTCCCGCGCCGATGGTAAGACCCCGGAAATTCATATTATTGACCCGGAGGCACCTTCAGCGGCCCGTGTTGTATATGACCATTACGGCGGCAAAGACAAATTCCCCAGCATATCCGATGACATGATGGACGCCGTGGATAAAGGCGATTCCGCCCAGTTTTCAGAAGATGAAATTCTCAATGCCGATGGCTGGCCGTTGTTGAATTACCTAATGGATGCCCGTACAGGGCTTGGCCGGTTCCGAGATTTCAGGGTTTCCAATTATAACTTGATGATGCAGCTGATCGATTATTGCTGCGATCATACCGTCGATGAAATCCTGGCGTTGCCGGATGTCGCCGAACGGGTTGATCTCTATAACGATCACCTGGAATCATCGAAGGAACAGATCAAACGCTGCACCACCGTTCACGGCAATCTGGCGGTGTTGGATTTGCGCGAAGAAGAAGTCATTGAAGCAACCAACCGGTTCATGATCTACGCCCTGTTCCCGGATACCAATATTTCCATCCATGTCATGTGGGGGCTAAATAAGTTAAACACCGTGTTTGCCACTGGCAAATCCATCGTCAACCGGACATCGAAAACCAACATCGGCGATTTGATGTTAAAATACGACGGTGGCGGGCATGAAAACGCCGGCACGTGTCAGGTCGATGTCGACGATGCGGAACGTGTGCTGGGTGAATTGATTGAACAGATCAACGCCGACGGGTAAAAATCCCGCTGTAACCATAAAAAGAGGCTTGGAGGCGTTTTTGGGACCATTTCGTCCCGGCGCCGCCAAA
>PTLL01000017.1 GCA_002938315.1 Alphaproteobacteria bacterium MarineAlpha3_Bin2 | reverse complement strand
GGCGGCGACGGCGGCTTTGCCATTGCCGCCAAGCAGTTGAAGGCGCAGTTGGCCGGCGGCGGGTGACGGTGGCGGGAATACCGAGATCTCGGCGCCGCATAGCAACGGGCTCTTTCTCTCCCATTGTTTTCTAAAAGCCATCAGCGGCCATTCGCCTTCCCAGTCGCTATTGCACAATCCCCGAAGCACAATACACTGACTGACGTAACCAGCGCCAAACAGGCGGGATGGAACTGATATGGACGGATTAACCACTCTGGGCGCGACCCTCGGGGAATGCCTGAAGGGTCGGGCGGAAACGATTGCCGTCGCGGAATCGTCGGCCGGCGGCTTGATTTCGGCGGCGCTGCTGTCAGTGCCCGGGGCATCGGCCTATTTCCTTGGCGGCGCCGCCCTCTATACCCGTGACGCCAAGTTAGGCCTGCTCGGCTTGTCCGAGGAGATCCTCACCATGCGTCCGGCGACGGAGGAATATGCCCAGGCGGTGGCAAGGGCCATGCGGGAGCGGCTGGGCGCCACCTGGGGCTTTTGTGAGACCGGCGCCAGCGGGCCGACGGGAAACAGTTACGGCGACGCGGCTGGACACGCGTGCTTTGCCATCGCCGGACCGCTGGAAAGATCGATGACCCTGGAAACGGGGGTGTCTGACAGGGAACAGAATATGTGGCGCTTCGCAGAAGAATCCCTGTCGTTTATGGAGCAGGTTCTCGATGACGCCGGGTAGCAGCAACATTTTCGGTATCGGGAACAACCATGATTGATTTTTCAGGGAAAGTCGCCTTGGTGACCGGCGGGTCACGCGGCATAGGCGCGGCCACGGTGAGCGGTATCGTGTCGGCCGGCGGCTCGGTCGTTGTCCATTATGGGTCAAACCGTGACGCCGCTGAAAAAACGGCGGCCGACGCCGGCACCGACCAATGTCATCTTGTCGGCGCCGACCTCAACGAAGCGGCAGCGGCCTCGGGGCTGTGGGCAGCGGCGATAGGCTGGAAAGGGCACATCGATATTTTGGTCAACAATGCCGGGGTGTTCTATCCGGCGGAAGTTGATTGCACCGATGCGCACTGGCGGGAGGCGTGGCAACGCACACTTCAAATTAATCTGGTGGCGACGGCGGATTTGTGCCGGGAAGCCATCAACCACTGGCGGGAAAAGGGCGCCGGCGGGTCGATTGTTAATGTCGCGAGCCGGGCGGCGTTCCGCGGCGACGGGCCGGACTATTGGTCCTATGCGGCGTCTAAGGGCGGCATCATCTCACTGACCAAGACCTTGGCGCGGGCCTATAGCGCCGAAGGCATCTACACCTATGCAGTGGCGCCGGGGTTCGTCGCCACCGATATGGCCGTTGAATCCTTTGCCCATGATCCGGCATTGCGCGACCGCGTGATCAGTGAAATCC
Organism: Alphaproteobacteria bacterium MarineAlpha3_Bin2; assembly: GCA_002938315.1. GTDB lineage: Bacteria > Pseudomonadota > Alphaproteobacteria > Rhodospirillales > Casp-alpha2 > Casp-alpha2. The sequence goes on along the minus strand of PTLL01000017.1, from coordinate 30,441 downwards.
CAATGGGGGAGATAGCCCCGGCATCCGACATCGCCAACACCATCTGTTTTCTGGCTTCCGGCCTGGCCACCCACGCCACCGGGCAGACCATCGATGTCAACGGCGCTTCTTACGTCAGGTGATTGATGCGCCCCAGGCTTGCCATAAGACCCCCGCCACGATGCCCGCAAGAGAAACATTGCCTATTCGAGCAAAAAATTTAGCCGGGCATCGGCTTTAGCCGGGGTGATTTCCTGGATTTCAGCTTGCACCACGTTTTCAGCCACAAAGGGGTCGGTATTCACTCTGCTTTGCAGGTTCGATAGTGAGGTGTTGTGTGCGACGATCCCACCGCCCAAATTGGGTTACAGACTCCCGGCCAGCAAAAACACGCCGTCATCAAAACCGCGCGTGATCCATTCTTTGTGGCCTTCCATGAATTGGCCGGCATTCGCTTTGTTGTCTGAAAATGTAAGGAAGACGATAAACATCGGATGTGTACTCCTGTTGAGGACGGTTTTTATTCGTTCAGCCAGTGGGGTGCCCCCCATAATCGTCCTGCTCCGGCGGTAAATGTTAGCCCACGCCCAACAATCCGGCGGCGTAATCGGCGATCGCCAGCGATGCGGTCAGCCCCGGTGACTCGATGCCGTAGAGGTTGACGATGCCGGCGGCGCCATGGGTCTCCGGGCCGTGGATCACCCAATCGCCTCTCGGCACGCCTTGTGGCACCAGCTTCGGGCGGATGCCGACGTAGCCGGGTTGGAGAGCGCCGTCGGGCAAGCCCGGCCAGTAACGGCGAATGGCGATGGCGAATTTTTCAGCACGGGCGGGATCGACGACATAGTCCGGTTCCTCGATCCATTCCACGTCGGGCCCGAATTTGGTTTGCCCGCCGAGGTCGGTGGACGAATGGGTGCCGAGCCCGGCCTCCACCGGCACCGGATAGATCATCCGTTGAAACGGGCTTTTGCCGGTCAAGGTGAAATAGTTTCCCTTGGCGTAATACAGCGGCGGCACCGATTCGCGAGGGAACCCTTCGAGCCCGGCGGCGACGGCGTTGGCGCCAAGTCCGGCGGCGTTGATGAAGTGGCGGCAGCGTAATGCCGTCGGCTCGGCGCCGCCGACGCGGACGGTGATGGTGTCATCAAAAAGCGCGCCGCCGTCGAACGGGCTCGACAGCGCGACGACGCCGCCCAAGGCCTCGGCATCGCCCTGCAACGCCAGCATGTAGGCATGGGAATCGAGGATGCCGGTGGACGGCGACAAGATCGCGCCAAAGCACGCCAGTTGCGGTTCCAGGGCCTGGGCCTGGTTGGCGCTGAGGCGTTCCAGGTCGTCGACGCCGTTGGCCTCGGCCTTGACCAACAGGTCATCGAGGGCGTGGATTTCGTTTTCGGCGGTGGCGACGATCAGCTTGCCGATGCGTTTAAAGGGGATGCCGTGGCTTTGGCAATAGTCATAGAGCGCGTCGCGGCCGGGCCGGCACAATTCCCCCTTGAGGCTGCCTTCGGGGTAATAGATGCCAGCGTGGATGACCTCGGAATTGCGCGAACTGATGCCGGTGCCGATGGCGTCTTCGGCTTCCAGCACGACGACCTCGTGCCCGGCCATGGCCATCCGGCGGGCGATGGCGAGGCCGACAACGCCGGCGCCGATGATGATGGTGTCCACTGTGTCGGTCATGGTCGGCGGGTATTGTTAAGACATATTCCCGGCAGGTAAAGGGCGCTGGGCTTTGTTCACGCGCCTTTGTTTTGCAAATTTCAAACCACCTGACTACATTCTGACGAAGGATGAACCCATGAAACAGACACGGCAAAAAAATCGGTTATGGTTGGTGATCCCGCTGTCAGTTATTTTGATGGGCTTGGTCATTGCATTTGGGAGGCATTCGGTGATGGCTGATTGGCGTACGGCAAGCCGCGAGTCCACGGGCGTCGCGCCCGACCCGGCGGTCACCTCGGAAGCGGTGATCCAGGTCTATGCCGCGCGCGCCTATAACTGGCGTGGATTATTCGGTGTGCATACGTGGGTCGCGGCAAAGCCGAAAGACGCGCTCACCTACACCGTCTATCAGGTCGTCGGCTGGCGGGTCTACCACGGCGGCGGTTCAGCCCTGGTGATCGACGATGGTGTGCCGGATCGGCGCTGGTTCGGCTCGGTGCCGGATGTGCTGGTCGACCTTCGCGGTGACGGCATCGATGACGTGATCAAGCGGCTCGATGCCGCGGCGCGCAATTATCCTTTCGCCGATGAGTATGTGCTGTGGCCCGGTCCCAATTCCAACACTTTTGTCGCCTATATGGGCCGCGAAGTGCCGGAATTGAAACTCGACCTGCCGCCGACCGCCATCGGCAAAGACTTCCTCACCAACGGCGGCGTCGTCGACGTATCGCCCAGCCGCACCGGTTATCAGTTCTCGCTGTATGGGCTGTTGGGGGTGTTGGCCGGGATCGAGGAAGGCGTCGAGGTCAACGTCCTCGGCCTCACCTTCGGCGTCGATGCCAAGGACTTCGCCCTGAAACTGCCCATGGCCGGGCGCATCGGGTTCCAGGGAAATTAAACCGCGATGAGCATCTGGGGGAAAGTCATCGGCGGGGTCGCTGGTTTTACCATGGGCGGGCCGCTGGGCGCGATCATGGGAACCGTTGCCGGTCATGCCTATGACAAGATGAAGGAAGGTGACACCCCGCAGGTCGAAAACAACGACACCCTGCAAGTCGCCTTTACCACCGCCATCATCGTGCTTAGCGCCAAAATGGCAAAGGCCGACGGGAAGGTCACCCGGGAAGAGGTCGACGCCTTCAAGCAAATGTTCAATATTCCGGCGGCGGAAATGGAGAACGTCGGGCGTCTGTTCAACGAGGCCAAGCAAGACGCCAAGGGGTTCGAGCCCTATGCCGAACAGATATCTATGTTGTTCGCCCATCAGCCGGCGGTGCTGGAAAAATTAATGGGCGGGCTGTTTCATATCGCGCGGGCCGACGGCGTCGTGCATCCGGACGAAATCATTTTCCTGCGCAAGACGGCGCTGATTTTCGGCTTCACCGAGCCACAGTTCGACCGCCTGAAAGCCATTCACATGGGCGCCACCGGCGGCCAGGGCGGGAGAGAGGGCAGGGGCGGGGGCGGCACCACGACGGACACCGATCCCTATCAGGTGCTCGGCATCAACCGAAAAACCACCGACGCCGAGGTCAAGAAGGCCTATCGCAAGCTGATCCGGGAAAACCATCCCGACACCCTGATCGCCCAGGGCATGCCCCAGGAATTTATCGATGTCGCCAATGAGAAAATGGCCGCCATCAACGCCGCCTATGACTTGGTGGAAAAGGAACGGGGGCTGAAATGACGCCGGTGGCGCGGCCGTCTCCCAACTTTGACGACCGCCCGAACACGACGCCCATCGACATGCTGGTCCTGCATTACACCGGCATGCAAACCCCTGAAGCCGCGCTCGACCGTCTGTGCGACGCGGCGGCAAAAGTCAGCGCCCACTACCTGATTGACGAGGAAGGGACGGTTTACGCCCTGGTCGAGGAAGACCGGCGCGCCTGGCACGCCGGCGTTTCGTTCTGGCGCGGCGCAACCGACATCAACGCCCGCTCCATCGGCATCGAACTGGTCAACCCCGGTCACGAATTCGGCTACCGCGAATTTCCGCCGCCGCAGATGGCGGCGTTGAAGGAACTAGCCGTGAAGATTCTGGACCGTCATCCCATCCCCGCCCGCAACGTCGTCGGTCATGCCGATGTGGCGCCGGCGCGGAAGACTGATCCCGGTGAATTGTTCGATTGGGCCGGGCTGGCGGCGGCGGGCATCGGCCTGTGGCCGGATGGTGATGTTTCGGACGGCGATCCTGCTGAGGTCCCGGCGATGCTGTCGGACTACGGCTATGACGTCACCGACGCGGCGGCGGCGATCACCGCCTTCCAACGTCATTTCCACCCGGAAAGCCTTGATGGCAGTGCCGATGCGGAAACCGCGGGGCGGTTGCGGGCGCTGCTGGAGCGTTGCGGCACTTGACCCTGCCGCCCCTGGGATTAAGTTAGGCCCTGCCAGACGGTCGGATGGCCGCTCTTCCGGGGTTCGCCCCGGCGGGGAGGAAAGTCCGGGCTCCACGGAAACACGGTGCCGGTTAACGGCCGGCGGGGGCGACCCCAGGGACAGTGCCACAGAAAGCAAACCGCCTGACGGGCTTCGGCCCCAAGGTAAGGGTGAAAGGGTGCGGTAAGAGCGCACCGCGCCGCCGGTAACGGGGGCGGCAGGGTAAACCCCACCGGGAGCAAGACCAAATAGGGGCGGCATGTTGAATTTATTCAGCAGGCGGGTTTCCGCGCCGCCGCCCGGGTAGGTCGCGCGAGGCGTCCGGTAACGGGCGTCCCAGATGAATGGCCATCTATCCCCCCTCATTCATTTGCGGGGGGTGGACAGAACCCGGCTTAAAGACCGTCTGGCTTTTTCTTTTTTGGTTATTTCTGCCGCCGTTACGAAGCGGCCGGCAACGGCCCCAAAACCACCTTGCTCAGGCCACAAATCCGACGAAATCCCGGCGCCCAATGGATCGTTTGCGGCGACCCGTCTCAGAGGCCTGCGCGCGGCCCGGCGAAATTATGAAAAGGCCACGGAAATCCGCGCCTTGGAAAGGTTTTGTTAACCCATAAAAATGCATGGTATCCCATTGACGCCCATTAAAACCCATGATATCCCATTATTAGCCAATTTACGGGCATGGGTGAAACACGGTCTGCGGGGGTTTTCTGAAACCGAAACAGGATGGGCTGCAACAGGTAAAGCTGTTGTTAACAAAGGTTATTTTGAGGGGTTGTTATGGCTCTTTTTGTTGGCAGATACGTCAACAAAATCGACAAGAAAGGGCGGGTCTCGGTACCCAAACCCTTCCGCTTGGCTTTTGTCGAACAATCCTTCAGCGGCCTTTTTGCCTATCCCCTATTCAAATTCAACGCCTTCGAGGCGTGCGGCGAGGAATTCATGGAACGTCTGAGCGATAGCCTTGAAGACCTGCCGATGTTCTCCGATGAGCAGGATGATCTTTCGGTGATCCTAGAAAGCGCCCACCGCCTGCCGTTCGATCCGGAAGGTCGGATCACGCTGCCTCGGGAAATCCTCAAGGCCACCGGCATCACCAATCAGACATTATTCGTCGGGCGCGGGCGCCGCTTCCAAATTTGGCAGCCTCAGGCCTATGAAGCCAATCGCGGCCAGGCCTTTGATCGCGCCCGGGCGAAGGGCTCCACCCTACAGTTACGCAAGCCGCCGAAACGGGAAGGGGAGGAGTCGTAACAATGACCCCCCCTCTCTCCCGTTCGGGCGCGCATACCCCGGTGATGCTTGCCGAGGTGATGGACTCTCTCTCCCCCCGGGACGGCGCCATTTACGTGGACGCCACCTTCGGTGCCGGCGGGTATTCCAAGGCGCTTTTGGACGCCGCCGTTTGTACCGTCTGGGGCATCGACCGTGACCCGGAGGCGCATAGCCAAAGCGCCGACCTGAGGAAACGCTATCAAGGCCGGTTGACGGTGTTGAACGGCCGCTTCGGCGATATGGTCCCGCTTCTGGCCGACGTCGGGGTTGAGCGGATCGACGGCATCGCCCTCGACCTGGGCGTTTCCTCCATGCAAATCGATGAGGCCGAGCGCGGGTTCAGTTTCCGCGCCGACGGGCCGTTGGATATGCGGATGGCGCAATCCGGGATGACCGCCGCCGAAGCCGTTAATCAGCTCGGGGAGGCGGAACTCGCCGATATCATTTACCGGTATGGCGAAGAGCGCCTGTCCAGGCGCATCGCCAAAGCCATCGTCGAGGCCCGCAAGGAAATCCCGATCACCCGCACCGGCCAATTGGCGGAACTGGTCCGCCGCGTTGTCGCCAAGTCAAAGGACGGGATTGATCCGGCCACCCGCACCTTCCAGGCGCTAAGGATTTACGTCAATGACGAACTGGGTGAATTGGAACGTGGCCTCAATGCCGCCGAAATGCTGCTGGGTCCAGGTGGACGGCTGTCGGTGGTGTCGTTTCATTCCCTCGAAGACCGTCAGGTGAAGGAATTTCTGCGGGGCCGTTCCGCCGACGCGCCCAAACCGTCCCGTCATCTGCCGCCCGATACCACGCCGTTACAGGAACCGACGTTCCGGCTTTTGCGCCGCCGCGTCGTCAAGCCAACGGAAGCAGAGACCACTCTCAACCCCCGTGCCCGGTCGGCTCGGATGCGCGCGGCTGAGCGCACCGAAGCGCCGGCCCGTCAGGCTGCGTGAGAGGAAGGGACGTCATGATTCGCCCGGCCATGTTGATAACTTTCCTTCTCGCCGTTTCGTTGACCTTGACCTTGTTCGTGGTCAAGTATCAGGTCCAGGACCTTGAGGGGGAACTGGTCGAATACAACCGGACCATTACCGAGGACCGTCAGGCGCTTCATGTCCTGAAGGCGGAATGGAGCTACCTCAACCAACCGGCACGGCTAAAAGCCCTGGCGGAACGTCATTTGGGGCTGGGCGGTATTGAAACCCAACAAATCGGCACGGCCAAAGAGATGTTGGTGAATATCCCTTCACGGACACCCGATACCGATGGATCGGTGATGCCGATGACGGCGCAAATTGCGATCGAGGAGGGTTTCGATGGCCGCCGCTAAATCGAAAACGACAGGAAAATCCACAAGAAAATCCTCTGGTGCCCGCAGGATCGAAGGTGCCCGCAAACAGGCGATGGAAACCGGCCGCAACCGTTTGTTGGTTACCGGCATCGTTTTGTCTCTGGCGTTCGCGGCGATCGGCGTGCGCTTGGTGGACTTGACCGTATTCCAGGCCGGCGGCGAACCGAGGCTGGCGCAAATAGAACCCAATCCGGAGGTCGCTTCCGGGCGCGCCGACATCGTTGATCGCAACGGCATTCTTCTTGCGACGAGCCTGCCGACGGCCTCTCTTTTTGCCGATCCCAGCGCCGTCCTTAATGCCCAAGAAGTCGCCGACAAGTTGATCACGGAATTGCCTGAACTCAATCGCCAGGAGCTTCTTGGCAAACTCAAAACAAAGTCCAGGTTTGTCTGGATCACCCGCAACCTGACACCGAAACAACATTACAAGGTTAATCGATTAGGGCTGCCGGGGTTGGGGTTTCAGCGCGGTGAACGCCGGGTCTACCCGCACGGACGTCTAGCCGCGCATGCGCTCGGCCTGACCGATGTTGATGGTCGCGGCATTGCCGGGCTTGAACAGAATTTCGACCGGGCCCTTCGTGCCGGAAACCGCATTCAAGTGTCGTTAGATATTCGTATCCAGTCGATGATGCGCCAGGAATTAGCAGCCGCGGTCAGGGAATTCCGGGCCATCGGCGCCGCCGGGGTGGTGCTGGACGCAAATTCGGGGGAATTGGTATCGCTGGTGTCGCTGCCTGATTTCGATCCTAATGAGCCGTCCTCCGCCGGCCCTGAAACGGCCTTCAACCGGGTTACCAAGGGCGTCTATGAGATGGGCTCAACCTTCAAGCTGTTCACCGCCGCCATGGCGCTCGATTCAGGTACGGTCGATCTCAATAGTAGCTATGATGCCAGCCAGCCGATCAAGATTTCGCGGTTTACCATCCGTGATTTTCACGCCAAGAACCGTTGGCTATCGGTGCCGGAAATCATTGTCTATTCGTCCAATATCGGTGCCGCAAAGATGGCCGTCGACGTCGGCACCAAAACCCAACGGGACTATTTGGACCGTTTCGGCCTGTTGCGTCCGGCGGCCTTGGAGTTGCCGGAAGTCGGTAAACCCCTGGTGCCCAAGCGGTGGCGTAAAATTAACACCATGACCATCGCCTACGGTTACGGTATTGCCGTATCGCCCCTGCAATTGGCCAGTGGCGTCGCCGTCCTGGTTAATGGTGGCCGTTATGTGCCGCCCACCGTGTTGAAAACCGTTGCCGGCAATTCGTCTACGGGAAAAAGGGTGCTGTCGGAAGAGACCTCTGAACTGATGCGTGGCCTGATGCGTTTGGTCGTAACCAACGGTACCGGGCGCAAGGCCGCTGCCAAGGGCTATATTGTCGGCGGCAAAACCGGTACGACGGACAAGCTGGCGGTGCGGGGCTACCGCAAGAATGCAACCCTGTCGTCTTTTGTCGGCGCGTTTCCCATGAATGCGCCCAGATACATCGTGCTGGTGATGGTGGACGAACCGAAGGGCAACAAGCGGACATTCAATTACGCCACCGGCGGCTGGGTCGCGGCGCCGGCGGTTGGCCGGGTCATCCAACGCATGGCATCGTTGATCGGCATGGCTCCCGACCGCCAGCCTGAACCGGCCAAGGTTCCCGTCAAAAAACCCATGATCAAGGCTTCGACGCCGCCAAAAGCATCACCGGGGATATCGAAACGGAAAACCGCCGCAGCGCCTCCCCCGGCGCCCATCACGGTTTCCCGGGCATCCCCTTCCCCTGCACCCAGGCGAAACGATTCGGCAGCCGACGAAACCCTCATGTTGCAGCGGGTTCGGGCCGTGCTTGATGTGCGCGACAAAAAAAGTGAGGCCGATGCCGTCGGCCCACCGGAGCAGGCGCTTGCGACTTATTGATGTCTTGGATGGAACCGAGATGAAAGTGACGGACCAGACGGTCGTTAACGAAACGGATATTATCGGGCTCACCTGTGATTCCCGGCAGGTAGAGCCCGGCTTTCTTTTTGCCGCACTTCCCGGAACGCAACTTGATGGCCGTGATTACATCGCCGATGCGCTGGGCCGTGGCGCCGCTTGCGTGCTGGCGCCGGACGGGACTCTCCTTGATGAAAAGACCGTGCCTTTGTTGCGCGATTCCAATCCCCGCCGCCAATACGCGTTAATGGCGTCGAACTTTTTCGAGGCCCAGCCCGACCTTATCGCCGCCGTTACCGGCACCAACGGCAAGACATCGGTGGTTACTTTCCTGCGCCAGATATGGACCGGCCTGGGGCGCAAGGCGGCCAGTGCCGGAACCTTGGGCATTGTCGCCCAGGGGTTCGAGAACCGGAAAAGCCTGACCACGCCCGATTCGGCCGAATTACACCGAAACCTCCGCGATTTGGCGCGCTTCGGTGTAAAACGGCTGGCGTTGGAAGCGTCGTCACACGGCCTCTCTCAGCACCGCCTGGACGGGGTCAAAGTTTCCATTGCCGGGTTCACCAACATGACCCGCGATCATCTCGATTATCACGGTTCCATGAACGACTATCTGGCTTCAAAGCTGAGGCTGTTTACCGACATCCTTGCCGCCGATGGCATCGCCGTCGTCAACGCCGATGGAGAATTCGCCGCCGCCGTTGAGGCGGCCTGCCGTGACCGTGGGCTGCAAGTCATGACCTATGGCGAAGCCGGTACCGACGTTTGTCTGGACGCCAGCGAGGTCGTTACTGACGGCTATCGCCTAGACATCACCGTGGCCGGAAAATCCGCCCGGGTCCAACTGCCTCTCATTGGCGGGTTCCAGATTTCCAATGCACTTTCGGCGCTGGCTTTGGCGGTGGCGTCCGGCGAGGACCCGGAAGCCTGCCTGGCTCAACTGGAACAGTTGAAAGGCGCCCCCGGACGGGTTCAGCTTGTCGGCAATCATCCCATGGGCGCCCCCGTTTTCGTTGATTACGCCCACACCCCGGAGGCACTCAACAGCATCCTCGAGGGGCTACGTCCCCATGCCGACGGACGCTTGCATGTTGTGTTCGGGTGCGGTGGGGACAGGGATATCGGTAAACGCGCCGAGATGGGAGCCATCGCCAAGGAGAAAGCCGATGTGGTGATCGTCACCGACGACAATCCCCGCACCGAGGACCCCGCCGACATTCGAGGAGCAATTCTGGCGGCGGTTCCGTCGGCAACGGAAATTGCCGATCGGGCCGAAGCGATCGTCGCGGCGATCAAGGGCCTCAGGGCCGGGGATATTCTTGTCGTCGCCGGAAAAGGTCACGAAAAGGGGCAAGTCATCGGCACCGAAATCCGGCCCTTCAATGATGTTCATGTCGTCCGCGACGCACTGCGCAAGGTGTCCTCATGACCCCGGCAATGGAATTCGGACTTTGGACCGCCGCCGAAGCGACGGCCGCCACCAACGGACGTACCGACAGTGAATGGCGGGCCGAGGGGGTTTCCATCGACAGTCGCATGGTCACCCCCGGTGACCTGTTCATCGCCATCCGGGGCCCCAAGTTCGACGGTCACGATTTCGTTGCCGATGCGTTGGCTGCCGATGCCGCGGCGGCAGTGGTCGACCACCGGCCCGAGGGCGTTGATGACGATGCGCCGTTGCTGATGGTCAATGACTCCACCATTGCCCTGGAAGATCTTGGCAGGGCCGCCCGCCGCCGCACCGACGCCAAAATCATCGCCATCACCGGCAGCGTCGGGAAGACCAGCACCAAAGAGGCGTTGCGCTGCGTGCTTGAGCGGCAAGGCCGCTGCATCGCTAGCGAGGGCAGCTACAACAATCATTGGGGGGTGCCGCTCAGTCTGTCCCGGATGCCGGTGGACACCGCCTTCGGCATTTTTGAGATCGGCATGAACCATGCCGGAGAAATCACCCCGTTGACGAAGATGGTGTCCCCCCATGTTGCCGTCATTACCAATGTCGAAGCCGTGCACAGCGCCAATTTTGAGTCAATCGAGGCGATCGCCGCAGCCAAGGCTGAAATATTCCAAGGTTTAGCGGCTGACGGCGCCGCCGTCCTTAATCGGGACAGCACGCTGTATGACCATCTTCATGCCGCGGCCATCGCGTCAAACGTCAAAACCGTCATTGGTTTCGGCGGCCATCCTGAGGCTCGGGTCCGGGTCACCCAGGTCAGTTTAGATGGTGAAGGATCAATCATTGGGGCGTTGGTCGATGGAGAAGAAATCACGTACCGGATTGGGCTGCCGGGCCGCCACTGGGTGATGAACTCGCTGGCCGTTTTGGCCGCCGTCTTTGCCGCCGGTGGTGCGGTCGCCGAGGCCGCAGCGGCGCTTTCGGCCATCCACGGGATCAAGGGGCGCGGCCTACAACATACCGTGGCCTTGGAAGACGGTTCATTTACCGTCATCGATGAAAGCTACAACGCGTCTCCCGTGTCCATGCGGGCCGCTTTGGAAATCCTGGGTCAGTTGCCCCTCGAGGGGAACGGGCGGCGTATTGCCATCCTCGGCGATATGTTGGAGCTGGGGGACCAATCGGAAGACGCGCACAGGGAGCTGGCTGAGACCCTGATCGCCGAAAAAATAGATTTGGTGTTCACCGCCGGCCAGCATATGGCCGCCCTCTGGGCGGTCTTGCCCGAATCCATGCGTGGCGGCAACGCTATCAGCGCAGCCGAGGTGTTGGCTCCCGTAATCGATGCCATCCGTCCCGGCGATGTCATCGTCGTCAAGGGGTCGGCGGGATCCAAGACCGGGCCGATCGTCAACGCCCTTCTTGAAATGGGCGCCGGTCCGCAAACACACGACCACGCGGTAAACGGATAAGGGGGCGGCATGCTGTATCAACTCCTATTCCCGATGGCCGATCAGTTCCCGGTGTTGAATGTGTTCAGGTACCTCACCTTCCGCACCGGTGGCGCCATTATGACGGCGCTGATCGTCGGCTTCATGTTCGGGCCAGTCCTGATTAATATGTTGAAAACCCGCCAGCGCACCGGCCAGCCGATCCGCGAGGACGGCCCGGAAGGCCACCTGTTGACCAAAAAAGGCACGCCGACCATGGGCGGGTTCCTGATTTTATTGGCGTTGACGGTGGCAACATTGCTGTGGGCCGATCTTCGTAACGTCTATGTGTGGGCGGCGCTCGGCGTCACCATCGGGTACGGGGTGATCGGATTCTTTGATGACTATCTAAAGGTCACGCGCCAGGATTCCAGCGGGCTACCGGGAAAATTAAAACTGGTGATGCAGGCGGCCATCGCCCTGGTCGCCGTCTTTGTCATCGCCGATCAACTGCCGGCGCCGTTGACGACGACCTTGGCGGTGCCGTTTTTCAAGAACCTGCTGGTCGACCTGGGTTGGATGTTTATCCTGTTCGCGGTGCTGGTCATGGTCGGTGCCTCGAACGCCGTCAACTTGACCGACGGCCTTGATGGGCTGGCCATCGTGCCGGTGATGATCGCCGCCGGTGTCTTCGCCCTGATCGCCTATTTGGTCGGTAATTCGGTGTTCTCCACGTATTTGCAGCTTCACCACGTTCCCGGCGCCGGGGAATTGGCGGTCTTCCTGGGCGCCTTGGTCGGCGGCGGCTTAGGGTTCCTGTGGTTTAACGCACCACCGGCCAAGGTGTTCATGGGCGATACCGGGTCGCTGTCTCTTGGTGGCGCTTTGGGAACCATCAGCATCATCACCAAACACGAACTGGTGTTGGCCATCGTCGGCGGATTGTTCGTTCTGGAAACCATTTCGGTCATCGTGCAGGTGGTGTCGTTCCGGTTGACCGGTAAACGGATCTTCGCGATGGCGCCTTTGCACCATCATTTCGAAAAAAAGGGGTGGGCCGAAAGCACCATTGTCATCCGGTTTTGGATTATTGCATCGATTTTGGCCCTGGCCGGCCTTTCGACGTTGAAGTTGAGATGAGGGAAGCTTGATGATCGACGTATTTCCCTTTGCAGGGTATCCGGTTGCCGTCTTTGGGCTCGGCCGTTCCGGGCTGACGGCGGCCAAGTCGCTGGCCGGCAGCGAGGCTGAGGTTGCCGCCTGGGATGACGACGCGCAAGCGCGCGAAAATGCCGAAGACGCCGGCGTGCCGTTGGTCGATCTATATCAGTGCGACTGGAACGAGCACACCACTTTAGTATTGAGCCCCGGCATTCCCCTGCATCATCCCAAGCCACATGAGATTGTAGTGAAAGCCGCTGCCGCCAATGTCGAGATCATCGGGGATGTCGAATTACTGGTGCGCGCACAGCGTGATGCCGCCTTTATCGGGATCACCGGCACCAACGGGAAATCGACGACCACCGCCTTGATCGGTCACATCATGCAGGTGTCCGGCCGCGATGTCGAAGTCGGCGGTAATTTAGGCATGCCGGCCCTGGACCTTGAGCCGCTCGGAAACGAAGGCACCTATGTGCTGGAGATGTCGTCCTATCAGTTGGAGTTGACCAGATCGGTTACCTTCGATGTCGCGGTGCTGCTGAACATCAGCCCCGACCATCTGGATCGCCACGGCGGCATGGACGGCTATATTGCGGCCAAGAAGTTAATTTTCCACCGCCAGACGGCGCCGCGCACCGCCATCGTCGGTGTTGATGACGAACGCTGCCGCGCCATATATGAAGATTTGAAATCCGCCGACGATCAGGTGGTGATTGGTATTTCTGGAACAGCGCGTGTTCACGGAGGCGTCTATGTCATCGACGGCGTCCTGATCGATGATACCGAGGGTCAGGAAACCCCGGTCATGGACCTCAGGGGAATTCCCAGTCTGCCCGGCAGGCACAACTGGCAAAACGCCGCCGCCGCCTTTGCCGCTGCTAAATCCGGCGGCGTCCAGCCCCATGCGGCAATGGCCTGTATTCAAAGCTACCCCGGCCTCGTTCACCGTCAGGAACCGGTCTCCATTATCGACGGTATCGGCTACGTCAACGATTCCAAGGCCACCAACGCCGACGCCGCGAACCGTGCCTTGGCATGCTATGATGCCGTTTATTGGATCGTCGGCGGGCGGCCCAAGGATGGCGGCTTAAAAGCGGTGGAGCCCAATCTGGATCGAGTCCGCCATGCCTTTTTGATTGGCGAAGCGGCGATGGAATTCTCGCAGTTCCTGGATGGCCGGGTGCCAATGACGTTGTCCGGCGATCTCAAAGCGGCGCTGGGCGACGCCCGCAAGCTGGCAAAGAAAGATAAGGTGCCCGGTGCCGTGGTGTTGTTGTCGCCGGCGTGCGCATCGTTCGATCAGTTCGACAATTTTGAGGCCCGCGGCGACGCCTTCCGTGACATGGTCGAGGCGCTTCCCGGGAAGACCTTGGACCCGTTCGATGAAACGGGTGTTTTCCCTTCTGCCATGGGCATCGGTAATGACGGGGAGGGGCCCCCATGAGCGCCATTGCCCGTACCGATACCAGCTTGGTCGGCCGTTGGTGGTGGACCATCGACCGTTGGACGCTGGCGGCGCTGGCATCCATCGTCGTCGTCGGCGCGGTGCTGACCCTAGCGGCCTCACCGCCGGAGGCCGAACGCCTCGGGTTCGATACCTTTTATTTCGCCCGCCGCCAATTTGTTTTCTTAGGCATGGCGGTGGCGGTCATTTTTGCGATCTCGTTTTTGAGTCCCCGGAATATCCGGCGTCTGGCCGTGTTCAGCATGGTCGGCGCCATCATCCTGATGGTGGCGACGCTGTTCCTGGGCACCGAAATCAAGGGCGCGACCCGCTGGCTGCATATCGGATCGTACTCCCTCCAGGCGTCGGAATTCGTCAAGCCGGGGTTCGCCGTGGTCTGTGCCTGGATGTTCTCGGAACAACGCCTCGATGGGCGGTTCCACGGATACGCCATCTCCACGGGCCTGTTCCTGTTCGTCGTTGGGTTGCTGTTGATGCAGCCGGATGTCGGCATGTCCGTGGTCATTGCCGCCATGTGGGGGGTGCAGTTTTTCGTCGCCGGATTACCGTTGTTACTGGTGTTGGGTATTGGCTTCGCTTTTCTGGCCGGCACTGTCGGCGCGTATTTCGCCTTTGGTCACGTCCAGGCCCGGGTCGATCGTTTTCTGGATCCGGCGGGTGGCGAAAGCTATCAGGTCAGCCGCGCCCTGGAGGCCTTCTACAACGGCGGTTGGGCCGGTCGTGGGCCCGGCGAGGGCAGGGTCAAGGAGGTTCTTCCCGATGCCCATGCCGATTTCATTTTTGCCGTTGCCGGCGAGGAATTCGGCCTAGTGTTGTGTTTGGCCTTAGTCGCCCTGTTCGCCTTCGTGGTACTGCGGGGCTTCAGCCGGGTGTTGAAGTCGGACGATTTATACGTGCTGCTGGCGACCACCGGACTGTTGGTTCAATTCGCCGTCCAGGTGATTATCAACATGGCCTCCAATATCAACCTGATGCCGCCCAAGGGCATGACCCTGCCGTTCATTTCCTACGGCGGCTCATCGACGTTAGCGCTGGCGTTGGGCATGGGTATGGTGCTGGCGCTGACGCGGGACCGGCAGGGCGGGGGGGAAAACCGATGACGAACTATGGTCATTTGGTTGTTCTTGCCGCTGGCGGCACCGGTGGGCATATGTTCCCGGCCGAAGCCCTGGCCGCCGAATTGACCAAGCGGGGGTGCCGTTTGGCATTGATTACGGATCGCCGCGGCGGCACCTGGAACGGCGCCCTGGACGGCGTCGAAACCCATCGGATCCGGGCCGGTGGCCTGGCCGGAAAAAGTTTCGCCGCGCGCCTTCAAAGCGGTCCCGAATTGGCGATTGGCACGTGGCAGGCGAGGGGCCTTTTGAAACGCTTAGGCCCGCGCTGTGTCGTCGGCTTCGGTGGCTATGCGTCGGTACCGACAATGCTGGCGGCCAGCTTCGGCAACTATCACACCGCCATTCACGAACAGAACGCGGTGCTGGGTCGCGCCAACCGATTATTGGCATCACGGGTCGATTGCATCGCGACGGCGTTTGAAAAATCCGAAGGGTTGCCGGCGCATGCCGCCACACGGGCCCGTCATACCGGCATGCCGGTCAGGCCTACCTTCACCGCGGTGCAGGATGTCCCCTATCCGGCGATAACGTCAGACGGGAAAATATCGCTGCTGGTAATCGGCGGCAGTCAAGGCGCGCACGTGTTCTCAGCGGTCGTGCCGAAGGCGCTAGGCTTGATGGACGAAGGTCTAAAGGCGCGCCTCAAGGTGTCCCAGCAATGCCGTTCCGAAGACTTGGAACAAACCCGAAGCCATTATCAATCGCTCGGCATTGATGCCGAACTCCAGACATTCTTTGACGATATTCCCGAACGCCTGAGCGCCGCGCATTTATTGATCGGCCGTTCCGGGGCGTCGACGGTGGCCGAAACCCTGATCGCCGGGCGGCCGGCGATCCTGGTTCCCTATCCCCATGCCATTGATGATCATCAAACCCGCAACGCCCACGCCATTGACGAGGTCGGCGCCGGTTGGCTGATGCCCGAGCCCTCGTTCACCGCGCCGGGATTGGCGGCGCGTCTTGATTCCCTGTTTGGCCTGCCGGCGATCCTTGAAAAAGCCGCTGCCGCCGCCAAGGGCGACACCGCCAAGGACGCCGCCGGTCGCCTTGCCGATGTGGTCTGTGCGCTGCTGCCCAAGGGCGACAACGGCAATGGAAATGGCGGACCGGAATCCGAAAGGAGGGCGGCATGAAGGCGCTTCCTCTGGATATCGGCACACTTCATTTCGTCGGCATCGGCGGGATCGGCATGAGCGGCATCGCCGAAGTCCTACACACCTTGGGGTATTCGGTGCAGGGCAGCGATGTTGTCAACAGCGCCAACGTCAAACGGCTCCGCGACTTGGGCGTTACCATTCATATCGGCCATCGTGCCGAAAATCTGGGCAAGGCTGGTGTGATCGTCACCTCGACGGCGGTCAAGCCCGACAACCCGGAGGTCCAAGCCGCTCGGCAACGCCTGATTCCGGTCGTCCGCCGCGCCGAAATGCTGGGCGAACTGATGCGCCTGAAATGGTCTATCGCCGTCGGTGGTACCCACGGTAAAACCACCACCACGTCCCTGGTGGCGGCCGTTCTCGACGCCGCCGGTTTGGATCCGACGGTGATTAACGGTGGCATCATTAACGCCTGGGGCTCCAACGCGCGTCTCGGCGCCGGTGACTGGATGGTCGCCGAAGCCGATGAATCCGACGGCACCTTCCTGAAATTGCCGGCGACCATCGCCGTCGTTACCAATATGGACCCGGAACATCTGGATTATTACGGCTCCTACGACGAACTTCGCGACGCCTTCGATGCCTTTGTCGCCAATATTCCCTTCTATGGCTTTGCCGCCTTATGCATAGACCATCCCGAAGTCCAGGCGATGATTCCCAGGGTTTCCGACCGCCGCATCGTTACCTACGGGTTAAGCCCGCAAGCCGATATCCGTGCCGTCAATCTGGTTCACTCCGCCGAAGAAGTCGTCTTCGACGTTGAAATTACCGATCGAAAATCCAAGGTCCAGGCGACGCTCAAGGGCTTAGGGATGCCGATGTTGGGCGAACACAACGTCCAAAACGCGCTCGCCGCCATCGCCATTGCCGCTGAAATGGAAATCGGCGAAAGCGTGATCCGCCGGGCGCTAGCCTCCTTCGAAGGGGTCAAGCGGCGCTTTACCCGTGTTGGAGACGTCGGCGGCATTACCATCATCGATGATTACGGTCACCATCCGGTTGAAATCGCCGCCGTCTTGAAAACGGCGCGGGCGGCGGTCAAAGGAAAGGTGATCGCGGTCGTTCAGCCGCACCGCTACACTCGGCTTCGCGATCTGTTCGAGGAATTCTGCCGGTGCTTCAACGACGCCGATGCGGTCATCGTCGCAGATGTTTTCGAAGCCGGCGAAGAACCTATCGAAGGCATCCATCGGGAATCCCTTGTCGAAGGCCTGGGTCATCATGGCCACCGTACCGTAATGCCGTTGGCAGAGCCTTCGGACTTGGCTGGGATCATCGACGGTTTGGCGGGACCGGGGGACATGGTGGTGTGCTTGGGCGCCGGCGATATCACCCGTTGGGCCAATGCGCTGCCGGATGAATTGCGCCAATACCGCTCCAAAGGTAAGGAGGCGGCGAATGATGCCGGCTAAGCAAGCCCCTCCCACGCTGATTGACCGGTTGCCGTCAACCCGCGGTGATTTGGAGGCCGATGCGCCGATGGCGCGCTATACCTGGTTCAAGGTCGGCGGCCCGGCCGACGTTCTGTTCCAACCGGCTGATGCCGATGATTTGGCTCTGTTCCTGGCCGCAAAACCCGCCGAAGTGCCGGTTATAACAATCGGAGCGGCATCCAACATCATCATCCGCGACGGCGGGATTGAGGGCGTCGTCGTCCGCATCGGGCGGGGCTTCGCGGACATTCGGGTTGATCGTGACCAAATCATTGCCGGGGCAGGGGCCAATGACCTTACCGTGGCGCGCAAGGCGCGTGATGCGGGCTTAAGCGGCCTCGAATTCCTGTGTGGCATTCCCGGCGCCATCGGCGGCGCACTGCGGATGAATGCCGGTGCCTACGGGCGTGAAATAGCAGACGTTCTGATCGATGCCGAGGCCGTAGATGGAGCCGGTAATGTACATCAACTGAAGGCGTCCGAACTTGGGTTCGGCTATCGCCATTGCGGCGTTCCGGAAGATTGGATATTCATTGCCGCGCGGTTGCAGGGCCGTCCCGCCGACAGCGGCGAAATCAGCCGCCGCATGGATGACATTCAGGCCGAACGGGAAACCACGCAGCCGATCAAGACGCCGACGGGCGGCTCCACCTTTGCCAATCCTGAAGGCATGAATGCCTGGGAACTGATCGCAAAGGCCGGTTGCCGGGGGCTCCTGCGCGGCGCCGCCCAAGTTTCCGAATTGCATAGTAATTTCCTGATCAACACCGGCGGCGCCACCGCCACTGACCTGGAAGGGTTGGGCGAAGATATTCGCCGCCGGGTGTTCGACGATAGCGGCATCAACTTGGAATGGGAAATCCGGCGCATTGGCCGTTTGGGGCCTGGACAAGGAGACTTGGCATGAGCAAGCAAGTCGCGGTCCTGATGGGCGGATGGTCGTCGGAACGGGAAGTCTCTCTGGTTTCAGGCGCGGCGGTGTCGAAATCGCTGAGCGACGCCGGCATGACGGTTACCTCCATCGACGTGCAACGCGATATGGGGGCGTTAATGACCCGCCTGTACCCGCGCCCCGACGCGATCTTCAACGCCCTTCATGGGCGTTTCGGCGAGGACGGATGCGTCCAGGGGGTGTTGGATATTCTCGACATTCCCTACACCCATTCGGGGTTATTGGCGTCTGCCTTGGCCATGGATAAGCCGATGGCGAAACGGCTGTTTACTGAAGTCGGCATTCCCGTTGCCGAACACATCATCGCGACCCGTGAAGAAATTATGAAGGGCGATCTTCTCGAACGGCCCTATGTAGTGAAGCCCTTGAACGAAGGGTCAAGTGTTGGCGTTCATATCGTCCCCGAAGGCGATAACGAACCGCTATTCAATGATACCGGTTGGCCTTATGGCGACCGGGTGATGGTCGAAAAATTCATTTCCGGCAAGGAATTGACCGTTGCGGTGATGGGTGACAGGGCTTTGGGAGTCACCGAAATCAAAACCGGCCGGGAATTTTACGATTACGAAGCCAAGTACGAAGACGGCGGCTCCCACCATGTGGTTCCCGCTGATATTGACCCCGACGTTGCCGAAGAGGCCATGCGGCTTTCGGTCCTGGCGCATCAATCGCTCGGCTGTAGGGGGTTGTCCAGGGCCGACTTCCGTTGCGACGACAAGGAACTTTATTTACTCGAAATCAATACCCAGCCCGGCATGACGCCGACCTCGCTGGTTCCGGAACAAGCGGCCTACGCCAATATTTCGTTCCAAGAGTTGGTGGTTTGGATGGTCGATAACGCGGAGTGCGACTCATGAGTAAAAAACGAAGCCCCAAAACTTCGAAACGGGGGCAGTCCCGTCGACGGGTGGTTCCGTTCTGGCGCCACCGTTATATGCGCGGCCTCCTGGTCGGATTGTTAATTACCCTTGCCACCGGCGGTGGTTGGCGGCTTTGGCAATCGGGTTGGGTCATGGCCACCCTCGACAGGGCTAAATGGAATGTGATCGCGGCATCGGCGGAAGTTGGCTTCAAGGTCAATGAAATTTTGGTCGTCGGCAGAAGCGAGACCAAGCAGAAAGACCTTCTTGCCGCGGTTCGCCTGGTCAGGGGCGCCCCGATATTGGCGTTCGACCTCAAAGGCGCGCAAAAGCGGATCGAAAAACTGCCATGGATCAAGTCGGCGACGGTTGAACGCATGTTGCCCGATACCGTTTTGCTGACGGTCGAAGAGCGCCAACCCATGGCCTTGTGGCAGCACAAGGGGGTGTTCGCGCTGATTGACACCGATGGCGAAGTCATTCTGAAAACCGGTCTTGAACGATTTTCCGATCTTTTGGTGGTGGTCGGCGGTGATGCGCCGGAGCATGCCGCCGCACTGTTAAAAGATCTCGCCACGGAACCGCAGTTGATGATCATGGTTAAAGCCGCCGTTCGTGTCGGCGGCCGGCGTTGGAACCTGCGTCTTAAGGGCGACATCGATGTGCGCCTGCCCGAGGACAATGCCGTCGGGGCCTGGAACCGGCTGGCGGAATACGAAAAAAATCATCAGGTTCTGGAACGCGATGTACGGATTTTGGATCTCCGGCTGCCCGATCGCCTGATTGTTCGTAAGCCGCCCCGGCCGGTCAAGCCGGTGAAGGGCAAACGCCAAGAAACATGACCGGGATAGACAACCACGACAACCGCGAGAAAGCAACGGACCATGAAGAAAAACGCTACCCATAAAAGAGCCAGAAACGGGCTTGTTGCGGCCTTGGATATCGGCACCACCAAGGTTTGTTGTTTGATCGCCCGCCTGAGCGGTGAGCGCGGTAAGGGCCCGGGCGAGGAATTGAAGATCACCGGCATTGGCCATCAGGTATCGAAGGGGTTGCGGTCGGGCACCATTGTCGATCTGGATGAAACGGAGGCCTCGATCAGGTCCACCGTCGAAGCGGCAGAACAGATGGCCGGCGAAAACATTCAGGGTGTGGTCGTCAATCTTTCTTGCGGTCAGCCAAAATCGCGCCTGATCGCCTATGAAATATCCATCGCCGGGCACGAAATCGGCGACGCCGACTTGCGGCGCATCCTTGATCCGTCGGTGCTGACCAATGGATTAGCCAAGGAACGTGAATTGATACATACCATCCCCGTTGGCTATTCCATCGACGGAAATCGTGGCGTGCGTGATCCGCGCGGCATGTTTGGCGAACGCCTAGGCGTCAATATGCATGTCATCAGCGGCCTTAGCGGCGCCTTTCGAAACTTAGAAACCGGCGTCGTTCGATGCCATTTGGATGTCGATCATAAGGTCGTTTCACCGTACGCCTCGGGGCTGGCGACCCTGGTGGAGGATGAAATTCAGTTGGGCGTCACCTGCATCGATATGGGTGGTGGCACCACATCGATATCGGTTTTCTTCGATGGAGAACTGGTCCACACGGATTCCATTCCCGTCGGTGGCGTACACGTCACCAACGATATCGCTCGCGGCCTGTCGACCCCCTTGGGTCAAGCAGAGCGGATGAAGACGCTCTATGGCAACGCCTTGGGCTCAGCATCCGACGATCGCGAAGTCATTACGGCGCCCCTGGTCGGCGAGGAGAAAAGCTCAGAAGCCAGCCATATCCCGCGCTCCATGCTGGTCGGCATCATTCGGCCCCGCATCGAAGAGACATTGGAAATGGTCCGCGACCGGCTTCAGGCGGCGGGGTTCGATAAAGTGGCCGGGCGCCGCGTCGTGCTGACTGGCGGTGCCAGTCAGCTTCCGGGGGTCCGCGAACTGGCCAGCAGCATTATCAACAAGCAGGTTCGCATGGGCCGCCCCAAGGCCATGGAAGGCATGGCCGAGGCAATTACCGGGCCGGCCTTTTCGACCGCGGTGGGCCTGCTTCATTACGCCATCAGCAATAACGCCGAGGCGCCGAGTGCCGCCTATTACCCACCTGAACAAACCAACCGGGGCTTCGGCCGCTTCGGACAATGGATCAGAGAGAATTTTTAATGAGCGCTTTGTTTCAATCCTTAACCCTTTGCCACCACGAAAGACCGGCGGTTTCGATTCACCTGCGGTGGAAGTCCACCGTATCCGTCTTTTCAAGTTGCCACAAATAAGGAGGTCATTATGAGCATCAACCTGACCGTACCGGACGATAAGACCCATTTGCTAAAGCCTAAACTCACTGTTATCGGCGTCGGGGGCGCCGGTGGTAATGCCATTAATAACATGATCAGGGCCGAGTTGGAGGGCGTCGATTTCGTTGTCGCCAACACCGATTCCCAAGCCCTGTCCCAATCGGGCACCCAACGCCGTATTCAATTGGGTTCTCAGTTGACCGAGGGGCTCGGCGCGGGATCGCGACCGGAGGTCGGTCGTGCCGCGGCGGAGGAATCGCTGGACGAAATTATCGCCGAACTGGAGGGCGCCCACATGGCTTTCATCGCCGCCGGCATGGGCGGGGGCACTGGCACCGGTGGCGCCCCGGTGGTTGCCCGGGCAGCCAAGGAAAAAGGCATTCTGACTGTCGGCGTCGTCACCAAACCGTTCCAATTCGAGGGCACGCATCGCATGTCGCAAGCCGAGGCGGGGATCGAGGATTTGGAACAATACGTTGATACCCTCATCGTCATCCCCAACCAGAACCTGTTCCGCATCGCCAATGAAAAGACCACCTTCGCCGATGCCTTCGCCATGGCCGATGAAGTGCTTTATTCCGGCGTGCGCGGGGTGACCGACCTGATGGTAATGCCGGGCCTGATCAATCTGGACTTTGCCGATATCCGCACGGTGATGAGCGAAATGGGCAAGGCCATGATGGGCACCGGCGAAGCCGAGGGTGAACGCCGCGCCTTGGATGCGGCGGAAGCGGCCATCGCCAACCCGCTTCTAGACGATACCTCCATGAAAGGTGCCAAGGGCGTGCTCATCAATATCACCGGCGGCATGGATATCACGCTCTTCGAAGTCGACGAAGCCGCCAACCGAATCCGCGCCGAGGTCGATGAATGCGCCTATATCATTGTCGGTTCGGCCTTCGATGGGGAATTGGAAGGCACCATGCGGGTGTCCGTGGTCGCCACCGGCATCGATGCCAATGCCTCGCAGATGGCGTTGCCGACGATGCTGCATCTTGCCGACCAACTGGAAAAATTCGAACCTCAGCCCGAGGTCGACTCCCCTCCGGCCCCGGAAATGGACTCCAGTATTGAAGCGGTTATGGAAACCGGGGCCGACCCCGACCCCGAACCCGGTAATGAAATATCTGCCGCCGCTGGGGAATTACCGGTCGAGGCAATGGCGTATTTGGGTATTGAAACGGAGATCGAATCGGTTGCCGAATCGGATACCCAAATGGGGGATGATTCAGAAGAATTAGATGATTCCGGTGACATCCCCACCGAGGAAGATGACGTCGCCGCCTTGGTTGCATCGGAACCGGTCATTGAAGACACTCCGGAAACGCCGCCCGCGGCCATGCCTTCGATGGGCGCCACCGATGCCTTCATTCCGTCACAACCGGTCGAATCAACCGACCCGGTGACGGCGGATATCGGCGGCGAAGCCCCCGAAAGCGAGGCTACCGGCGACCCGCAGTCAGCACCGGAAACGGCCGCCGAGATGCCAAAACCGGCGAAAAAAATCAGTCTATTCGAACGGGTGACGGGCGGCAGCCGGGCGGCTTTTGGAAAGAAAGTTCCGGAACCGACAATACTGCAGGAAAAGGTAGAAGATGCTGAAATTAAAGAAATTTCTGCACCAGAAGAGGCCCCCGCCGTGGCTCCTGAGGGGACCCCAGCGCCGGAGCACCCGGTCGTTTCGGCCCCTGAGAACCCGGAGATTCCAGAGACCCCTGAGGAATCCAAGGTGGCGGTTTTGGAAACGGTCACCGGGGTCGGGGAAACCGAACAAACACTTGGCGGGTTGGATAGCGAAGACCGTCTGCCGACAAGTGAAAGCACCGATGACCTGTTGGATATTCCGGCATTTCTCCGTCGTCAGGCGAATTGATCGGGATATGGTTTACCAATTGTAAATATGGAGTTATCGTAGGTAACAATCGGAAACAAAGAGTGATTTGAGTGGCTTCCGGGATGTTGTTACATACATCATCGGAAGCCGCTTAAACGCGGTTAATAAAAATATTGGGGGATGAAGTTTCCATGTTGGAAACCGGAGTCATCAAACAACGTACCCTTAAGACGTCCATCAACTGTTCCGGCGTGGGGTTACATTCCGGGACCAAGGTGTCGATGACCCTTAATCCCGCGCCCGTAGACGGCGGCATTACCTTCAAGCGTACCGATATCGCCGGCCTCGGCGCCGTGATCCCGGCCAAGTGGGACCATGTTGTCGACACCCGCATGTGCACGACGCTCGGCAATGATGATGGCGTCACCATCGGTACCGTCGAACACCTGATGGCGGCCCTGGCCGGGTGCGGCATCGACAATGTCCTGATCGATGTGAACGGCGAGGAAGTCCCAATCATGGACGGCTCGTCTCAGCCCTTCGTGTTCCTGTTTGAATGCGCCGGTGTGGTCGAACAGGATGCCCCCAAGAAAATTATCCGGGTGTTGAAAACCGTATCCGTCAATGACGGTGAGGCTCGGCTATGCCCCGGTTCACACCTGTCCCTGGATTTTGAAATCGATTTCGATAATGACTTGGTTTCACGCCAATCCCTTTCCATCGGTGTTGTCAATGGCAGCTTCGCCAAGGAACTGGCCCGTGCCAGGACCTTCGGTTTTCTGCGGGATGTCGAAGCGCTTAGGGCTGCCGGATTGGCCAAAGGTGGTTCCCTTGAAAACGCCATCGTCGTCAACGGCGACAAAATTATGAATGAAGGCGGCCTGCGTTACGATGATGAATTTGTCCGCCACAAGATGCTTGACGCTCTGGGCGACCTGTATTTGGCCGGTGCCGCAATTATCGGCGGTTTCCAAGGCACCTGTTCCGGGCACACCACCACCAACATGCTCCTGAAATCGTTGTTCGCCGATCCGGAAGCCTGGAAACTGGATGTACTCCAGGGCCCTGAGGCGTTGTCGGCCATCGATGGCGGTATTTATCCTGAATTGGCGGAAACGGCCTGATCCGACCCCGAAAAACGCTTCCTGAATTCGGCTATTTTGCGCCCCCAGCTTCTGCGGGATTTTTTTTTGCCTTTTTGGTATCCCTTTTCGTGGTTCTGGAACCGCCGCCGAGATATAATTCCGGGCTATACCAAGGAACGCTGATCATGACTCATTCAAAATTTTCCAAGACGCCGTTGGTTATTGCGGTGGCGGCGAGTGTTTTGCTTGGCGCCTGCGCGGCAAAGAAAAAGGAATATGTCGAACGCCCGGTGGAGTCACTCTACAACGAGGCTATGGATTCGCTGCTTATCGGTGATTACAACGAGGCGATCGATAAATTCGATGAAGTCGAACGTCAACACCCATATTCACAGTGGTCCAATAAGTCGCAATTGATGGCGGCCTACACCTATTACCTGGCCAATCGATATGACGACGCCATCGTGTCGCTGGAACGGTTCATCCAATTACACCCCACCAGTCGGGACGTTCCCTACGCTTTTTACCTCAAGGGGTTGAGCTATTACGAACAGATTTCCGATGTTGCCCGCGATCAGCAAATGACCCAATTGGCGCTGTCCACGCTCGACGAATTGGTAAAGCGGTATCCGAAAAGCAAATACGCGCGTGACGCCAAGGTAAAGTTGGACCTGACCCACGACCATCTGGCCGGCAAGGAAATGGAAATCGGCCGCTACTATCACAACCAGAGACAGTACCTTGCCGCCATCAACCGCTTTAAATCCGTCATCGACAGATATCAGACCACGACACATGTTCCCGAGGCCCTGCACCGTTTAACCGAGGCCTATCTGGCCTTTGGCCTTAAGGAGGAGGCGCAGAAGACGGCATCGGTCCTGGGCCATAACTTCCCCGGCAGTGATTGGTATATGGATACCTACAAAATCATGGGAAACAAAGTGGCAAACCAGAAAATTGAACCGGAAAAACCCTGGTATAAGATTTGGTGACGGATTGGTGAGCATGCTGAAGTTTAGGTCCCGGATGGGGTTGCCACCATGTTGAGCACGCTGTCGATCCGCGATGTTGTATTGATCGGCCGCCTCGATCTGACCTTTCAGGCCGGTCTCAGTGTGATGACCGGTGAAACGGGGGCCGGAAAATCCATCCTGCTGGATGCCATGGGCTTGGCCTTAGGTCAGCGGGCCGAGGCCCGCTTGGTCCGTCATGGCGCCGATGGGGCGTCGGTAACGGCGGCCTTCGATGTCACCGCCGGTCACCCGGCGCTGGATGTCCTTTCCCATCACGGCATGGCGATGGACGAAGACTCCTTGGTGCTGCGCCGGATGTTGGGAAAGGATGGGCGTTCAAAGGCCTTCATCAACGATCAACCGGTCAGCGTCCAGCTGTTGAAGGAAATCGGCGAAACCCTGGTCGAAGTCCACGGCCAGTTCGAAAACCAACGCTTGCTGAACGAAGCCGCCCACCGTCCCTTGCTGGATTCCTATGGCGGCCTTGGGGGGAAGCGGGACACCGTGCGCACCGCCTATAGTCATTGGCGGGCCGCTATCGAAGCCCACCAACAGGCCGAGGACGACATGGCGGCGGCACGGCGCGATCAGGATTACATCACCCACGCGTTGGAGGAATTAAAGGCGCTGGACCCGAAGGCGGGCGAAGAATCCGAACTGGCCGGCAAGCGGACCTTGATGATGAACGCCGAGCAGTTGGTCGAGGCCATGAACGCCGCCGCCGATGGCCTGCATGGCGAAGGCGGCGCGCTCACCCGGCTGCAAGGGGCGCTGGGCCGGCTGGAACAAGTCGCCGAGAAATCGGAAGGGCGATTGGCCGAGACCATCGCAGCCCTGGTCCGCGCCCAATCGGAAACCGCCGAAGCCGACGCGTTGTTGGAAACCGTCGCCGCCGGCTTGGACATGGACCCGCAATCTTTGGAGAATGCCGAGGAACGGTTGTTCGCGCTCCGCGCCCTGGCCCGCAAGCATTCCGTCGAGGTCGATGGCCTCGCCGACCTGGCTGACCAATTGGCCGGGCAGGTGGAGGCCCTGGAAGACGCCGATGCAAAATTGGCGGCATTAGCGGCGGCAGTCACCGCGGCGCGTGCGGTCTATGAGAAGGCGGCGTCCCAATTAAGCCAGGCCCGGAATAAAGCGGCGACCAAGATGGACAAAGCGGTGGCGGCGGAACTAAAGCCCCTGAAACTGGATAAGGCGACGTTCTCCACCGCCATCGATAGTCTCGCCGAAGATTCCTGGGCCCCGGATGGTTGCGACAAGGTCGCCTTTCAGGTCTCCACCAATCCCGGCAACCCGCCGGGGCCGCTCGGCAAGATTTCGTCGGGCGGCGAACTGGCGCGCTTCACGCTCGCCTTAAAAGCGGTGCTGGCCGAGGCCGACCCGGTGACGACGTTGGTGTTCGATGAGGTCGATTCCGGCGTCGGCGGTTCCGTCGCCGACGCCGTCGGCGAAAGGCTCGAAGGCCTGTCCCGCAGTTGTCAGGTGCTGGTGGTGACCCACTCGCCGCAGGTCGCGGCGCGTGGCAGCCATCACTGGCTAGTGTCCAAGTCGGATGCGGACCCCAACGCCGGTACGAGCGTGCAGACCAGTGTCGATGCGCTCGGCGAGAAGGAACGCAAAGAGGAAATCGCCCGCATGCTGGCCGGCGCCCAGATCACCGATGAGGCCCGCGCCGCCGCCGACAGCCTGCTCGAAGGCGCGGGTCCGTGAGTGCCCCAGGGGACAAACAAGGGGACGAGAAACGCCGGGGCATCCTTATAGACGCCCTGACCCCCCGGGAAGCGGCGGCGGAGTTGGAAGCCCTCACGGAAGACATCGGCACACACGACAAGGCCTATTACCAAAAAGACACGCCCATCATCAGCGACTCCGAATACGATGCCTTGAGACAACGCCTCAAAGCCATCGAGGCGGCCTTTCCCGATCTTGCCCGCCCCGATAGCCCGACCGGGTCCGTCGGCGCGGCGCCGGCGGTGGGGTTCGGGAAGGTTCCCCACAAAGTGCCGATGCTGTCGTTGGGCAACGCCTTCACCGATGACGACGTCATCGAATTCGTCGCCCGGGTGCGGCGTTTCTTAGGCCTGGATGAGGATGAGACGGTGGGAATCGTCTGCGAGCCCAAGATCGACGGCCTGTCGGTGTCGCTGCGCTACGTAAACGGAAAATTCGTCCAAGGCGCGACCCGCGGCGATGGCGCCACCGGCGAGGACATCACCGCGAACCTATTAACCCTTGATGACATCCCGAAGATGCTAAAGGACGCCCCGGCAGTCTTGGAAGTCCGGGGTGAGGTCTACATGACCCGCGCCGATTTCGCCGCCCTCAACAAGTCCCAGGAACAGGCCGAGGATAAAGTCTTCGCCAATCCCCGCAACGCCGCCGCCGGGTCGCTCCGCCAGAAAGACTCCGCCGTCACCGCGTCCAGGCGGCTCAGCCTGTTCGCCTATGCCTGGGGGGAGGTGTCTAAACCGGTCGCCGAAACCCATTGGGAATTCCTGGAACGGCTCCGGGCCTGGGAATTTCCGACCAATCCATTGGCGGTGCTTAAGGGTTCCGTCCAAGGCTGCCTGGAATTCTACGACGCCACGGTCGAAAAACGCCCCGGGCTTGAATATGAGATCGACGGCATGGTCTACAAGGTCAACCGGCTCGATTGGCAGCAGCGCCTGGGCAATGTCAGCCGCGCACCGCGCTGGGCCATCGCCCACAAGTTCCCGGCCGAAAAGGCGGAAACCGTGCTCACCGACATCACCATCCAGGTCGGGCGCACCGGCACCCTGACCCCAGTCGCCAATTTGGAACCGGTCACCGTCAGCGGCGTCCAGGTCAGCCGGGCGACGCTGCACAACGAAGATGAAATCGCCCGCAAGGACGTCCGCGAAGGCGACGCCGTTATCATTCAGCGCGCCGGCGACGTCATCCCCCAAGTCGTTTCCGTGGTCCTGGAAAAACGGCCGAAGGGCTCCAAACCCTACCAATTTCCCGACACCTGCCCCGAATGCGGCAGCCTCGCTATCCGCGAAGACGGCGAAGTGGCGAAACGCTGCACCGGCGGCCTGATTTGCCCGGCGCAACGGCTGGAACGGTTGAAACACTTCGTCTCCCGCAACGCCTTCGATATCGAGGGCCTGGGCGAAAAGCACATTATCGCCTTCGTCGAGGACGGTCTGATCGAAACCCCGGCGGATATCTTCCGGCTCAATGATCATGCCGACGACATCGCCGGCCGCGACGGCTGGGGTGCGCAGTCGGCCAATAATCTGCTCAACGCTTTGGACGACCGCCGGACCGTCCCCCTGGACCGATTTATCTATGCCTTGGGGATACGCCAAGTTGGCCAGGCCAATGCCCGGCTGCTGTCCAAGCAGTATGGGTCGTTAGCGGGCTGGCGGGCGCAGATGCAGGCGGCCCAGGACCGCGATGGCGATGCCTATGGCGAGCTTACCAACATCGACGGCATCGGCCCGTCGGTGGCCGATGACCTGTTGGGCTTCTGCGCCGAGGCCCATAACCGCGATGTCCTCGATGCGCTCGGCGAATTGCTGACGGTGGAAGACTTCGAGGCCCCGGATATTGGGGACTCGCCGGTCGCCGGCAAAACGGTGGTCTTCACCGGCACCCTCGAAACGCTCAGCCGCGCCGAGGCCAAAGCCAAAGCCGAGGCCCTGGGCGCCAAGGTCGCCGGCAGCGTCTCGAAAAAAACCGATTACGTCATCGTCGGCGCCGACGCCGGCTCCAAGGCCAAGAAGGCCCAGGAACTGGGCGTGACGACGCTAACGGAGCAGGAGTGGCTGGCGCTTATCGGGTAGGGACTTTCGCCCGTCCTGTTAGCGGAGCTCTTGTTTCGGTATGTCCGCTTTCGGGGGTAAAGCAGACATAATTCAGGGGTTGGCAAAGAGTCCGCTAATAGCCAAAAGCGGACATACAGCTACGAGTGATTGGCGTCTGAAATCTTCCGAAATCGGGGGTACGGTAAACCGTTTTTTGGCACAACCTAACCCAAGCGCTGTAACCCGTGCTTCTCGTAAAAAGCGCCAGCGATATTCCCGAGCATGAAATCGACGAAACTCGATCCCCAGTCACCACCGTCGCCGATCAAACCTAAATGATACCGGGTGATGCTGTGCGCAGGCCCCTGTTGGGGGTCGTCACAGGTCCCGCCCAGGGCGACCATACTGAACATATCGGGGAAGATGCAGCAATAATGCAAGGCTAAGTGATAATAGACCATGGCCACGTCGGCGCGGCCATCAGCAAGCATTTGCGGCACCTCGCGGTGATAGATGGTGTTGCTGAAGATCACCCGCCCGGATTTCCCGGAGAATAGTTCCATCAGTGCGGCCCCGTCCATGCCGGCCAAATCGGCGAGAGCGACGAGGGAATCCAGGTAGACTTGGAAACTGGCCTTTTCGCTCTCGGGGTTAGACATAGCGACGCAGATGTCTTCACGCATGATGTCGGCGACTCCCTGGATGTCCTTCGGGTTTCCCTGTCCCACCAAGAGGGCATTACTGCGGCTTTCGGCGAAGGCCTGGTGACTATCCATGGTTCCCGACGCGACCAGCCTGTCCAGGATCGCTTCGGGCCCAATGAACACGTTCGGCAAAATCGAGAGTTCCAGGTTGCCAACATGGAGCACACCCGTTTCCACCGCCT
>PTLL01000016.1 GCA_002938315.1 Alphaproteobacteria bacterium MarineAlpha3_Bin2 | reverse complement strand
GCCAGCTAAGAAAAAAGCTGCGGCTAAGAAGAAGGCCCCTGCTAAGAAAAAGGTAGCCGCCAAGAAGAAGGCGCCAGCTAAGAAAAAAGCTGCGGCTAAGAAGAAGGCCCCTGCTAAGAAAAAGACTTCGGCTAAAGCCAATAAGCGGAACAAGCCCCCCCGGCGCGCCGCCAAACCGGCCAAGCGTCCCGGCGGCAAGCCCAATCGGCGGACCAAGGCATCCAGACGTAAAAGGTAGGGTCAAACATGGCAGTCAAAGCGAAGAAGTCCCGTTCCCGAGGCCGGGGCGGCAAGAAGCCTACGTTCTTGGGCTGGCGACGTAAGAACGGTCGTGTCGGGGTGCGGAATCACGTCATCATTCTGCCCCTGGATGACCTGTCCAATTCCGCCTGCGAGGCGGTTGCCAATAATATCAAGGGCACCATGGCGATCCCCCATCCCTATGGCCGCCTACAGTTCGGTGAAGACCTGGAGCTTCATTTCCGCACCCTCATCGGGACCGGCGCCAACCCCAATGTCGCCGCCGTCATCGTTATCGGCATCGAACCACAGTGGACGGGACGCGTGGTCAAGGGGATCGCCAAAACCGGCAAGCCGGTGATAGGCTTCGCCATCGAACAGAACGGCGACCATCAGACCATTGCCGATGCCAGCCGCAAGGCAAAAGAATACGTGCAATGGGCATCCGAACTTCAGCGCGAAAAATGTGCGGTCAAGGACCTGTGGGTTTCAGTCAAGTGCGGCGAGTCCGACACTACGTCGGGATTGGCGTCGAACCCGACGGTGGGCAATTTCATCGACAAGGTGGATGCTTGGGGCGCAACGACGTGCTTCGGTGAAACGTCGGAAATCACCGGCGCCGAGTTGAATTGCGAAAAGCGTGGCAAGACAAAGGCGGCCGGCAAGAAGTTCATGAAAACCTGGCAGGCCTACATGGATGAAGTCATCGAGCCTAACAAGACCGACGACTTGTCCGATTCCCAGCCGACTAAGGGCAATATTGAAGGCGGCTTGACCACCATCGAGGAGAAGGCCTTCGGCAATCTTGAAAAGATCGGCAAGAAAACCAACTATATCGACGTCCTCGGCCCCGCCGAGGCGCCATGCAAAGGCCCCGGCCTTTATTTCATGGACACCTCATCCGCTGCTGCCGAATGCGTGACCTTGCAGGCGGCGGCCGGGTTTGTCGTGCATCTTTTCCCGACCGGTCAAGGCAACATCATCGGCAATCCTATTGAGCCGGTGATCAAGCTGTCCGCAAACCCGCGCACCGTGCGCACCATGGCCGAACATGTTGATCTGGACGTTTCCGGGATTCTGCGCCGTGAGATGACCCTCAATAAGGCCGGTGACGCGTTGATCGATATGACGATGCGCACCTGCAATGGCCGCCTGACCGCGGCCGAGTCGTTGGGGCATCGGGAATTCGTGCTGACGAAGCTTTACCGCAGCGCCTAGACCGGGACCAGGTCGCGAAGATTGGACCGGAGGGAATAAATGGCGGTCCTAAGCCTCAGTGATCTTCATGACCTGGCTGTCGGGGTGTTGGAGGCGTCGAAAACGTCGCACGAAAACGCCGTCTCCGTCGCCAATGCCCTCATCAAAGCCGATGGCGACGGCCTGTCGTCCCATGGCGTAGACCGGCTGCCGGCATTCTCGGCCCAGG
This sequence comes from Alphaproteobacteria bacterium MarineAlpha3_Bin2, assembly GCA_002938315.1. GTDB lineage: Bacteria > Pseudomonadota > Alphaproteobacteria > Rhodospirillales > Casp-alpha2 > Casp-alpha2. Next base: position 32,837 of record PTLL01000016.1, on the reverse strand, counting down.
CCATTGCCGGCAAGGTGAACGGTTTCGCCGAACCCGCGCTCACTGTTACCGGTGATGCGGCGATCCGCATTGATGCCCAATCGGGCTTCGCCTTTCCCGCCATCGATATGGGCCTCGACAAAGCCAAAGAGATTGTCGGGCGGACCGGGATCGCCGCCGTCGCCGTCGGTCGTTCCCACAACGCCGGGGTGATGGGACATCATACAGAGCGCATGGCGGAACAGGGCCTCGCCGCCATCGCGTTTACCAATTCGTTCGGGGCCATCGCCCCTTGGGGCGGTAGCCGGCCCCTGTACGGCACCAATCCGATCGCCTTTTCGTGCCCGCACAAGGATGGCCCGCCGTTGGTCATTGATGTCTCCCTCAGCAAGATCGCGCGCGGCAAGGTAAAGCTCGCCGCCGACCGGTACGAAGCCATCCCGGAAGGTTGGTGCCTGGATGTGGAAGGTAATCCGACCACCGACGCCAAGGCCGGCTTTAAGGGCTCGTTTCTGCCCATGGGCGACGCCCGGGGGGCGGCGCTGGTATTGATGGTTGAAATGTTGTGTTCGGCCATGACCGGCTCCAATTTTGCCTATGAGGCAAGTTCATTTTACGATGCTGAGGGGCCGCCGCCCCACGTCGGCCATTTGTTCATTGTGTTCAAGCCAGAAAGCTTCGGCGGTGAAAGTTTCCTTGATCGCGCCGAAGAGCTGATGGTAGCGATCCTTGAACAGCCGGGCACCCGGCTACCGGGAGCAAGGCGGCTGGAGAACCGTAAAAAGGCGGAAGCCGACGGTGTCGACATCCCGGAAAAACTTCTCGCGGTTTTAACGGAACTGGCCGGGGGCTAGGCTCTAACCCCCTACCAATAACTTAGCGAGTCCCTAAACAGATCCTTGAGTTGTTCCCGATCGGGCTCCAGCGCCGAATTAACAAGCAGGCGTTTTTGGATGAATGCCCTGTCGGTCAGGGCATCGAGGTCGTTTTCGTCATAGCCGACGCCGGATAACCCGTTGGGGATGCCGGTTTGGCGCATCATATCGATAACCCGGTCGGCAAGGACATTGCCGGCGTCTTCTAGGCCCGCGCCGGAAATATCGGCGCCCATGGCTTCTGCGGCCTTCAGGTGGCGTTCGGGACACGCCGGCCCGGTAAACCGGAACACCGCCGGCGCGTTGACGATGACCGAAATCCCGTGCGGCACCATCGGGTGGTTGGAAGGCCATCCCGGCGCGTTGTAGCCCCGCACCAACCCGGCGACGGCATAGGACATGCCGTGCGGCAGGTGACACCCGGCGTTGCCGAAACCGATACCGGCCAGCATGCCCGCGAACATCAACGGCTCATGGGCCTTGGTGTTATCGTCGTCGTTAACGGCGCCGATCAGATTGGCGCCGATCAGCCGGATCGCCTCGGTACAGGCCAGGTCGCTATAGGGATTTGCGCCCTGGCCCAAGGGCCGCAGGGTTGAATTTTCAGGCGCCGGTCGATGGCTGAACGGTCGGGCGGTCAGGCTTTCGACGGCGTGACTAAAAACGTCGAAGCCGTTGGCGGCGACGATGGAGCGCGGCAGGGTGGCCAGCGCAGTGGGGTCGAGGATTCCTAAATTGGGCCGCAGCCGGGCGTGGGCGATACCGGTTTTGGCCTCCATCTCAAGTAAGTCGAACACGGCGATGCCGGTACATTCGGACGCGGTGCCGAACGTGGTCGGGCAGGCGATATGGGGCTTCAACGGTCCCGGCACCGGTTTGGCCTCGCCGATGGGGGCGTTGACATAGGCCAGGAAGTCGTCCGGGTAGGTGGCATACAGGTTCGATGCCTTACAGGTGTCCATGACCGAACCGCCGCCGACGGAAACAAAACCATCGAATTTCCCCTCTTCGGCAAACGCGGTGCCGGCCTTGAATGACCGGTCGGTGGGCTCGACTTCAGTCTCATCAAAAATAGCGACATCGATGCCGGCGGCCTTCAGCGAGCCTTCGGCCACCGCCACTGGGTTCAGTTTGGCAACCGTGGGGTCGGTATAAAGCGCAACGCGGGTCATCCCCAAGGCTTTGGCGTCGTCGCCGATTTCGGCTAGCGAGCCCGGCCCGAACTTTATTTTCGGCGCCTCGACGCTAAAGGCGATGTCACCGCCTTCGCTAGGTTCGAAATAAGGGTCGAGGGTCATGGTGTTGGCTTTCCTATATTTGGCTTTATTTGATCATAGTGGGGGGGGTGGAAACAAAAAAGGACGGAAGCGAAAGAGATAACAATGCCCACCATGGAGCAAGATATTTCCAAACGGATCAGAATTTTGTTACTCTATACAAATGCTAGAAAAGGATTAATCCTTTGCAAGGGCGGCGAGAGGTGCCGAAAAAATCCCTTCATGATAAATTAAGTCTCCATCTGGAGTGGCTATCATCTGATGGAAAAAACGGAGAACGGTTTGACGTTTCCGGAGCAAATGTTGAACGCTCAAATTTTGTTAAAAAGAATCTGAGCTAAGCAATTTTCAAAGGCGCAAATGTTAAATTTGCGGATTTTTCTTCGGCCGATTTGCAGGAAGCTGATTTCTCAGGGGCGGTGCCGATTCTTCTTTGATTTCCTCTGTGCCTTTGGCAGTCTGTAGTATCGGAGAAGGGATATTCTGGTCATTGCGGATTGCGAATTTCCGTGCCGACAGGATTTTCCTAATCTGATAGGATACGGGATAGTTTCCGGAGGGTTTTTTTATGGCACGCCGTAGTAATTTTTTCAGCCCCTGGCTGGCTTCCATATTGATTGTTGCCTTGATCTCCTTTGGCTCGCTACCGGGCACGGCCCGCGCCGATGAATTCGGCGATGGCGCCATGAATTTTATCAAGGGAGTGACCGAAGACGCGATTACCATGCTGACGGTCAAGGACATTACCAAAGCTGAACGCGCCGACCGTTTCCGTACCCTGATGCACAAGAATTTTGCCCTTAAGGGTATCGCGAAATTTGTGATTGGGCGCCATTGGCGAAAGGCCAGTGACGAGGTAAAGAGTGAATACCTCAAGCTTTTCGAGGACTTGATGGTGGTTATCTACGCCGAGCGGTTTGAAAAATATTCGGGTGAAAAACTGCTGGTTAAGCGTGTCGAGGTACGAAACAAGAAAGACGCCCTTGTCTATACCACCATGGTAAAGGCCAATGACGGCGCCAAACCGCTGAAGGTTAATTGGCGGGTGAGGCAAAAGAACGGTGTCTACACCATCATCGATGTCATGGTCGAAGGCATTTCCATGATTATGACCCAGAAATCGGAATTCTCGTCGTTCATCAAATCAAACGGTGGTGAACTGAACCCTTTGCTCGTGGAACTCAAGAAACGGATAAAAGACAACTACTGATGGCGCGTTTCGGGTTGTCTCCCTGATGCCAAAAGTTAAAGGTGATCCCGGTGCAGGTGTGGAAACGCCGTCGGGCAAGGATGCGGCCTACGAAAATTTCCCCGTCGGCTCTTGGCTGCTGCCGGCGGCGTTGCGTCCCCACATCGCCACATTTTACGCTTTCGCCCGCGCCATCGACGATATCGCCGATAGCCCCGACTTGGCTGCAAAGGAAAAGGTCCGAAGGCTCGACGGGTTTGAGCGTGCCCTGTTCGGCAAAGGCGACAAGGATCTAGCCTACCAAACCGCCTACAGAATGCGCGATAGCCTGACAGAAACCGGGGTCAAGAGCGATCATTGCATCGACCTGATTACCGCCTTCAAGCAGGATGCCACCAAATTACGCTATCGGGATTGGGATGACCTGATGGGGTATTGTCTTCTGTCGGCGGCCCCGGTCGGGCGCTACCTTCTGGATTTACACGGCGGTTCCGCCGATGGCTATGGTCACTCGGATGCGTTGTGTATGGCCTTGCAGGTGATCAATCACTTACAGGACTGCCAGGAAGACTATTTGAGCCTGGATCGGGTTTACCTGCCTGAGGATTGGATGGCCGCGGCGGGCATCGACGTCAAGGACTTGGACCAGACCTTGGCTAAGGACCGCACTTCGCCGGCGCTGCGACAGGTTCTGGACCGTTGCCTGGGCGCCACGGGAACCCTGTTGGCCGATGCCAAGGGGCTGCCGGACGGCCTGAAAAGCCGGCGGTTGGCGATGGAATCGGCGGCGATCCTGGAAATCGCCTTTCAACTGGTTCGGCGGCTGCGGGAACGTGACCCACTGGGGCCGGAAAGGGTTCAATTGACCAAGGGTGAATACATCTGGTGCTGCGCCAAAGGCGCTCTCCGAGTTTGGATCTAATGGAACAGGCAGGCCTGATCGTGGCGTCCGTTTCCCTGCTTTTCTGGGTCGGCGTACTGATACTGCGCGGCGGTTTTTGGCGGGCCGATCAGCGCCTCACTGATTCGACCCCGGATTTGAACCCCTGGCCCGGTGTAGTCTGCGTTATCCCGGCCCGCAACGAGGCGCCGACCATCGGGGGTACGGTCAAGTCCTTGTTGGAACAAGATTACCCTGGCCCCGTTTCGGTAATCGTGGTCGACGACAACAGCGACGATGGCACCGCCCAGGTGGCTAACGCCGCAGCGACCAAGGGCCTGAGCGTGGTGACCGGAAAGCCGTTGGCCGATGGGTGGTCGGGCAAGTTGTGGGCAGTGAAACAAGGGCTCGACGCCGCCGAGGAAATCGACGCTGATGCCGCATACGTTTTGTTGACCGACGCCGATATCACCCATGATTCGGAAAGCCTGCGCCGGTTGGTGGCCAAGGCAGAGGTCGACGGGCTTAACCTGGTCTCATTAATGGTACGGCTCCGGTGCGAAAGCTTGTGGGAGAAGCTGCTGATCCCGGCGTTTATTTTCTTTTTTCAGAAGCTGTACCCATTTCCGTGGGTCAACGATCCGGCCCGCCCGCTTGCCGCGGCGGCGGGGGGGTGCATGTTGATCCGCCGCGGCGCCCTGCGCCATATCGGCGGCGTCGACTCTATTCGCGACCGCTTGATTGACGATTGCGCCCTGGCCGGGCAGATCAAAAAATACGGTCCCATCTGGCTCGGGCTGTCGAACAAGGTGCGAAGTGAGCGGGCCTACGGGGCGTTATCGGAAATCTGGGAGATGGTGGCGCGTACCGCCTTCGGGCAGTTGGGCAACTCGATTCTGGCCCTGATCGGCACGGTGCTGGCCATGAGCATCGCCTATCTGGTGCCGCCGATTGCGGCGTCAGGTGTTCTCGGCGGGGGAGCTGGAGCGGCATTGGGGGTTCTAACCTGGTGGGGGCTGATGGGAATTGCCTTCTGGCCGACGTTGATCCTCTATGGGATGCCGAAAGCGTGGAGCCTGCTGTTGCCGGTGGCGGCGTTTCTGTTCACCTTGATGACGGTTTCATCGGCTATCCGTTACTGGCGGGGCCGGGGCGGCGCCTGGAAAGGGCGTCATTACAAAACCGCTTAGGAAGGGTGACGCAGAAGCCACTTGCGTGTATCCATAGCCCCATGAGCACTGCGTCCCCCCTCACCGAAGCAGAATCCACAGCTTATGTGGAAGCCATCGTGCGGCGTGCCGGAACGTCGTTTTATTGGGCTATGCGGCGACTCCCTGAGCAAAAACGCCAGGCCATGTACGCCATTTATGCATTCTGCCGCGAGGTCGACGATATCGCCGACGGCGCCGACGGCGAAGAGCAAAAACGCGCCGTCTTGGGACTTTGGCGCGGCGAGATCGAACGGCTTTACGCGGACAGGCCTAGAAATTCCATCGCCCTGGCCTTGCAGCGCCCGGTGGCAGTATTCGGGCTCAAAAAAGAAGATTTCCGCGCCGTCATCGACGGTATGGAAATGGATGCCGAAATCAATATCAAAATCGCCGATATGGACGAACTGACGCTGTATTGTGATCGCGTCGCTTGCGCCGTCGGAAGGCTGTCCGTCCGTGTCTTTGGCCTTGACGATGAAATGGGCCAACGGCTGGCCTTTCACCAAGGCCTGGCCCTGCAATTGACCAATATTCTGCGCGATATTTCCGAAGATGCTAAACGCGGGCGTTTGTACGTTCCCCGCGACCTGTTGGAGTCTTATGACATCGATGCCGAGGATTTGCCGTCCATTCTTAGGCATCCGGCCTTCCCACAGGCCTGCGAGACCCTGGCCGACGTCGCCCAGCGCCATTTTAGCCAGGCCGATGCCGCCGCCGCCGAATGCAACCGAGAACAAATTCGCCCTGCCATCATGATGATGGAAATCTACAGGCGGATTTTCACCAAGCTCAAGCAGCGTGGCTGGCAGCACCTGAACCAGCCGGTGAGCTTGTCCAATATTAGCAAGTTCTGGGTGGTGCTGCGGTATGGGGTCTTTTAATGGCGGGGCACACGCACATTGTCGGCGCCGGTCTTGCCGGCTTGTCAGCAGCGATCAATCTGCTCAAGGCCGGGCGCGACGTCAGCCTTTATGAGGCCTCAGGCCACGCCGGTGGCCGCTGCCGATCCTACCATGACGCCACTCTTGATCACCGCATCGACAATGGCAATCACTTGGTGCTTAGCGGCAACCGGGCGGTCATGGGCTACCTGAAAGAAATTGGCGCTTCGGACAGTCTCACCGGGCCCACGGCGCCGGAATTCCCTTTTTACGACCTTGAAAGCGCCGAACAATGGACGGTCGCCCTCGACGCCGGTTTCCTGCCCCGGGCGATGCTGTCGAAAGGTGGGCGCGTTCCCGGTGCCCGGCGTTTAGATTACTTGAAGGCGTTTCACTTGGCGTTTGCCGGGAAGGAGGCCACCGTCGCCCAATGCTTAGGCCCTGATAACGCCCTTTACCGGCGTTTTTGGGAGCCCCTGGCGGTTGCCGTTCTCAATACCGATGGTGATGAAGCCGCCGCTTCGCTGTTGTGGCCGGTGATCTTTGAAACGATGGGCCGGGGCGGGTCGGCTTGCCGCCCGTTGACGGCCAAGGTGGGATTAAGCGAAAGCTTCGTCGATCCGGCCTTGGCGGTCCTTAAGGACCGGGGCGCCGAGGTGTCTTTCAATAACCGGCTCAGAAAACTCACCATAGACAGCAACCGGGTGACAGCATTGACCCTAGGCCAGGACACGGTGAACCTAGGTGAGGGCGACAGCATTATCCTGGCGGTGCCGCCCAGCGCCGCCGCTGAATTGGTGCCGGGCCTGGGCGCGCCGGATGATTTCCGCGCCATCGTTAACGGGCATTTCCGGCTGGCGCAAAAAACCGAAGGCTTCTCATTTCTGGGACTGATCGGCGGGGTGGCGCAATGGCTATTCGTGCGCGGCGATATCGTTTCGGTTACTGTCAGCGCCGCCGATGATTTGGTCGAGCAGCCGACGGAAGTGATTGCCGGACGTCTGTGGGCGGACGTCGCCAAGGCGTTAAATCTAGGCGTTGCACCGATGCCGACATGGCGAATCGTCAAGGAAAAGCGCGCCACCTTCGCGCAAACACCAAGCCAGGTTGGGCGCCGGCCACCGGCCAGAACGGCGTTGAACAACCTGTTCCTGGCCGGTGATTGGACCGATACCGGCCTTCCGGCGACCATCGAGGGAACCCTCAGGTCCGGTGTCATGGCGTCTGACGCTGACTTAGAAAACTTGAATTAGTTGGTTTTATTTGACACAAACGGTCTATTGGCATTTCGGCGGGACGGCATCGGGCATTCCCCAAACGTGCTTCTGAGAAATTTGGAAACTAGGCGGCCTACATGGTCAAGTTGGAAGTAGTCCCACACCCCACAGACGGGTCAAAAGCCTCCAAGGATTTTGATTTAAACGGAGTAGACGCCGTCGTCGAAGAGGCACGCGCCTGGCTGGCTGATCGTCAGGCTTCCGACGGCCATTGGGCGTTCGAACTGGAAGCCGATGCCACCATCCCGTCTGAGTACATCATGCTAAACCACTACCTGGATGAGGTTGATGAAGATACCGAATCCAAATTGGCGGCCTATCTCAAGGAAACCCAGGGCGATCACGGCGGTTGGCCGTTATATCATGACGGTGATTTCAATCTCAGCGCATCGGTTAAGGCGTATTTCGCTCTCAAGCTGACCGGCGAGGACATCGAGGCGCCCTACATGAGATGGGCGCGCAAGGCTATCCTGGAACATGGCGGCGCCGCCAAGGCCAACGTTTTCACCCGGTTTGCCTTGGCACTTTTCGGACAGGTTCCTTGGCGGGCGGTGCCGGTGATCCGCGTCGAGGCGTTGCTGTTGCCGAAATGGGCCCCGTTTCACATTAACAAGGTGTCCTATTGGTCCCGCACGGTGATGGTGCCATTGAAAATTTTGGCGGCGTTAAAGCCGCTGGCCCGCAATCAGCACGGCGTCGATATCCGGGAATTATTCGTCAAGCCGGCGCACGAACATCGATTCTATCTTACCAATCCAACCGGCAAGTTTTTGGGCTGGGTGATGCTGGGCGTCGATTACGCCGCCCGGATGGTGCAGCCGTTAATGCCCAAATGGTTGGAACGCAGAGCCATCAGCAAGGCCGTGGACTTCATTTCTGAACGGCTTAACGGCGAGGACGGTCTGGGCGGAATTTTCCCAGCCATGGCCAATGCCCTGATGGCCTTCGATGCCCTGGAATACCCGAAGGACCATCCCGATTACGTCATTTGCCGCCAAGCTATCGACAAGCTTTTAGTGCTGCGCGATGACTGGGGCTATTGCCAGCCTTGCCTGTCGCCGGTCTGGGATACCGGGCTGGCTGCGCACGCGATGTTGGAATCAGGCCTGACAAAGGACGATCCGATTCTAGCCAAGGCCAATGAGTGGCTGCTCGGGCGCCAAATATTCGAGGTCCAAGGCGATTGGGCCGCCAATCGCGGCCACGTTCGTCCCGGGGGCTGGGCTTTCCAATATTGGAATGATTATTACCCGGATGTGGACGACACCGCCGTCGTTGTCATGGCGCTGCACCGGGCCGATCCCGAAAAATACCGCGAAGCCATTGAACGTGGCACCGAATGGATCATCGGCATGCAGAGCATAAATGGCGGTTGGGGGGCATTCGACGCCGATAACAACCATTTTTTCCTGCAAAACCTTCCCTTCGCTGACCACGGCGCCCTTCTGGACCCGCCAACGGCCGACGTTAGTGCCCGGTGTTTGGGGATGCTGGCGCAACTGGGCTATGAAACAGATCACCCGGTGATGGCCAAGGGGCTGGCGTTTCTCCGCAGCGAGCAGGAAAAGGAGGGGTCCTGGTTCGGTCGCTGGGGTAATAACTATGTCTACGGAACCTGGTCAGTTCTGTGCGCCTTTAATGCCGCCGGGGAGAACATGCAGGCCCGCCATATCCGCAAAGCCGTAGATTGGTTGAAATACGTGCAGCGCCCTGACGGTGGTTGGGGCGAAGATTGCTCCACTTATTGGCAGTACCGCCGCGACGAGGTAAAAACCAGCACTCCGTCGCAGACGTCCTGGGCGCTGATGGGCCTGATGGCGGCCGGGGAAGTGGACAGTAATAGCGTTGCACGCGGTGTAGAATATTTGTTGAATGCAGAGCGCGACGGCGGCAATTGGCACGAAGAATATTTTAATGCCGTCGGCTTTCCGCGCATTTTCTATCTCCGCTACCACGGCTATAGCGCCTATTTCCCGCTGTGGACGTTATCCAGATATCGTTCGCTCAAGAAAACCAATTCTAAGTTTCCTAAATACGGCCTTTAAGCCCGTGGGACGCCTGGGAGTCATTACCGGGCTGGCACAAGAAGCCGATTGCCTGGATGTATTTCCAATCGACGACCGTCCGTATGTGGGTTGCGCCGCCGCTCGGACACAACGGGCCTATAATTTGTCACAGGAAATGATCAAGGACGGCTGTCAGGCTTTGTTGAGCTTCGGTTTGGCGGGAGGGTTGAGGCCAGATTTGGTGCCGGGCGACCTGATCATAGCGTCAAAGGTCGTCAGCCCGGCGGGGCAGGCATTTGAAACGTCGAAGCCATGGTTGGAAGGTGTCAGGGAGATCCTCGGCGAAGGGGCTACCATTGCTACCATCGCCGGGTCCGACAAGGTTGTCTCGACGCCTGAGGCAAAGCTGAATCTGGCAGAGAAATGGGACGCCGCCCTCGTCGATATGGAAAGCCATGCCGTTGCCGCCGCCGCCGAGGAGGCCGGGATTCTGTTTCTGGCAATTAGGGCCGTCGCCGATCCTGCCAGCCGCGCCATCCCGGCCTGGGTTACGGGGAAAATTTCTGAAAACGGCACCCCCAGTTATGGAGCCATCCTTGCCGGGCTGGCTATGCATCCTTGGGAAGTACCCGGTTTGTTTAGGTTGAAAAGCGACAGCAAAAGGGCGCTTATTTCCTTACGCAGCGTTGCTGGTCGTCTTGGCCCCTTGTTCGGACTTTAGGGCGGCTTCTTGCTCGGCCTTTTTTTGGCTGAGTGTCTTGATCAAACCCTCGAAGACAAATTCAGCTGGGCGCTGTTTGTCCAAGGGAATTTCCGGTGCCATCGGTTTTTCGGTTTCAATACCCTTGAGGAACACGCCAAGGGCTTTTAGGGGATGTGAGGTGACATCGGTAACCGCTGTCGCCTCATAGCCGCAATGGACCATGCAATTGGCGCATTTTTCGTACCGCCCGGTGCCGTAGTCATCCCAACGCGTTTCCCGCATCAACGCATCAAAGCTATCGGCGTAGCCTTCGCTCAACAAGTAACACGGCCGCTGCCACCCAAAAATGTTGCGGGTCGGGTTGCCCCAGGGCATGCACTGGTATTGCTGATTGCCGGCCAGAAAATCCATGAACAGGACCGACTGGGAGAATTGCCATTTATTGTTCCCCTGGCGTTTAAAAATATCCCTGAACAACTGCTTGGTTTTGGTCCTGTTCAGGAAATGCTCTTGGTTGGGGGCGCGTTCGTATGCGTATCCCGGCGAAATGGTAATGCCTTCGACCTTAAGGTCGTTGCTGGCGAAATTGAAAAATTCGGCGGCCTCGTCGGCGTTCATTTGGTCGAACAGGGTGCAGTTGACGTTTACTCGAAATCCTTTGGCTTTGGCCGCTCGAATGGCGGAGACGGCGCGTTTGAAGGTTCCCGGTTGGTCAACGGCGCGGTCGTGGTGTTCTTCCAGGCCGTCCAGATGCACGGAAAAGGTCAAATAATCCGACGGCGTGAATTCATCCAGCTTTTTTTCCAGCAACAAGGCATTGGTGCATAAATAGACAAACTTCTTGCGCGCCGTGATGCCTTCGACGATTCCAACAATTTCCTTGTGGATCAACGGCTCGCCGCCGGGGATGGAAACGATTGGCGCCCCGCATTCATCAACCGCCTCCAAGCATTCCTGGACGCTGAGGCGTTTGTTGAGAATGTCGTCCTCATAGTCGATCTTGCCGCAACCGGAACACGCTAAATTACAGCGGAACAAAGGTTCCAGCATCAAAACCAGCGGGTATTTTTCAACGCCCTTGAGACGCTGGCCCATGATGTAGGACCCGACCCGAATTTTCTGTATTAAGGGAATGGACATAGAGGGTGAGTTCTTTCAGATGGCGGAAGCGTTATTGCGCTCCGCGTCTATTAGTTCGCGGGGTAACTTGAAGGTGATGTTTTCCTCGACCCCGTCCAACTTCTTCAATTTGACATCGCAGAATTCGCTAAGGCGTTCGATCACTTCCTGGATCAATTCCTCGGGCGCGGAAGCACCGGCCGATACACCGACGATATTGACGCCGTCCAGCCAGGAGGGGTCGAAATTTTCGGCGTCGTCGATCAGGTAGCTGGGGATGCCCAGTTCCGATCCGATTTCCCTGAGCCGGTTGGAATTGGAACTGTTGGTCGCGCCGACTACTAGCAGCAGATCAACGTGTTCGGAAAGATCGCGCACCGCTTGCTGGCGGTTTTGGGTGGCATAACAGATGTCCTTGACGTCGGGACCGATGATATTCGGGAAACGGGCTTTCAACGCTTCGATCACGTCGCGGGTTTCATCGACGCTCAAGGTCGTCTGGGTGACATAGGCGAGCATATCCGGGTTTCGGACCTTGAGCCCGGCGACATCCTCGGGCTTGGTCACCAACAGGACTCCACCGGGAATGCGGCCTTGGGTGCCTTCGACCTCAGGATGGCCTTCATGGCCGATCAAGATGACCTGGCGATCCTTTTTGGCGTGGTTCTGGCCTTCCTTGTGGACCTTGGAGACCAAGGGACAGGTGGCGTCGATGACCGGCAGGCCACGATTTTTGGCTTCGATCTCGATTTTTTCGGCGACTCCATGGGCGCTGAAAATGGTCACCGCGCCATCCGGAATATCGTCGACTTCCTCGACGAAGACGGCGCCTTTGTCACGCAAGGTTTCGACCACCCGTTTGTTGTGAACGATTTCGTGTCGCACATAGACTGGCGGCCCGTGAAGTTCCAACGCGCGTTCGACGATTTCAATGGCGCGTTCAACGCCGGCGCAAAATCCACGCGGACTGGCCAGCCAAACGTCTAATTTTTTCTTCTTTTTCGATGCCATACGGTAGATTTTATCCACTAAAAATTTGACCCCGTAGTTGAAAATAAGTTCTCCAGGGCCAAAGGTTAAGGGGTGTTTAGCCTTTTTTGTGGGTTTTTTCCATATGAAAAAAATGTTTATGCCTGATAAGAGCGGATATCGATGATTTTTATGACCGGCGCCACCGGATTTGTCGGCTCTGCGATTTTGCGCAAATTGGTCAGTCGCGGCCTAGAGGTTCGCGCCTTGGTGCGACCGTCCAGCGATCGGCGAAATCTGGATGGCCTTGATGTTGAGGTCGTCGAGGGCGATTTGCATGAACCGGACAGCCTTAAGCCCGCCTTGCGGGGCTGCGCCGGCCTGTTCCATGTCGCCGCCGATTATCGCCTCTGGGCGCCGAAGCCGGAACCGATGTTCAAGGCCAACGTGGACGGCACCCGATCCCTGATGCTGGCGGCCGGCGAATGCGGGGTGGAGCGTATTGTCTATACGTCGTCCGTGGCGGTCTTAGGCACAGTGCCGGGCGAAGGTGCGGCGGACGAAGACACCCCGGTCCAATTCACCGACATGATCGGGCCTTATAAGCAATCCAAGTTCCTGGCCGAGGCCGAAGTCCGGGAACTGGTGAAAAGCCAAGGCCTGCCGGTGGTGATTGTCAATCCGTCAATGCCCATCGGGCCGCGCGACATCAAGCCGACGCCGACCGGGCGGATGATCGTCGAGGCGGCTTCCGGACGGATGCCGGCCTACGTTGATACCGGGCTCAATGTGGTTCATGTGGATGACGTCGCGGAAGGTCACCTGCTGGCCTTCGATAAAGGAGACGTGGGAAAACGCTATATTCTCGGCGGAGAGAATATGTCGCTGAAAGAGATTCTTGGCGCCCTCGCCGAGATCACCGGCGGCAGGCCGCCGCGCCTTAAAATCCCCCATAATTTGATCATGCCCTTCGCGTTGGTGGCCGAAACCTGGGCCCGGCTAAGCGGCGGCACCGAGCCCTTCGCCACCACCGACGGGCTTAAGATGGCCAAGAAGAAGATGTTCTTTACCCACATGCTTGCCGCGAAGGAATTGGGATATACGCCCCGGCCCGCGGCGCACGCCCTTGCCGATGCCGTCCAGTGGTTTCGGGATAATGGATATGTTCCCTAAGGGAACTTGCCCCGAGGGGCATGCCGCTTTATGAATTCGGCAACTGAATTGTTGGGGGTAACTAAAATCTCATGAAAGTGGTCATGCTCGCCGCCGGAGTCGGAAGGCGTCTTCACGGCGACGAAAACAATCACCTGCCCAAGGCAATACTCCGTTTCGGCGGCAAGACGCTTATAGCCCGCCATATGGAGTGCCTTTTCGACAACGGCATCAATGAGCTTGTGTTGGTGATCGGTCACCGCAAGGAGGACCTTATGGCCGAGGTCGATGCCATTCTGGAGGGCTTGGGGGGCCCGAAAGACTTTGTGCGCACCATATTCAACCCGCGCTATAAGGAAAGCGGCCTGCTGTCGCTATATTCCGCCGATGAAGTGCTGCGAAGCGGCGATGATGTCATGTTCATGGACGCCGACGTTCTGTACCACCCGGACGTCCTAGCCCGGCTAATTCATTCCCGCCATCCGAACTGCTTCACCTTGGATTACGAATTCGAAGACGGAGACGAGCCGGTAAAATTGTGCCTCCGTGACGGTGATCTCATAGATTTCGGCAAGCTGGTCACTGATGACTACCACACCATTGGCGAATGGCCCGGTTTCATGCGGATGTCCCCAGGGATTGCCGTCAAGGTCGCTGACGCCGTCCAGGCCCGTATTGATAAAGACGACCTGACCGCACCCTATGAGGACGCGATGCGCGACGTGCTGAAATCGGAACCTGTGGGAACTTTCAATTTTGAGGACGTCACCGGAATTCCGTGGACTGAAATCGATTTCCTCGCCGACGTGACCTTTGCGGAAGAGGTCATTATGCCCCGAATCCTGGAAAGCCTCGGCGAAAAAGCCGCTAGCTGACCTGCAATAATATCACCCCGGCGGCGACGGCGGTGGCGGTGATGATGCGCCGGGCGCCGAAGGGTTCGCCTAATAGCCGGGTGCCAATCAACACCGCCAGGATTACGCTGGTTTCCCGTAACGCCGATACATAGGTTAGCGGGCTCAGGCTCATGGCCCAGATAACCAGTGCATAGGCGGGAAAGGATAGTGCCCCGCTAAGCACGCCGGATTTAAAGTTGGCCTTGAGTGCCGAGAACAGTTCGTGCCGGCGCATATACCAGACCAGCATTCCGAAGGGCAAAGCGTCTAGGAGAAACAAATAGGCGATGTAACCGGCAATATCGTGGGCCTGCCGCCCGCCTTGTCCATCAATCACCGTATACATGGCGATGGTGCCGCCGGTCATCAGCGCAAAAAGAACGCCCTTGCCTTCGCCCGGCTTCCAGGTGGAGGAGAAAGTCAGGCTGATGATGGCGGTGGATATGATGACAACGGCGACGATGCCGAGGGGTGGAAGGGTCTCACCGACGAAAATGAAGGCTCCGATGGCGACCAATATGGGCGCAATCCCTCGCGAGATGGGATAAACATGGGACAGGTCGCCGTATCGGTATTGCAGGCATACCGTGACAAAATAAATCTGGTGAACGGCGATGGAGCCGAAGATAAACGGCCAGGCTTCGGCATTGGGAAATTCGACAAAGGGCAGCATGGCCAGCCCGAACCCCGTGCCGATAATGTTGGTTAGGGCCATGCGCACCCAGGGGTCGCCACCGCTTTTGAGCAGCGCGTTCCAGCTAGCGTGCAAGATGGCTGCGGCCAGGACCAGGGAAAATACGAAGGGGTCCATGGCGTCAGCGGCTCGGTATCTTCAGACTCTGAACACGTAATCTTTGCCGGGCTCGCGGTCGATGTCGGGGGGGTAATTCTTATGTTTGTCGGCGTAGTATTGAGCCAGATGATCGCCTTCCGACAACCGATTATAGGTGGCGTAATAAAGGCGTCGGGTCTGGTCGGTCAAATTGGGTTCCGAAGCATGCGGCGCGTAGCAATCGAAAAAGATAATGTCGCCCGGTTTGGTCGGACACAGCACGAACTCCATATCGGCCATATCGTCTTCGGTCAACGGCTCCCAGGATTTAAACAAGCCCCGTTTGTGGTGACCGTTGACCAGCTGTAGGCAGCCGTTTTCAACCGTCGCCTCATCGATGCTGACCAGGGCGGAGATGAAGAAATCGGCATAGGAATCCCATCCGGCCTGTGAATCCTGATGCGGCTTGAACCCGTCACCACCGGCCATCTTGAAATTAATTTTTTCTTTGAACAATGCTGCTTCCTCGCCAAGAAGCTGGCCGACGGGGCCTTTCAGCACCGTGCTAAGTTTCTCGAACCCATCGTGAAACGGCACGATATTTTCAATCCGGCTGATCAGGTCGGCATCGTCACCCTTCAGGCTCTTTTCATGATAAACCCAGTGTTTTCCCGATTCTTCCGGGAGCGCCACCAGTTCCTGGGTCCAGGTTTCGATGCGCTTCACCTCATCGGGAGTGAAGGCTTGGCTGACGATCAAATAACCATCGCGCTCGAACGTCTCAATCTGTTCTTCGCTAAGGATCGGCGTGTTCAGCACAAAAGTTCCTTGGGGCTTGTATAAAAAGGCGAGGGGATACTAATCCGAGAGGGGCTATGCATCAACGCCGTCTTGAACCGACAGGGAAACAAGAGTTATATGCCCCCACCAAAACAAATGTACGAATAGTAAGGACCATTTCAATGCGCGAAGCGCCCAGCCGAAACCAAACAAACCCACTTCCGTCTTTGACCAAAACGGAGCAGTTGCGCGCCATGTTGACGTCGCCGGAACTGGAATTCCTGATGGAAGCCCACAACGGCTTGTCTGCGAAAATTGTCGAAGAGGCCGGATTCAAGGGCATTTGGGCATCCGGGCTTTCGATGTCGGCGGCCTTGGGCGTTCGCGACAACAACGAAGCGTCATGGACCCAGATCATGGATGTGTTGGAATTTATGGCCGATGCTACCAATGTGCCGATCCTGGTCGATGGCGATACCGGTTGGGGCAATT
This sequence comes from Alphaproteobacteria bacterium MarineAlpha3_Bin2, assembly GCA_002938315.1. GTDB lineage: Bacteria > Pseudomonadota > Alphaproteobacteria > Rhodospirillales > Casp-alpha2 > Casp-alpha2. Next base: position 16,379 of record PTLL01000016.1, on the reverse strand, counting down.
TCAACAACATGCGCCGGGCTGTTTCCAAGCTTTGCCAGCGCGGCATCGCCGGGATTTGTATCGAGGATAAATTATTTCCCAAAACCAATTCCTTTATCGGTGAAGGTCAGCCCCTGGCCGACATGGACGAGTTTTGCGGCAAGATCAAAGCCGGCAAGGACAGCCAGACCGACCCGAATTTTTCCATCGTTGCCCGCCTGGAGGCGTTTATCGCCGGGCGCGGCCTCGATGAAGCGTTGAGGCGCGCCGAGGCCTATCATGCCGCCGGCGCCGATGCGGTGCTGGTTCATTCAAAACTTTCCACCCCCGATGAAATCGATGCCTTCGCCAAGGAATGGGCGGGCCGGTGCCCTATCGTCATCGTGCCGACCAAATACTTCCGCACCCCGACCGATGATTTCCGCAAGGCCGGGATTTCCGTCGCCATCTGGGCCAACCACAATCTTCGTGCCGCCATTACCGTGATGCGCGAAACCTCGCGCCGGATATTTCGCGAACAAAGCCTGGCCGGTGTGGATGGCGATATGGTCTTGGTCAAGGAAGTGTTCGAACTGACCGGAAATGACGAACTGGCCGAGGCCGAAAAACGCTACCTGCCTCAACAAGGCCAAAAGCCAAACGCCGTCATTCTAGCCGCATCCCGAGGCGCCCGGTTAGGCGCACTGACCGAGGACAAGCCGAAATGCATGATCGATGTCCGGGGCAAGCCGCTGCTGTCGCGTCTGGTCAAGACGTTCAAGGATTCCGGCGTCCAGGATATCGCCGTCGTTCGCGGCTATAAGAAAGAGCAGATCAACCTGCCGTCGATCACCACCGTCGACAATGACCTTTTCGACAATACCGGCGAAGTCGCCAGCCTTTCCGCCGCCATAGACCATATCCAGGGGGATTGCATCATTTCCTACGGCGACATCCTGTTCCGCCAATATTATCTCGATCAGCTGTTGGCCGCCGAAGACGACATTACGGTGCTGGTGGATGCCCTGTGGAAGGAACGCAATTCCGATGCTGACGGTTGGGTCCGTGACCTGATCCAGTGCTCGCGGCCGTTTTCCGGTGACTATTTGGATGACGATCCGGTGAGCCTGCGCCGCATCGGCAACGATCTCGATCCCGCCGAGGTTGATGGCGAATGGATCGGTGTCGCTAAGCTCAGCGCCAAGGGGAGCCAGCTAGTGTGCGACGAAATCGCCGCTATGGGCAAGGACGGTAGCCTGCCGAAAATGAGTCTGCCGGATTTGTTCGCGCGGTTAGCGGAAAAAGGTACTTCCATCCGGGTGATTTACGTTCCCGGCCAATGGCTGGATGTAGACGACGCCGCCGACATCACCAAGGCCGGCAATTTCCTGTGATCGCCGCCGCCGAATTCCTTGATCGGGGATTTGCCGCCGGCATCGATTTTTTTACCGGTGTTCCGTGTTCCTTTCTGACGCCGCTGATCAATGGCGCCATCGTCTCTCCACATCTCTCCTATGTCGGTGCCGCCAGCGAGGGTGAGGCGGTGGCGATTGCGTCCGGGGCCTGGTTGGCCGGGCACCGGACCGCCGTCATTTGTCAGAACTCAGGTTTGGGCAACGCCGTCAATCCGATCACATCGCTGAATTATCCGTTCCGGATTCCGACCCTGATGGTGGTCACGTGGCGGGCCGGGCCGGGGCTGAAGGATGAGCCCCAACACGAATTGATGGGCCGGATCACGCCCGATCTATTGAAACTGATGGAGGTCCCGCACCGGCCGTTTCCGGCGGATGCGGCGAACGCCCCGGCGGCGATCGAAGAAGCCCTGGCCGAAATGGACAGCACCGGGCTGCCGTTCGCCTTCATCATGCAAAAAGGCGACGTTAGTAACGATGTTGCTAAAGACGGGGGCGGCGACGAGATGATGGCGCCGCCGGCCCGCGTCGCTGGTGAAGCGTCTGATTATTCCGGCCAAGGCGCGGCGATGACGCGTTATCAGGCAATGGAATTGGTGCTTTCAACGGTGTCCGAGGATACCGGGATCATCGCCACCACCGGTAAATGCGGACGTGAGCTTTTTACCATTGCCGACCGGCGCCAACACCTCTATCAAGTCGGCTCCATGGGCTGTGCCGCGGGCATGGGGTTGGGCGTCGCCTTAAATACGGACAAGCCGGTGGTGGTGTTGGACGGCGACGGCGCCGCGATGATGAAAATGGGGACGCTGGCGACCATCGGCGCCTATGCGCCGACCAATCTGGTTCATATCGTTCTCGACAACGGCACCTACGATTCCACCGGCGGTCAGCCAACGGTGTCCGGCTCGGTGAATTTTGCCGCCGTCGCCGCCGATTGCGGTTACGCCCGTGGCTTAAAGTGCGACGGCGCCGACGGTTTTACGCAGGCACTGGCGATGGCCCAAAAGGAACCCGGCCCACACCTGATCCATATGCGCATCGAACCGGGATCGATGAAGGACCTGGGCCGCCCGACCGTGACCCCGGCCGAGGTGGCGTTACGGTTTAAGGATTTCCTCACCTCATGAGCCACAACACCTGGATACACCGCATGGTCCGCCCGACGGTGGTCAAACCCCTGGCGGGAACACCGGTGACCCCCAATCAACTGACCACGGCGCGCCTGCTGGCGGGTCTCACCGCCGCCGGGATCATGGCTATTGGTCCCGCCTGGCAGGGTATCGCCGCGGGCGTTTTCGTGTTGTCGGTAGTGCTTGACCGGGCCGACGGCGACCTAGCGCGACTGACCGGAAAAACCAGTCCCGGCGGTCATCGCTATGACATGATCGCCGATGCTGTTTGCAATGCCTTGATCCTGATCGGTCTCGGCATCGGCCTCAGGGAAGGGGGGGAGTGGTCGATCCCCATGGGCGTTTTGGCCGGCCTGTCGGTGGCGGTGATCCTGTGGATGGTGATGCGGATGGAGGAGATGGGTGGCCACCGCGCCGCCGAATTGCCCAGCCTCGGCGGATTTGATGCCGATGACGCGGTGCTGCTGATCCCGGTGTTTGTCTGGCTGGGCATAGCTGACGGCTTGCTCACCGCCGCCGCTGTCATCGCGCCGCTGGCGGCATTGTTGTTTTTCGTGATGTACTGGCGGCAGTTACGCGCGGCGGAGCCGCAGTAAGGTCCAGCACGTCCACAGGCAGTAGACCGCGGCGCCGATGCCAGCGAGGACGAAAAACGGCTGCAAGTAGCCAAACCAGGTAATCGGTGCGATCAGGTAGATGCCGTCTTCCAGCTCGAAGCCGGCGAAACCGGGATAGCCGACGGCATCGTGGTCGGCGTCGTTCTCTAGATCTAGCTGCTGGTCGATGCCGAGGTTGGTGAACATGGAAATTACCGCCGACGCGGTGCCGGCTAGGCCCAGCGCCAAAGCCCAATTGCCGAGGCCGGAATGCATGAAGCCGATCCCCAAACACAGAAACAACGCGCCGTAGCTGAGGGCGCCGGAGATATAATCCAGGTAATAGCCGAGCCGCGATGTCATCTGCTTTTGCCGCGCCAATTCGCCATCGAAATGGTCCATGAACCGGGCCAGCACGAACAGCCCGGCGCCCCAGTTGGCATCGGCGGCGTCGCCCGTCGCCAACAACCCGGCACCGCCGAGCGCGATCATTAGCGTGAAGATGGTCAATTGGTTCGGCGTCACCGGCGACTTGACCAGGGGTTTAACGAGAACCCTTGCAAGGCGTTGGTCCCAAGGCGGGCTTTTCATCGGCGGCTCCCGAAGATGCGAAACAGGCGGGGAGGGTGTTTTAGCCGGTTCGGGAAGTCAAGTGCCGGAGGGTCCTTTCAAGTCCTCAATGGATGGCGCGAACCAGTAGGAACTGCTGACCGGTTCGGAAAAATCAGTTAACCGGTCGTGTTTTCCGTCGCCGGAAACGCCGAACATCCGGCGTAACTGGACGTCGAAACGGTGCAGGTCACAGGAAAAGGCGAGGAAATAGAGGCCATGCTGCCCAACTGATCCAAAAGGCGCACTGCGCCGTTAGATTTTTAGCGCAATACCGTCCTCGGACAAGTCGGTGCGCGAGACATGGGAAGACGCGGGCATGGCGTCGCCTTCCAGTTCGATGCTGTCGGGCTTGGTGCGGCCGATCACCTTTTCTTGTTCGGCCTGGGAAATCGCATTAAAGGCTTCCAGCCTGCATACCCTGGTGCAGATGGTCGACAATGGGCTCGGTCTGACGCTGTTGCCGAAAATGGCCATCGACTCCGGTATCACCAGGGGAACCGGGGTTCAGGTGCGTCCCGTGGAGGGAAAAACCTTTTCCCGGCAGATCGGAATTGCTTGGCGGGCATCGTCGTCACGTAAGGGGGACTTCGCGTTGTTGGCCGAATACTTCCGCGACGAACTAGCGACTCCCTTGCTCCCTCAGCGCAAGCGGACAGGAACGGGTAAGGGCAGGGGAAAGGGGGCCGGGATATGAGCCTGCGCCGGGTGATGCCCTTACCCGGTCTCCATGTCCTTGTTCCCTTGCCCACAACGGGGCTATAAGCGCGGCATCATGTTTGGTGTCTTTTCCCAAGCTTACCGCCGCGCCCTTGTTTGTTGGACCGCCGGTGTTAGCCGCCTCGCCGGGCTGGTGGTGGTGGCGTCGGTGGTTGCCACGCTCGGTGCCGGGGTGTTCCTGGCTGAAAATGTCCGTATCAACACCGATACCGAGGACATGCTGTCGCCGGATTTGGACTTCCGCCGCAACAGCGAGGTGGTGAGCCGGGCCTTTCCGCAATTCTCCGACAATTTGGTCGTCGTCATTGATGGTGTGACCCCGGATATCGCCGATGACGCAGCCCGTGCGCTCGCCGCCCGCTTGCGCCAACGGCCGAATTTGTTCGGCCGTGTCGATGATCCGGCCGGCAGTGATTTTTTCCGCCGCAACGGTTTTTTGTTTTTGGACCTGGAAGACCTTTACGACCTCAGCGATCGGTTGGCCGAGGCGCAGCCGTTCTTGGGCACACTGTGGCGCGACCCCAGTCTTGTCGGGTTGTTCAAGATGCTGAATATGGCCGCCGATGAGGCTCTCAAGGAGACACCCGCCCAGCCTATCGAAATCGCCGGCGTGTTGGACGCCATCACCGACGTCGCCATGGCGCAAACGGTGGGGAAATTCGCGCAGCTGTCGTGGCAGGCATTAATGTCCGGCGATGCCGCTGAAAAAGACAATGAGATCGCCAACCGCCGAATTCTAGTGATCCAGCCGGCCCTGGATTTTGCATCGTTGTCCCCTGCGGCCGATGCCATGGACGGTGTTCGCGAAGCAGCGATTGGCTTGGGCCTGACCCCGGAAAAGGGTGTCAGGGTGCGGCTGACCGGGTCGGCGGCGCTGTCCCATGAGGAACTGAAAAGCGTCGAGAAGGGTATGGGGCTGGCCGGGGCGGTATCCTTGGTCCTGGTGATCAGCTTGTTGATGGTTGGGCTTCGCTCATCTCGCCTGGTCATCGCCACCCTGGTAACGTTGGTGATGGGTCTGGTATGGACGGCGGCATTCGCGATTTTGGCGCTGGGCACGCTCAACCTGATATCCGTTGCCTTCGCCGTATTGTTTATCGGCCTGAGCGTCGATTTCGGGATTCACTACGGGCTTCGGTATCAAGAATCCAGGCGGCGGGGCGAAGTTCATGCCCTGGCCCTCGGCGAAGCGGCCAACCAGGTCGGCGGTGCGCTGACCCTATGCGCCGTCAGCGCCGCCATTGCGTTCTATTCGTTCCTGCCGACCGATTACTTAGGCCTCGCCGAACTTGGGTTGATCGCTGGGACCGGTATGTTCATCGCCCTGTTCGCCAACATGACGGTGCTGCCGGCGATGTTGACGGTGATGCCGAAAACCCATGTAAAAGCCGGGGCCGGGACCACAGATAAGCCCGTCCGACCCACTTCTTTGGGTCCGGCGTTTCAGTCCTTCATCCGGCGCAACAGCCGTGCCGTTTGCTGGACGGCCCTGGCCTTAGGGATCGGCTCGGCCTTGATGCTGCCGAAGGCGGCGTTCGATTTCGACCCGCTGAACTTGAAGGATTCCAAAACAGAATCCGTAGCCACGCTGTTCGACCTGATGGCCGATAACCGCAATAGCCCCTATACCGTCACCGTTCTCAGCCGCGACCTGAATATGGCGATGGGTCTGGCCGATAAACTGAAAACCCTGCCCGAGGTCGATGACGCTGCGACCCTGACGGATTACGTCCCCACCAACCAAGGCGAGAAACTGGAGGTCATTTCTTCGATGGCGCTATTTTTAGCCCCGGCCTTCGCCGCCAAAGGGACAGCCGCGCCGCCTTCGGCGGAGCAACGCGGCGCGGCACTTGACCGTTTCCTGGATAAGCTTAAGGCGCTTGCCCAATTGCCGGGCGATGCACCGGCAAAGCAGGCGGCGCAGCGCCTGTCCCTGGCGATGAAGGGCATTCAAGGGGAAGACGCCCTCAAGGAATTCGAGAAACGGCTGCTGACGGCGTTGCCGGGTCGTCTAGTGGCGCTTAATCAGGCGCTGCTGGCTGGGCCGGTGAGCCTGGCGACGTTACCTGTAGCGATAAGGGGTAATCAGATCGCCGCCGACGGTAGGGCCAAGGTCGAGGCGTTCCCGAAACACGACCTGCGCGACCGCGAAGCTCTAGCCCGTTTTGTCGCCGCCGTCAGGACTGTCACCCCTGATGCGACGGGCTCTTCGGTGGTCATCCTGGAGGCGGGAAATACAGTTGTTCGTGCATTTTGGCAGGCGGGAATAGTCTCGGTGGTACTGATTGCGTTGATTTTGATCGTCGTCCTGCAGCGGTTCCGGGACGTGGTTCTGGTGTTCGTGCCGTTGGCCCTGGCGGCGATGCTGACGGTGGCGGCGTCGGTTGTGTTCAGTCTTCCATTCAATTTTGCCAATGTCATCGTGCTGCCGTTATTGTTCGGCCTCGGTGTTGCGGGGAGCATTCATTTGGTGGTCCGAGATCGTGAGGAAAGCGGAATTGATGGGGTATTGGAAACATCGACGCCGAGGGCGGTTTTGTTTAGCGCTTTGACCACCATCGGTTCCTTCGGCAGTATTGCATTGTCTTCCCATCCGGGAACGTCGTCGATGGGCGTGTTGTTGACCATTGCTATAGCCTTGTCGCTGGGGTGCACCCTTGTTGTTTTGCCGGCGTTAATGACGGTGACCGGACGGAATAGAAACGGATAAGCCATGAATGCCACCGTCAATACCCCGTTGTTTCCCCTGATCCGGCATTTGTCGAAATTCGCCACCCCTGTCTTTATGCGCTTACCCGTGTCGGCCAATATGATTACCACCGCTTCCATGGTTACGGGGCTGGCCGCGGCCTGGTGTGTGACGCTGGGCACACCGGGCGCGGATATTGCCGCCGGGGCGCTGTTCGTGATCACCTATATTTTGGACAATTGCGACGGTGAAATCGCCCGGCTCAAGGACCAGTGTTCGACCTTCGGCATGCGCTTTGATACCTTCGTCGATTGGGTGGTCCATACGGCTTTGTTTGCCGGTCTCGGCATTGGCGCAGCGGCTCGATTCGACAACGAGTTATGGTTCTGGATGGGGATGGTGGCAGCCGCCGGCGGCACCATTAATTACATTCTTGTATTTATCCTGGACGCTCGTGATAAAGCCGCTGCCGAGTCAGAGGAGGAATGGGCTGCCGGAAAAACCGGAGAAACCTACCGTGTGCCGGAAGGTCTCAGCGATTGGGCCTTGTACATCTTCCGTGAACTGACACGAGCGGATTTTTGTTTTATCGTTTTGGTGCTGGCGGTCTTTGATGTGACCTGGGTTCTGGTTCCGGCGGGCGCCATCGGATCTCAAGTCTATTGGATCACCCAATTCGCACAAGGCGCCAACGATTTCCATGTGTAACCCTATGTCAAAGGGCTGACGGCGTGCGGTTGTTGAAAATATTTTATTTTGCCTTGGGCATTCTTCTGCTGGGATTTGTCATCGCCGAAATTGACTTGGCCGAAGTCGCCTTGCAGGTGTCAAAGGTCGGCTTCGGGATTCTAGTTCTCGTTGGAATTTATTTCATCGCCTTCGCAATCGATTCCATCTCTTGGCAGGTGGCTATCCGGGGTGTGCCCTTAAATGGGCTTTGGGCATACCGGATTTGGAAATTGCGCATGGTCGGCGAATCCTTCAATGCGGTTATTCCCGCCGGCGGCATGGGCGGCGAGCCGGTGAAGGCGTCAATGTTGAAGTCCCATTACGGCATCAATCTTCGCGAAGGCACGGCGTCGCTGATCCTGGCCAAGACCATCAATATGATCGCCCTTGTGATTTTCCTGATCGGCGGATTCGCCCTAATGATTCAGGCCCAGGCCTTGCCTCAGGTTTATGAATATGTGGCCGGCGCCGGTCTGTTGGCGTTTGCGGTCGGGGTTTTTCTTTTTTTCGTCATTCAATGGCTTTCCATTACATCGCTGACCGGGACATGGATCAGCCGGTGGCGCATGGGGCGGCGGGTTGAGGATATCCTTCATCACATCCACGATATGGACGACCGGCTGGTTCATTTTTATACCGAGACCAAGGGCCGCTTCGCCGCCGCCCTCTTCCTGGCCTTGGTCAATTGGATGCTGGGCGTGGTCGAAATCTATTATGCGCTGGTATTTCTGGACCGCCCGGTTACATGGGCCGAGGCCTGGATTATCGAGGCGGTGGCGCAAATGGTTCGGACCGGGGCGTTCTTCATCCCTGCGGCCATCGGGGTCCAGGAAGGGGCGTTCCTGTTGATCTGTGGGGCGATCACGGGGTCTGCGCCGCTTGGGGTGGCGGTATCGGTGATTAGGCGGATCCGCGAGATCATTTGGATTGTTTGGGGATTCGCCGTTGGCGCGTTGTATTCGTTAAATTCCCCGAAGGAGGAAAATGTCTAGATTATTCGGCTAGCAATTGATCGGCCTTAGCATTGAGGACGCCAATTAGGCCGCTGATCCCGCCGGTTTTTAAAATCCTTCGATATTCCGAACGGCGCACTGCCAGTTCACTGATGCCGCTATCCAATAGCACGTCAACGACCTTCCATTGGCCTTTAATTTTACGGGTAACGTAGGTGATATCGACGCGGCCTGAGGTGGGGTCGATGATCTGTGATTTAACAAGTGTAGTTTTCTGGGGCCCCGGTTTTTCGCCCAGGGTCTCAAACGATTGTCCGGAAAAACCGTCGAATTGGGATGCGTAGGTGCTGATGGAGAGGCGGGAAAAAGCCGCCATCAGTTTTTCGATTTCTGTTTGTGACGCCTTCCTCCAGTAAGAACCGCTGGCAATGCGGGCCATCAGACCTAAGTGAAACGTCTGTTCAATACGCCCATTCAGTTTTTCATAACGGCCCTGGATGCCAAGGGATTTGGCATTTTTCATCACGTCGAGAAGGGTTCCATGAAAAGCGGTGACAATTTGGCTGGGTCCGGCTGGTTTGGTCGCTTCCTGGGCGGCCCGAACCGGCCCAATCGGCGGTATTGCCAGGAGAAGCGTTAAAATCCAGATGAAAAGGCGAATACGGTTCATGGGACTTTCAATAGAGGGTGATTATGGCGATCAGATGGCGGCTGGATGGGCGTTTACCTGGAAACGAGTTCGTCTGCCTTGCCGTTCAAAACAGATATAAGACCTGCAACGCCTCTGTTTTTCAGAATCAACCGGTATTCCGAACGGCGCACCATCAGTTCGCTGATACCGCGGTCGAGAATTACGTCGATGATGCGCCACCCGTTCTTGAACTGGCGGGTCACGTAGGAGATTTCTACAGTCGATTGGTCTGATTTCACCAGCTTGGTCACCACCAGGGTGGTGTTCTGGGGGCCCGGTTTTTCTTCAACCAATTTGAAGGTTTCGCCCGAATATCCATCGAAAAGGGTCGCTAGAATCGAAATACTCATTCGCCGGAAAGCGTTAACCAATTGCCTGCGTTCGGATGTGGTCGAATCTTTCCAATGGTTCGAGATGGCAATTTGGATCATCAGGGGAAGGTGAAAAGATTTTTCGACGCTGGGCCGTAGGCGGGCATACCGTTGCTGGACGGAGAGAGTATTCGCCTCCTTCATGACTTCCAGCAGGTTGGCTTGAAATCGTTCGACGACTTTACTGGAAGTCATCTCAGCAGCATTAACGGCGGGCGCAATGAAAATAATTGCCAGCAATATCAAAAGTTTAATATAATAAATTTTACGTAGCATGGGCGCTTTTCAGAACCGTTTGGTGGTGGATGGGAGAGAGTAGTAGGTGAAATACCTCAAGACAATGTTAACCATGTGGGGCTGGCGTAACTTTGATCAATTCCCAAGACGAAGCGAATTTGTATCAAGGGTGGGTAAAAGAGTCGAAAAGATAGTTGCGGGATTCATAAAGTTCCCCTAAAAGCGTAGTATTAGTTATTGATCTTCTAGGGCGTTTTCGTCCCAGAAGCGTCTTTATCAGCATACCTATAAAGGTATAGGTTGCGGGAAACGGCTTTGATGGTAATACGTAATTTTAAATCCCTAGTCGGTTTGCGTGCCGTGATTGTCTTTGCCGTGGTGTTCAGCTTTTTGGCGCCTGATCCGGTTTGGTCGGCGGATGGACAAATCAAGGTAACCGCCTCCGTCGGTGTGGAAACGGCGCAGGCTAAGACAGCCATCCCCAACGGCACCGAAGAGGATGTTAACGATCCTTTGGAACCCCTAAACCGAATTATTTTCGAATTCAACGAAGGGATTCAGGATGCCTTTCTGCGTCCCATTTCGAAATTTTATAACGAAAATGTAAACGTGACCGTCCGCCAGGGGATCGGCAATTTCCTGAAAAACCTTTCGGCTCCTGTTGTTATCATCAATGAACTTCTTCAGGGCGAGGTAGAGCGCGCCATGAGGACTTTGAGCCTGGCCCTAATCAACTCCACCCTGGGCATTGGCGGCCTTGCGGATGTTGCGGGGGAGCTGGGAATGGAAGGCCGCGATGAGGATTTCGGCCAGACCCTCGGTGTCTATGGGGTGGGGGAAGGCTTTTATCTGGTACTGCCGGTTTTCGGACCGTCCAATCCTCGCGATGTCGTCGGCAAGTTCTTGGTTGATGGTTATTTTGACCCTATCGGCATGGCATTGGATGACGCGGATGAGACAACGATCATTTATTCTCTGGCTGCAATGCGGGGAATCGATGAATACGCGGGGATCGTTGATGAGCTCAACCAGGTGAAAAATACCTCTGTGGATTATTATGCGGCGGTGCGGAGTCTTTACCGGCAGAAGCGGAAAAACGAAATCCGTAACGGATCTTCTCTGGAATTACCGCCGATCCCGGACCTCAGTTACGATATTACGCCTGAAGACCTTGGCCAGTCTTTGGCTAATGTCAAGCAACCGGCGGCTCAATAAACCATTTCACGACAAAGCTGTTTTTGAGGTCATTTCCATGATCGATTGGTGTCGGTGGGGCCGTGGGTCTCGTTGCATATATTAACCTATTGATAATAATGATAATATTTCGAATTCTCTTGACTTTATCCAGGTGATATGCAATATTCACATTGTCGCCGGTGCCCATTGGGGCCGGTGGCTTAGCGGTCTGACCAAACGGTAGACCAACAGGCGTATTGCTTCGAACGGAGGATATGACCATGTGCGTTACCATCGCACCTATCGCATACGTGAATGACGCGTGTGCGTTTTGTTTGCCTCCTTCTGTTTTGATCGAAGTTGTACCTAATCGTTCTCCCTTGGTGCGCGTTTTTGGCGCGGCTGAGGTCTGATAGTCCACTTGGCGCCGCGGTCCTGGTACCGTTGGCAAAGGACATGAAGGAAAAGGGAAATAAGTTATGACAGCATTGACGTTACCAGCGGTTCCTGTGGATGGCGGCCTGTCGCGGTACTTTCGCGAAGTGTGGAGCTTTCCGATCCTGGAAAAACAAGAAGAACAAGATCTGGCTATCAGCTGGCGCGACAATGGCGACACCGAGGCCGCCCATAAACTGGTCACGTCGCATTTACGTCTGGTTGCCAAAATGGCCATGAAATACAAGGGATACGGCCTTCCCGTTGCGGACCTGGTTTCCGAAGGCAATATTGGGCTGATGAAGGCGGTCAAGAAATTCGATCCTGATTTGGGGTTCCGCCTGTCGACCTATGCCATGTGGTGGATCAAGGCTTCGATCACCGAATACATCCTGAAATCCTGGTCGATGGTGAAATTGGGCACGGTCGCCTCGCAAAAGAAGCTGTTCTTCTCGCTGCGCAACCTTAAAGGTCGACTCAATATTCTTGATAAAGGCGAGTTGACCCTGGACCAGGCGCGTCAATTGTCGGACAAAATGAATGTTTCTTCCGATGAGATCATCAAGATGAACCGGCGTCTGTCTTCGCGGGATATGTCTTTGAATGCGCCGTTGTCGGTGGACGAAGAAGGCGCCGAATTTCAGGATACCCTGGTCTCTGCTACACCCACGCCTGAATATCAGGTTGCCGAGGCTGAAGAATTCTCTCACCACAGCTCTATTTTGAGAAGGGTGATTGAAACGCTGCCTGACCGCGAGCGTGATATTATTGTTGAACGCCGCTTGAAGGGGGACCCGAAGACCCTTGAGCAGCTGGGCAAAATATATGGCATCAGCCGCGAAAGAGTGCGCCAGCTAGAGGTGCGGGCCTTCGATAAGGTTCAAAAGGCGGTGACCGAGGCGGTGGCGGCGGAAAACGAATCCGCTGTTTAGGCTGGCTTTCCTTTGCGTCAAACCTGTTCGTGACGGCGGTCAATGATCGTTCTTTACACCGATTTCGGCGTCGCTGGTCCCTATCAGGGGCAGGTGAAGGCCGTGCTTCACCAAGAAGCGCCAGGGGTTCCTGTCATTGACCTGTTCGCCAATGCTCCCGCTCACGACCCAAAGGCGGCGGCATATTTGCTGGCGGCATATACCGGCGAATTTCCGGAACAGACGGTGTTTCTGGCGGTCATCGATCCCGGGGTCGGTGGAATCCGGGCGCCCGGCGTTCTTGAAGCCGATGGGCGTTGGTTTGTTGGCCCCGATAATGGACTTTTTGAAGTGGTTGCGCGGCGTTGCGATGGTACGCCTCAATGGTGGAATATCCTTTGGCGCCCGGACCGTTTGTCTGAAACTTTTCATGGCCGCGACTTATTCGCCCCCATTGCCGCACGACTGGCTCGGGGGGAAACACCGCGAAGTGGGGGAGACGATTTTGAAGACGCCCCGTTGGAGCGGATTCAGCGCCTGGATTGGCCGGACGATCTAGCGGAAATCGTTTATATTGACGGCTTCGGAAACGCGATGACTGGGATTCGTGCGGATACGGTTCCCGAAGACACGGAATTATCCGTTGCCGGACAATCCGTACGGCGCGTCAAAAAGTTTTCCGATGTCTCAGAAGGTGATTTGCTGTGTTATGAAAATGCCAATGGGTTGCTGGAAATATCCGTCAACCAAGGCCGAGCGGACGAGATGTTGAACCTGAGGATCGGATGTCAGGTTGAATTCATAAAAATGTGACAGGGATCATAGTCTTATGGCTTGATTCGGGGCATAAGGCTATCCAGTATTGGTAGCGGGGAGCCGCACAGGTGGGGGCTTGTCCTTTAACAGCCTCGCTCAAGGCTTGGTGGAGGATGAAAAGCTTTTCCGGCGATCCCTATCCAAGCGCAAGCGAAGGCGGGATGAACTGACCCGCCTCAAGAGCCAGCTTGAGCGCAAGCGCGAATTGCACGCCAGTCTGTTCACCAAGAAAAACCTGGACGGCCTATCAAAGACCATTCAATCCAAGCTTAACGAACTCCGAGACCCATTACGGAAGGCTTATATCCAGCACCTTGTCGATAGCGTTATTGTCGGTGAAGAGGAAATCCGCATTCAGGGCTCAAACGAAGCGATATTGGCGGCGGCTTGCGAAGCGGATCTGATATTTAGGGGCGAAGTGCCCAGTTCTGATCGGGGGTGGCGGAGAGAGAGGGATTTCGTCGTTACCGAGCGTACGCCCAATCCTCATAAGATTATAGCTCTTAATATAACGAGTGACGTTTTTATTAGGTAGGTTCAAATCCAGGGCATGCATCACTCAAGACCCTACAATAACTAGGTACGTGTAACTGTACGCTGCAAGTGGTTGCGGGAGCACGAAACCACCGAGAATGGACCCTGCAAGTCTCAATCTGAATCAAGCTAAAATGACTGGAGACTTTTGTGCTGCCCTCCGAAGGGGCCGGGTGTTACGGAAACTCCTTAAATTTCAATATGTTGTTCGGGCGCTGTCGCAAGCCTACGGAATCGAGGGGCCTATGGATATAATGGATAAGCCTGACGGCTTGCCCACATCCCCACAAGGGGATCGCCCACCGCTTCGGACAGGCTCAACAACAGAAACAAAATATGATAAACAGGATTCAGGCAGCATGATCAGACAACGGAATACACCTTAACTTCGCTGCCAAACTGTCTAACTATGCAGGCTCAGCTGTCCCAAATGTTTTGATGACGGACAGTTTGGTCTCTAAACCTAAATCAATGAAATTGTTAAAAGATCGCCTGTTTCATGGAACTCATCAAGAATAAATTTCAGCCCATTATCTTCCTTGTCGCTGCGATCTGGGCGGTGGAGGTTGCTAATTTCGTCCTTGGCCACGGCCTGACGTCGTGGGGCATCCTGCCGCGCCGGGTCAGCGGGCTGATCGGGATTCCGCTTGCGCCCTTTCTTCACATCGGATTGTGGCACATCATTTCAAACACAGTGCCCTTATTGATTCTGGGCGGGCTCATCCTGACCGGCGGCAAAACGCGGTTTTGGGCGAGCACCGTCGGAATCGTATTATTGTCGGGGGTCCTCGTCTGGCTGTTCGCGCGTGACGTACTTCACGTCGGTGCCAGCGGTCTGGTGTTCGGGTATTTCGGTGCCTTGTTGGCCCGTGCCTACTTCGAGCGCGGCTTCATCTCCATCGCCGTTGCATGCCTTACGATGATCTTCTACGGCGGTATCCTGTGGGGCCTCCTGCCGCTTAGAAGTTACATTTCCTTCGAGGGCCACCTGTTCGGCCTGATCGCCGGCATCGCCGTCGCCTGGCTGGATCATAAGTTTCAGTCCCGGACCGGGGACACCTAACCGCCGGCGCTGGTCGCGCGTCTGCCAAAGCCGCCCCGGGCAACCGTGCGGGTGCGGGCTCTCGGCTGGCGGGTCTGTGACTTGGCGACCTTGGTGCGCCCGTTGGCGGTCGCGGCGCCAACGCGGCCACCGCTGGAGGTATAGTAGCGGTTGGGATTGCCACTCGTGCGATAGAGTGGCTGCGTGAACACGGAGCCGCCCCGGGGCGCCAACATATAGCCCATCATGAAGGGCAGCCAAACCGAGCCGCCGGACATACGATTCTGGTAACACCTGTTGTAACCGTAGTCGGAGTAACAGTTCCCGGAAGTCGCATAGCGGGGGGCGACTTGGTTGTGGAGGTTCTGCGCCTTGGTGAACTCGGCCTTGCATGTCGCCTCGTCGGTAACGCCGGCCTTAACGCAAGCCTCGACCGAAGGATACGTCAGCGCTTCCTCCTCGGCTTCCTCGCCGAAGACGTAGAAGGTGAGGCCGAGTACGCCCGCCCCGAGAAGCGCCAGCTTGAATTTGTCAGCGAGTTTCATTCCGGGGACCCCTTTCTCAGACCGTCATGCTGGTGGCGTTGAGGATGCCCGCGACCAGAGACGCGACGCCAAGCCAAATACCGGCCGCGACCTCGCCCGCTTCGATACGCTCGGAAACCCTCGGCATCGGCATGCGGACGAGGAAATAAACAAGGATCTGAACGATCATCGCGACGATCCCCCAAAGCACCAAATCGATGAGGCTCAGCGAATTCAGCATGACGCTGGCCAGCGGCAGGGCAAAACCGATCAGGCTGCCCGAAAACGCAACTGCGGCGGCGACCGAGTTGTCCTTGATTAGCTTGATCTCGTCATGGCGCGTGGTTTTTAAATAAATCGCGATGAAAATGACGGTCAAAACCGCGGCGACGCCAAAATAGGCTAGAAACTCCAACAGGCTGGGCACGAATTCGGCAAATATTTCGCTCATCTGAAACTCCTGAATGGATGTCTGGTTGCGGCCGATGCCGTCTTGAAGCGCCTCCGCGTCCAGACACGCCTATTATATTACTTTCAGCATCGACAGTTCCAAGTCAACGCCAATCATCACTTCGACGGTCTCTTCGCCGTCACAGGATTCAACGGATACCATCAAATATTCGTTCTTCTTGCCGTCCTCCAGATTGCGGCCGTAGAGCATCGCCCGGTGAAGGATTTTGCTGTGCTCATCCGACTCAGGGTCCTCGTAGACTTCTTCCCAGAACGTTACCGGATCGGCGTAGCCGTCCGTGTCGTCGAACCAGATGCGCTCGAATTTGCTGCCGTCGTCGAGCGCATAGGTCGCCTGGCCGATCCTGCCCCCCTTCGCCGTCCACTGCG
>PTLL01000015.1 GCA_002938315.1 Alphaproteobacteria bacterium MarineAlpha3_Bin2 | reverse complement strand
TGCGGCGCCGAGATCTCGGTATTCCCGCCACCGT
Organism: Alphaproteobacteria bacterium MarineAlpha3_Bin2; assembly: GCA_002938315.1. Lineage (GTDB taxonomy): Bacteria > Pseudomonadota > Alphaproteobacteria > Rhodospirillales > Casp-alpha2 > Casp-alpha2. Next base: position 38,232 of record PTLL01000015.1, on the reverse strand, counting down.
CACCCGCCGCCGGCCAACTGCGCCTTCAACTGCTTGGCGGCAATGGCAAAGCCGCCGTCGCCGCCATCGATGAAGTGGACGTGCTCGGATTTTTCCAGGTTAAACACCAAGCAGGTCATCAGGGCGGTGTCCGGCACCGGATCAAACTGCTTGAGCGCGTTCAGCACCGCCGTGATGCAGGCGGCGCCCATCATGTTGACGTCTTTGTAGCGGCCTTCCGCAATCGCCTTGGTGGAGCCCCGGATGTCCGCGATCACGACCCGCCAATCCGCAGGCAGGGTTTGATAGCGCGATGGGTCGGTGAAGCCTTCAATATCACCGAAGGCCGGCACGCGCTTGTAAAAGCCGCCGGTACTTTCGTTGCCGCCTGCGCTTACCATGGCGCCCTTCTAAAAATTCCCACTGGCAACCGTCTTCCGAAACGCCTTTAACTCCGCTTCCATTTCTTTTTTATGACGCCCGCTGAGATCGAATTCGACGCCTATACCGCCGACAAAGTCCCGCGCCACATGGGCATTGATTCTGCCCAGGCCTTCCATATGCAATTCAACGAACGAGGCATTTTCGAAGACGCCGTCAACCAGCAGTCCGGCGGCGGCGGAAATATCCTGGACGCCGACCTCATAAGTGGTGCCGTCTTCGCCCTTTAGCGCCGCCCGGAAGTTTCCAGGCAGGTTGGTGCGGGCATGACGGTGTTGGTCGGTAGTCGGCGCTTCCCGTCTTTCGATTTTTTCAACCAATCTCGCGTTCTCCGTTACTCTTCGGCGGCATGGCCGATAATCGCCTTGAAGCGATCCCGGTATTTGGGCCAGGCTTCCGGGTTGATCAAGCGGGGCGGCCGTTCCCCCTTGAAAATGGCCAACCACTGATGGGCGGCGTATTCAGCCATATTATAGAGGCAGTCGTCTGTGATGCCGGCCACATGCGGGCTGATGATGACATTATCGAAGGCCATCAAGGGATGGTCGGCAGGCGGCGGTTCCGGGTTGAACACATCCACGCCGGCGCCGGCGATCAGGTCTTCCGACAGCACCCGCGCCAACGCCGCTTCGTCCTGGATGCCGCCGCGCGCGGTGGTGATGAAATAGGCCGTCGGCTTCATCATCCGGTATTGCGCGTCGCCGATCATATTGGCGGTTTCCTCGGTCAACGGGCAATTGACGGACACGAAATCCGACTGGCGGAAAATGTCGTCGAACCCGGCCGCTTCGGCGCCGCGATCCTTGAAATCTTGATCGGTGATATAGGGGTCATAGGCAAGAACCTTCATGCCGAACACGCCGCCGGTCAGCGCCGCCACCTGACGCCCGACATTGCCCAGACCGATGATGCCGATGGTGCGTCCGGTCAGTTCCTTGCCCTTAAAATCCCAACGCCCCCAATCGCCGGGGCCGCGGCGCATTTGCCGGTCGCCCTGGACGATCTGCTTGGACAGCACCAACATCATGCCGAGCACATGCTGCGCCACCGACACTGCATTGGCACCGGTTTGGTTGACCACCAAAATGCCGGCCTCGGTACAGGCGTCGACATCGATCATGTCGTAGCCGGCCCCAGTGACGGAAAACGCCAACAGGTTCGGGCAGCGGTCAATCAACGGCTTTTTCGGGAAAAACGGCTCTTGAATCTCATAGGTGGGCAGCAGCTGATAGCCATGGGCGGCAACCAATGCCTCCCAATTGCCGTCCTCGGGGTTAGCAAAGGAGAGCATCTGGAGATCAATCCCATCGGCACCATTGATTATGTCTTCGCCGACCGGGTCCATCCATTTTTCGAAACAGACCAAATTTATGGATTTGGTTGTCATCAAAGCCCCTTATTACCTGCGGATTTCCATTCTTGGGCGTGGACTATAACCCAAATGGCCGACTATCCACACCAACATGCTTACCCTTATATTAAGTCTCCATCCGGGGGGTGGCTTTAATGAACGCAGCAGAAAACGCCAAGGCTTGGCAGATCTGGATCGACCGGGGCGGCACCTTTACCGACCTGGTGGCGCGGCGTCCCGACGGCAAACTGGTCAGCCACAAACTGCTATCGGAAAATCCGGACCACTATGAAGATGCCGCCCTCAAAGGCATCCGCGACTTATTGGGGCTATCCCCGACCGATCCGATCCCGCCCGGCGCCGTCGAGGTCGTGCGCATGGGCACCACCGTCGCCACCAATGCGTTGCTGGAACGCGCCGGCGACCGCACCGTGCTGATCATCACCAAAGGCTTCGCCGATGCGCTCCGGATCGGCTATCAGAACCGGCCGAAATTGTTCGATCGCCAAATCCAATTGCCCGAAATGCTCTATGAACGGGTGATCGAAATCGACGAACGCCTGAACGCCCACGGCGATATCCTGGCGGCGCCGGACCCGGACACGGTCACAGGCCAGCTCGGCGCCGCATTTGAGGCCGGCATCCGGTCGGCGGCCATCGTCTTCATGCACGGCTACCGCTATCCGGCGCACGAAAACCTGGTTGCCGGCATTGCCGGCCAAATCGGTTTTACCCAGGTATCCGTATCCAACCGGGTCAGCCCGATGATGAAGCTGGTGTCACGGGGCGATACCACGGTTGTCGATGCCTACTTGTCACCGATCCTGCGCCGCTATGTCGACCGCGTCGCCGCCGATCTGGAAGCCGGGGGCGATACGATGGAGGGGCCCCCCCGGCTGCAGTTCATGCAATCCAACGGCGGTCTTACCGATGCCAAGTTGTTCCAGGGCAAGGACAGCATCCTGTCGGGGCCTGCCGGCGGCGTCGTCGGCATGGCCCGGACCGCGGCCATGGGCGGTTTCGAAAAGGTCATCGGCTTCGACATGGGCGGCACGTCTACGGATGTGTCCCATTACGACGGCACCTTCGAGCGCGCCTTCGAGACCACCATCGCCGGCGTCCGCATGCGCGCACCGATGATGCGCATACACACCGTCGCCGCCGGCGGCGGGTCCATCTGCCGTTTCGACGGCCAACGGTTTCGCGTCGGCCCGGGGTCGGCGGGCGCTGATCCAGGCCCGGCGTGCTACCGGCGCGGTGGGCCGTTGACGGTCACCGACTGCAACGTGCTGCTCGGCAAGGTCCAGCCCCAACACTTCCCCCAAGTTTTCGGCCCCGGCGCCGATCAGCCCCTCGACCATCTAGGCGTCAGCACCCGGTTCGCTGAATTGGCAAAAGACATCAACAAGGTAACGGGGGAAACACCCACCCAGCCCGAAGACATCGCCGAGGGATTCCTCAAAATCGCGGTCGAAAACATGGCCAACGCGATCAAGCAGATATCGGTGCAGCGCGGCTACGACGTCACCGAATACACGCTTAACTGTTTCGGCGGCGCCGGCGGCCAGCATGCCTGTATGGTCGCCGACGCCCTGGGCATGAACCGGGTGTTCATTCATCCCTTCGCCGGCGTGCTCAGTGCCTATGGAATGGGGCTGGCCGACGTCAGGGCGTTGCGCGAACACGCCATCGAGGCCGCCTTGGACGATGAAGACGGCGCCGCACCCATATTGTCGGAAACCCTGGATACCCTTGAGGCCGACGCCCGCAGCGAAATCGCCGGACAGGGCATTGCCGCCAACAACACCACCGTCATCCGCAAGGCGCATCTTCGCTACGCCGGCACCGATACGGCGTTGATCGTTCCCTTCGGCGCCAAGCAAGCCATGACCGACGCCTTCGAGGCATTACACAAACAGCGGTTCGGTTTTTCCGCGCCCGAGCGCGGTTATATGGTCGAGGCGGTTTCCGTCGAGGCCGTCGGCGTTTCGGAAACGGCGGCCGATCCAGAAATTCATGCCATCCCCGGCGTCGCCGCGCTCCGGTCGCGCGAAATGGTCCGCATGTACACCAATGGGGAATGGCTGAACACCCCCGTCTATGACCGCGAAGCCCTGTTGCCAGGCGACCTATTCAACGGCCCGGCCATTATCATTGAAGCAAATGCCACCACCGTCGTCGAGCCCGGCTGGCAGACGGAAACGACGGCGCTCGGGCATCTGGTGCTGACCCGGGTGGAGGCCCGTGAGGCGCGACACGCCGCCGGCACCCGCGCCGACCCGGTGATGCTGGAAATTTTCAACAACCTGTTCATGTCCATCGCCGAACAGATGGGGGCGACGCTGGCCAATACGTCCTTTTCGGTCAACATCAAGGAACGCCTGGATTTTTCCTGCGCCGTGTTTGATGCGGACGGCGGCCTGATCGCCAACGCGCCCCATATGCCCGTGCACCTTGGCTCCATGGGTGAAAGCATACAGGTGGTGATCCGCGAAAACCGGGGCACCATGAAGCCCGGCGACGTTTATGCCCTGAATGCGCCCTACAACGGCGGCACCCACCTGCCCGACATTACGGTGATCACGCCGGTGTTCGATGCTGCTGGAAGAGACGTGCTGTTTTATGTCGGATCGCGCGGCCATCATGCCGACATCGGTGGCATTACGCCGGGGTCCATGCCGCCCCACAGCACCACCGTCGAGGAAGAGGGCGTACTGATCGACAACGTCCTGCTCGCCAGCGGCGGGCGGCTCCGGGAAAAGGAGATCCTGGAACTGTTGAGCCAAGGCCCCTACCCGGCCCGCAACCCGCGCCACAACCTCGCCGATCTAGCGGCCCAGATCGCGGCCAACGAAAAAGGCGCCCAGGAATTGAGGAAGATGGCCGATCACTTCGGCCTCGACGTGGTCTGGGCCTATATGGGTCACGTCCAGGACAATGCCGAGGAATCGGTGCGCCGGGTGATCGACGTGCTGAGGGACGGGTCGTTCACCCTGACGCTGGATAACGGTGCCCGGATCAAGGTTCAAATATCCATCGACAAAGATTCCCGCAGCGCCAAAATCGATTTCACCGGCACCTCGAAACAGACCGACAATAATTTCAACGCCCCCGCCGCCGTCTGTAAGGCCGCCGTGCTGTATGTCTTCCGCACCCTGGTGGATGACGACATCCCCTTGAACGGCGGCTGCTTGAAGCCGCTAGACATCGTCACCCCCGAGGGCTGCATGTTGAACCCGCGGCATCCCGCCGCCGTCGTCGCCGGCAATGTGGAAACGTCGCAATGCGTGACCGATGCGCTCTACGGCGCCTTGGGCGTGTTGGCGGCATCACAAGGGAGCATGAACAATTTCACCTTCGGCGACGATGAGTATCAGTATTACGAAACCATCTGCGGCGGCGCTGGCGCCGGGCCGGATTTCGACGGCACCGATGCGGTGCAGACCCACATGACCAACTCAAGACTGACCGATCCCGAAATCCTGGAATGGCGTTTCCCGGTGATGCTGGAAAGTTTTGCGATCCGCCACGGCTCCGGCGGCCAAGGACGCCACCGGGGCGGCGACGGCGCCGTTCGGCGAATTCGTTTCCTGCAACCGATGACGGCGGCGATCCTGTCCAACAACCGAGAGAACGAACCCCACGGCCTGGATGGCGGCAATCCCGGCATGACTGGCGTCAACTGGATCGAACGCGCCGATGGATCGAGGGAGGACCTGGGCCCGACGGACAGCGCCGAGATGCGGGCGGGCGACGTCTTCGTCATCGAAACCCCCGGCGGCGGCGGGTTCGGAAAACCATAGGCCTAAGACTCGTTAAAACCCGAATCGGATCAAATTTCCGCTTTCCTATCCCCATATATCGTGGGTAGCGGTGATAAGCCTCGGGGTGGTTGATGTTGCGTTCGCTTCATCCCTCGAAGAGGAGCTCGCCGCGTTGCTGCTTGATCATCCCAACATCCGCGCCGCCTATAAAACCGTGGAATCGTCGCGACAGGGAATCGCGCATGCCAAGTCCGCCTATTATCCCCAAGTTTCCATCAGCGTCGACATCGCCCAGGAAGTCATCGATAGCCCCTCGGAACGCCAACAAGGCGATGGACAAGACGGCAAGCCATCTTCGCGGACCCCGCAAAGCTTCAGCTTTTCATCGACCCACAATCTGTTCAACGGGTTCGCGACGGTGTCAGCGGTGCGAACCGCGAAACTAAACAAGGAACTGGCACAACTGACGTTGGAGGGAACCCGCCAGAATACTGTACTGGAAGGCATCACCGGCTACGTAAATGTATTACGTCAGAAACGCCTGATCGAACTATCGCGGGAAAACGAAGCCACCATCCAGCAACAACTCAGCCTCGAGGACGAACGCGTCCAGCGCGGTTCCGGCATCGCCGTTGATGTGCTGCAAGCGAAATCCCGCTTACAATCGGCCAAGGAACGCCGGCGGCACCCTTGGCGTCCGGCGTGATTATTCGATGACGCTGACGGCGACTTGGGATTTGTTCACCGGATTTTCGACCTGCAACCTTTTATCCCAGGCGTCCTTCGACTTGGGTGCCAGCAAGGACACCTACGATTTTACCTCGCGCAAGGTGATTGAGCAGACCAAGCTGGCTTGGCAAGCGCTGCTGACCGCCAGGAAGCGCTTGGAGCTTCTGGAAAATGCCGTCAACATCGCGGCCGAAGTGTTTTCATCGCGCCAACAACTGCGCGAGGCCGGCAAGGAAACGGTGATCAACGTGTTGGATGCGGAAAACGAGGTCAACAACACACAGATCAATTACACCTCGGCGTCCTATGACGAGCGGCTTTCCGTTTACCAGCTATTGCTGGCCATGGGCCTTCTCAATCCGGAAGGCCTCAAGCTTTACTAGTGGCATTTTCCGCAAATTCTTCGTCGCAAATGTGTCCATTTGCTCGGGATTTTCTTTTATATAACCGCAAATTTGTCGTCGTAAATGGAGCCACTTGCTCGGAATTCGCTTTTATATAACCGCAAATTCGTCGTCGCAAATGTGTCCATTTGCTCGGGATTTGCTCTAGATCCTGGTTTTATCCGGGGCGTCGGGTTCAGGTTTTGGGCCCGGTGCCGGTTCGGGGTTTTTGCGGCGGATGATGATGTCACCGTTTTTCAAGATCTCCGGCGCTTCGTATTGCGGGATCGATTGCAAGAACAGCCCCATAGCCCTGAGGATGCCGCGGGTCGCATCCTTGAGCAAATCGCTTGGTGTTTCATTGCCTGACGGTGGCGGCGGGGGTGGTGTATCGGCGCCGAGAGCCCGGCCCTCAAAAGCCAGAAAGCCTATTAATAACAGTCCTATCGCCGCCTTTTTCATGGCCATATCTCCTTCAAGGGAGCCGTAGGATAGCCAGTAAATAATGTCTAATGTAGGGCAACCGGGGGTATGAGCCGGATGAGACGGGCGGGATAAAAACAGGATTATTCTTAGGCGGGAACGGATAGGGTGATCAACGCCTCTTCTATCCTTGAAGAAAGATTCGCCATTACCAATTCCATGTGCCGGGACACCTCGGCGCCGTCTTCGGTCAACAGGGTGGCCTGCCCGCCGCCGTTGAAAAATTTTGCAACGACAATCTCGGGACAATTCGGTCCCTGTACAATCAGGTGCATTCCCCGACGGTTAAACGACGACCGCTTGAGCGGATATCCCAAAGGCAGAAGCGCCACATTTTCGTGGTTGGGCGCCAGGATGCTCACATCCCCCCTCCAATCCCGCCATTGAGACTGGTGGTTTTTGGGGTCGGATTGAGTGACTGGTTTTTGTTTACTCTTCACCATTTTCGCCTCCGGGTTTTAATCCGATATTGCTTCCCGCAATCGCTGCGGACCCAGCGTTATCATGGTGTTCGTTTTAAGGCCTCTCTGTTGCAATTCGATGAATGCGGTTTTAACATGATGTGAAATAATGTAACGGCTTGTTTCTGAGGCTTTTGGGCATATTTTAACGCCCGAAATTCACCGTTCTGAGGGTCCTTTAAGCCTTTGCCAGGCCTTTTTTGGTCGATAGGATAAATTCGGAGCCGCAATATCCATGAACAAACATTTGCTGATCGTCGAGGACGATGAATTGGTGCAATCCCTGCTGGCGGCCTAGATGCAGAATGATGGCTTCAAGGTCAGCCTCGCCGCAACCGGCAAGGAGATGCTCGCCTATATCGATTCCGAAGCCATAGACCTGGTGCTCCTGGATCTTGGCCTGCCCGATGAAGACGGCCTGGTGTTGGCCCGTCAAGTCCGCGCCCGGTCGTCTTTACCGATCATCGTGGTGACCGCCAGGAAAGAACAGAAAGACAGGCTGGCGGCCCTGGAAATTGGCGCCGATGACTATTTGACCAAACCCTTCGACCCTGAGGAACTGACCCTCAGGGTCCGCAATATTCTGGGCCGTGCCGGCGACGGCTCAAACACCAACGCCGAAGAAGCCTTGCGGGAACGGACAGAGGTTTTTAAGTTCCTGGGATGGACCCTGGACGCCGGTGGTCATAGCCTCACTGGCCCTGACGGCGACAAGGTGACGCTGACACGTGCCGAGTTCAATCTTTTAACCTCCCTGGCGAGAGCGCCCAACAGGGTTTTAAGCCGCGATTATCTGCTCGATGCCGTCAGCCAGGATGCCGATGCGCCGACCGACCGGCTGATTGACATCCTCATCAGCCGGGTGCGAAAGAAAATCGAGCCCAACCCCAAAAAACCGGAAATCATCACCACTGTCGTCGGCTGCGGCTACAAGTTCAGTGCCCGGATTGAATAAATCAAAAAAAGAAAAAAGGACGATAAGATGTTGAGGGTCTTAGGCCGAAGGACGTCGGTCAATGTGCAGAAAGTTATGTGGCTGGCGGCGGAATTAGATTTAGAAATCGAACGGGTCGATATCGGCGGGCCGTTCGGTGGCAACGACGACCCCGATTATCTTTCAAAAAATCCCAACGGGTTGGTCCCGACTCTGGAAGACGGCGATTTCATCCTTTGGGAATCCCATTCTATCCTCCGCTACATTTCCGAAAAATACGGTCGGTCGCCGTGGTCGCCGGAAGATGAAACCGGCCGGGCGTTGGCATCACAGTGGATGGACTGGTATCTGACCAAGTTGCACCCGCATATGACGGTGATTTTCTGGCAGTTGATCCGCACCGCGCCCGAAGACCGCGACGTGGACGCCGTCAACGCCGCCGTTGAACAGGCCGGGCAATTGTGGGCCCTGTTGGACAATCAGTTGGACGGCAGTGATTATGTGAACGGCCCGGCGCCCACCATCGCCGATATTCCGGTGGGCTGTTCGGTCAGCCGCTGGTACGCCATGGATGTAGAACGCCCTTCCCTGCCGAATCTGGAAGCTTGGCACCAAAGACTTCAGGAACGCCCTGCCTACCAGGACCATGTGATGATGCCCCTAACCTGAACGGTGCCCCATGAACGACGCCCCCCTGTACCAAGGCTATGACCAAGCCGGACTGGACGCCCAGTACAATAATCGCGCCCGGGTGCCGGAACACGCCGACATTCATGCTGGCTATCAGGCTCAGGCCGATGCGGTGCTGGCCGATTTCGACACCCGGCTTGACGTTTCCTATGGGCCCAGCGCCGAGGAAACGCTGGATATCTACCTGCCGAAACCCGCCCCCCCCGCCCCGGCCAAAGAGGGCGCCCCTACCGGCGGAATGCCAATTAACGTTTTTCTCCATGGCGGGTATTGGTTCAGCCGCCACAAGAACGACTATCGTTTCCTGGCCCGCGGCATGATTCCATCGGGCGCGGCCCTTATTGTCGTCAATTACGCCCTGGTGCCGTCGGTGGACCTGGACGAAGTGGTCCGCCAATGCCGCGCCGCCATCGCCTGGACCTATCGGAACGCGGTCGACTTCGGCGGCGACCCTAATCGGCTTTTTGTATCCGGGCATTCCGCCGGCGGTCACCTGACGGCGATGATGATGTCGACCGTTTGGCCGGCGCTTGGGGACGACCTGCCGGGCAATATCATCAAGGGCGGATGCGCCTTAAGCGGTATTTTCGACCTGACGCCGATTCCGCTGAGTTACATGCAGGAAACTTTGCAATTTACACCGGACCAGGTGGCGCGAAATTCACCGGTGACGCTGTCACCGTCCACCAAGGCGCCGCTGATCGTCGGCGTCGGCGGCGATGAAAGCGAGGAATTCATCCGCCAAAGCCAGGTTTTCGCCGAACATTGGGGGGCGCCGGGCAACATCGAGTGCTGGATGATGACCCTGGAGGGCATCAATCATTTCACCATCTTGGGTGAATACGCCGACCCTAAAAGCGTTTTGACGCAAGCGGTGCTGCAACAGATGGGACTGGGCTGAGACAGGGCCAGGCACGGGGCGAGATGGGATTTTCGATCGACCTATTCTGGTCCTTCCGCAGCCCCTACTGCTATCTGGCACTGGACCGCCTGCTGACCCTAAATCGGAACTTAGGAGTCGAAATCAACGTCCGCCCCATTTACCCGATCGCCGTGCGGACGCCGGATTTCTTCAAGACCACCAATCCCCTTTACCGCCCATACCATACGCTGGACAGCCACCGGGTCGCTGAAAACTTAGGTGTGCCCTTCCGTCGGCCGATCCCCGATCCCATCTCCATGGACATGGAAACCGGCATCCCCGATAAAGAACAACCCTATATTTTCCGCCTTACGCGACTGGGCCAAGCGGCGGTAATGGCCGGCAAAGGCCTAGCGTTTCTGGACCAAGTGTCGCGCATCATCTGGGATGGCTCCGTCGATCACTGGGACCAGCCACCCCACCTTACCGACGCCATGATCCGGGCAGGACTGGACCCGGAAACGCAGGAAACCGATGTCGCCACTGATCCCAATACATACGACGACGCTATTGAGGAAAACCAAGCTGCACATCATGCCGCTGGGCATTGGGGCGTGCCGTTGATGGTGTTTGAGAATGAACCCTTCTACGGCCAGGACAGGATCGATCTTATGGTCTGGCGTATGCGCCAGAAGGGTATTTAGGCCCCGGAAGCGTCGTCGGGAAGCTTATTGGGCAGCATGTATACCAGCACATTGGCGACCAGCATCGAGGCGGCGAGAAGGTAAAACACCACCTGCAATCCCCATTTATCGGCGACTCCGCCGCCGACTGCCAGCATGATGGTGGTAAACAGCGCCTGCACCCCGAACATGACACTGGTGGCGCTGGCGGCGACTTCCGGCGGGGCCAGATCCATCATCCAACTGTGGATGACGGGACGGGCGGCATACATGGCAAACCCCATCACCGCGACGCCGCCGATAAAGACCACTTCGTTTTGCACCAACGTCAGCACGATGATCAACACCGTGGTGATGGAAAGGCCGCCCAACACCACCGGGCGGCGGCCGATGCGGTCTGACCAGGCGCCGGCGACGGGCGACGCACAGACGCCGCCCAATTGCAGGGTCATCATCGTCACCCCCATCATCAACGGCCCCATGCCGACGACATCGGCCAGATACAACGGCAGGAAGATCAATAGCCCCATCTGGGCCACGGTCCTGAACCCGGCCATCAGGCTAAGATGAAGAACCGCCCGGTTCTTGACCAATGCCTTGAGGCTCTCAAAATATTCGGCTAGACCCATCCCGTGTCCTGTCTTCTCGGCCGTTCCCCCCCGCTCAGAGGAATCTGCCGGCCGGTCCCGTTTGCTCAGCAACACCCCGATCATGCCCGCCACCACAAATATGGGAAGGGCGCTCAAGGATGCCGTTTCCCGCCAGCTCACCCACACCAACAACGCGCCTGCCGCCAACGGCGCCACGGCATCACCGACGTTCGCCCCCAGCGCATGAATGGACAGCGCATAGCCACGTTGGTTCGGATAATGTTCGGACAAAAACGAGATCGCGGGCGGATGCCATAGATTATTGGTGGCGCCGATCAAAACCACCATCGGCACCAGCCACCAAATTCCCTGAGCGAACCCCGACGCTAGCAAGGCGCCGGCGCCGATCGCCAGCGACAACACCTGGAACACGACGCGCTTTCCGGTGACGTCAACGACCAGGCCGCTGGCGAAATTGGCGGCAAAGGCGGAGACATGAAAGACCGCCACCAGCAACCCGGCCTCGGTATAGGTGAGGCCAAGATCGCGGGTAATGAATGGCAGCAGCAAGTAGAGCGTGGCGGCGGTCCAATGGATGCCGCCGTGGCCCAGCCCGAGTAGGAAGACGGTGCTCTGGCCTTTCCATTCCAGACCCGTGAGACGCTCGATTGTCGCTATCAACAGGGAGGTTCCTCTGCTTGAAGGGGAAAGGAATCTAAGCAGCCTTTCGGGTCTTAGCAAGCACCCCCTATTCACCTCTGGCGTCATTAACTGTTTGCCTGGAAAAAGCATAAGCGCAACAATACGCGGCGCAATGAACCCAGCTAATCCAAGGACCCCCATGGACACCATCACCGACCAATTGATCATCGATAAAAAAGACGGCGTCGGCCGCATCACCTTCGACAATCAGGCCCGGCGCAATGCCCTGACCTATGAGATGTGGCAGGGAATCCCCATCGTTATGGCGGATTTCGCCGAAGATGACGGGGTCAGGGTGATCGTGTTGTCCGGGGCCGGCGGCAAGGCGTTTTCAGCCGGCGCCGACATTTCCGAATTCGCCAAGAAGCGGTCCGGCGAGGAAGCCGTCGCCGTCTACAACGAAGCCGTTTCAAAGGCCACCGACGCGCTGATCGACGCCCGGAAACCGTTGCTCGCCAAGATCGATGGGTTCTGCATCGGCGGCGGGCTCGGTGTCGCCATGACCTGTGACCTGCGCATCGCCGCCGCCGATTCCCGGTTCGCGGTGCCGGCAGCCAAACTGGGCCTGGGTTACAAGATGCAAGGCCTCAAGATTCTAGTCGACCATGTCGGCCCGGCGGCGGCCAAGGAGATATTTTTCACGGCGCGTCAATTCGACGCCGAAGAGGCCCTGCAAATGGGTCTGGTCAATCGGGTGCTGCCGCCCGATGAATTGGCTGCCTATGTCGATGAGTATGCGGCCACCATCGCCGGCAATGCGCCGTTGACGGTGCTGGCGGCAAAAACGGTGATCGGCCAGGTGCTCAAGGACGCCGATGACCGCGACCTGGACCTTTGCCAGCAGGTGGTCGACGACTGCTTCAACAGTGAGGACTACCAGGAAGGCCGCAAGGCGTTCATGGAAAAACGCAAACCCGAATTCAAGGGCCGCTGAGGGTTCCCTTACCCCGTCGCCGCCCGGCCCGCCGAAGCCCCGGCGGCGCGGCCGAACACGGCGCCCGACATCAGGCCGGTGCCGCCCGGATAGTTGAAATAGAACAAACCACCGACGAGTTCCCCCGCCGCGTAGAGGCCGGAGATCGGCATGCCGTCGCCATCGATGACGTGGCCTTCGGTGGTGATCTTAAGCCCGCCGAACGTGAATGTGATGCCGCCGGTGATGGCATAGGCCTCGTAAGGCGGCTCATCCAACCGGTTGGCCCAGTGCGATTTCGGCACGTCCAGGCCGACCGTGCAACGCCCGTCCAAGACCGCCGGATTGAAGGGAATGTCGGTGCGCACGGCGGCATTATAGGCCTCGACCTCACGCACGAAGGCATCCGCATCGACATCGTCCAGCTTGGCCGCTAGTTCCTCAATCGTATTGGCGGTGACCTTGGTGACCTGGCGGATGCGGTATTCATCCCGCAGCATGTCGATGACCTTGGAATCAAATATCTGCCAGGCGAACTGGCCCGGCTGGTGGAGGACCACGTGGCCGTATTTGGCATAGGTGTAGTTGCGGAAATCGGCACCTTCATCGACGAACCGTTTGCCGGTGGCGTTGACCATGATGCCCAAGGGGTAGCTGTGTTTTTGAAAATTATCGCCGACGTCCAGGTCACCGAAGGGTGGCGCGTTTCTGTCCCAACCGACGGCGTGACAGCCGGACCAATGGCCCGTCGACATGGCGCCGATATCGAGCGCCATTTTAATGCCGTCGCCGGTGTTGTACCGGGTGCCGCGCACCGGCGCCAAATCCCACCCGGGACCAAGGTAGCGGGTCCGCCATTCCGTATTGGCTTCGAACCCGCCCGACGCCAATACCACTGCCTTGGCGCGAACATCAAAGATGTCGTTGCCTTCCCGGGCGACGACACCCTTAACCTCACCGGTCTCAACGATCAGCTCAACCCCCCGGGTCGCGTAGGCGATCTCGATGCCATTGGCTTCGATGGCGGAAAGTAGCGCGTCCACCAGCCCCGGCCCGCCGCCCCAGGTTTCCAGGCACAGCCCGCCCCAGAACTTGAACCGGCCATCGACCTTGAACGCCTGGCGGCCATAGGATGGCTGAAACTTGATCCCCTTGGAGCCCATCCAGATCAAGGTGTCGAGGCTGTGATCGATCAGCATTTCGACCATGTCCGGATCGGCCCGATACTGCGTCATCCGGGCCATGTCGTCGAAATATTCGTCGCGGCCATAGGTGCCAAAATCGGTGTTTTTAATTTCTTCCTCGTTCAGGTCCGGCATCACCTTCAGCAAATCGTCCAGCCCCTCATAGGCGAAACGGATGGCGCCGGCCGTATAGCGGCTGTTGCCGCCCCGTTCATCAAAAGGGGCGCGTTCCAACACCAGCACCTTTGCGCCTTGTTCCCTGGCCGCCAGCGCCGCCGTCAGCGCTGCATTCCCGGCGCCGACTACCACTACATCCGTTTCCCGTCCACTCACTGATCCCACACCCTTTGAAAAGCCTAGTTACAAATCTTCCGGGCCCAATATTGACCCAGCATTGGCGGATTGTATACAATTTTTCAGGTTACAGAACGACGTGTTCGCCCGCGCCCACGGCGTGAACCGGCCGTTGCTGGTCGAAGCCTGTATCGATCCGACACAATACGACGTACAATTCTGAGGAAGAGGAAGAGGGAAATGGCACTTCAACGTTTCGCCGATTACGCCGCCGGGCTGACGGTCACCGATCTGCCGGAAGACGCCATCCACGCCGCCAAGCGCGCCGTCATCGATTGGTTCGCCTCGACGTTGCGGGGCGGGCTTGAGGCGCCGGCGACGCTGCTGACCGAGGCTTTTTCCGACAGTGCCGGCAAGGCCCTGTTGTATCCGTCCGGGCACACCACCGATCCGCGCACCGCCGCGCTCATTAATGGCGCGGCGTCGCACACCATCGAATTCGACGATATTTACCGTGACGGCCTCTACCACCCCGGCGCACCGGTGATCTCGGCGGTGTTGGCCCTGGCCCAGGCCAAGGGCTTGGGCGGTCCGGATTTCTTGCGCAGCGTCATCGCCGGGTATGAGGTCTCCAACCGCATGGCCGTTGCCGTCAACCCGGCCCATTACGAATACTGGCACACCACCGCCACCATCGGCACCTTCGGCGCGGCGGCGGGCGCGGCGGCGGTCTTAGACCTGGACGCCAACCGCATGGCACACGCCATGGCCAACGCCGGCACCATGGCCGCCGGCCTGCAACAGGCCTTTCGCGGCGAAGCCATGGCCAAGCCCATGCATGCGGCGCACGCGGCGCAAACCGGCGTCACCCTGGCGCTGGCGGCGGAACAGGGCGTCACCGGGGTCATCGATATTCTGGAAGGCGAACGCGGCTTCGGCGCCGCCATGTGCAACAACCCGGATTGGAACGCCGCCGCCGATGCATTGGACACATCGTTCACCATCGAGCGGATGACGTTTAAGAATCACGCCGCCTGCGGCCATACCCACGCCGCCATCGATGGGGTGTTGGCGTTGCGGGCAGAACATGACCTCAAGCCCGAAGACATCGCCAAAATCCGCGTCGGCAGCTTCCAGAAGGCCCACGAAATTTGCGGTAACATGGACCCGCAGACCATCTTCGAGGCCAAGTTCTCCCTCGCCTATTGCGCCGCCATGGCGATCCAAAAAGGCCGCGTCCGCCTGGATGCGTTCTCCGCCGACCTGCTTGAGGACCGGGAGCTCCGGGACTTGATCGCCAAGGTCGATCTCAGCGTCGATGCCGACATCGAGGCCGGTTTCCCGTCGCGCCGCGCCGCCCAAATCAGCATCGAAACCACCCAAGGCGAAACGCTGGAGCATTATGCACCGACCCGCAAGGGTGATCCGGACAATCCCTTAACCGACGACGAACTGACGGACAAATTCCTCGAGATCACAAACCCGGTACTCGGCGAAGACGGCGCGGCGGCGTATCTCGACCAGCTGTGGCGGCTGGATGAAACCGACGACCTTTGCGCCTTGCCACTGACGCCGACCAAGGCCAACGCCGCCCAATAAACAACAGTGGAAAACTATTTCTGGATCTCCGCCACCACCGCGTCGCCCACTTGAGCGGTCTTTGCGGTGCCGCCGAGGTCGGGGGTGTGGTTGGCGGCATCGGCGAGGACCGTATCGACGGCGGCATCGAAGGCGACGGCAGCCTTGATCAAATCCTCCCTGCCGTGCCGGTCGCCCAGCCATTCCAGCAACATCGCCGCCGAATTCATCAGCGCCACCGGATTGCCGATGCCAAGGCCGGCGATATCCGGCGCCGAGCCGTGGGCGGCCTGGGCGACGCCGTGAACGTCACCGGCATTGACCGACGGGCCGAGGCCTAAGCCGCCTGAAAGCTCGGCGGCTTCGTCGGACAGGATATCGCCATACATGTTGGTGGTGACGACGACATCGAAGGCATCAGGCGTGCGCACCAGCAACGCCGCCATGGCGTCGATGAGCACTTCGTCCAGTGCCACCTCCGGATGGGCCTTGGCGACGTCACGGACTTCGCCCAGGAACAACCCTTCGGACACTTTCAAGACATTGGCCTTGGTCACCACCGTCACTTTCTTGCGGCGGCGTTTGGCCAATAGAAAGGCGGCCTCGGCGATACGGCGCGAACCTTGGCGGGTGATCTTACGCACCGCCAGCGCCACGTCCTCGGTCGGCATGAATTCGCCTGAGCCCTGGAACATATTGCGGTCGGCATAAAAGCCTTCGGTGTTTTCCCGGGCGATGACCAAATCCATGGCCGGCGTCAGGCAAGGCACGCCATCGCGGGCGCGGGACGGGCGCATGTTGGCGTACAGGTCCAATTGCTTGCGGATGGTCGCCGACGGGTTGATGCCACCGTCTTCCGGGGGCGGGTAGGCATAGGTATCGGCGGGGCCCAGGATCACCCCGTCGGACGCCTTGATTTCATCCATCACCGCGTCGGACAGGGTCGAGCCTTCGGCTGCATGCGCCGCCAGGCCGATGGCGCGTTCGACCAGGTTCAGCTTCAAACCGAACTTTTCGTCCAGCGCCTCCAGCGCCGAAACCGTCGCCGCCATAATTTCGGGGCCGATGCCGTCACCGGGCAGAATCAATATTTTCACGATAGATTTCCTTACGTATTTGCAGTCGGGGGGGCAGCAAAATTGCGGAACCGGGTGGTGCCGTCCCGTTCGATCTGGTCGCTCAACCCCACCTCCCAGGTCAAATAGGTTTCCATGGCTTCCTCGTTTCCTTCGTCCAGGTCATAGGGCCGGTACCAGACATCCACCGTGTCATCCAAGGCATCCTTGAACCCCGTGGCCAAGGGCAGGCCGGCATCGGCCCAGGCACCGGTGCCGCCGTCGAGAACCTTAACGTCGCGGCCCGACAATATCGCGTCCACCGCCGCCAGCCGCGCCAGAACCCCGTCGGTCGAGGTCAGCACGATCTTGGCCCCCCCGGAAATAGCGTCGGGGATGGCATCGAGGTTTCCGGGCAGGTTGGCGCGGATGGCGAAACGGCTGCCGGGGATGTGGCCGTTGCGGTGATCGCGGCTGTCAGTCAAATCGACGACGATGGCGCCGCCGCCGACCATGAGGGCCGAAAGCGCATGCGGCGACACCGTTTCGGGCGTAGCCGCCTCCAGCCCAAACACGTGCGGTTGGTGCGATTCCTTGACCAACGGCCCGCTTTCCAGCGCATCGTTGAGGACATAGGTGTCGTTCCATCCCATCTGGATCAACCACGAGGCCGTCATGGTGGCGCGCACACCGTTGTCATCGACCAGCACCAACCGCGCGCCCTTAACCCCGACCGTGCGGTCCGTCGCCTGCACCAACTGGCCGCCCGGCGCCCACCTGGCGTCGGCCAAGTGGCCGGCCTCATATTCCCGGCGACCGCGAACGTCGAGCACATAAAGGGTGCGGGTCGTGTCTTCCCGCCATTTATCCAGCGTGGCGATGTCGATTTCAGGGACCTCGAACCGGGCGGCGACGCCCTTGGCGCATTCCAGGGCGCGGTTGAGGCCTTCGTCGGACACCGGCGTAAACGATTGCGTTTGTCCCCTGGCCAGTTCCAGCCCGGCCAGATGCCAGCCCATGGTGCCGTTTTCGAGCGCCACGACGCGATTTTTCACCCCGGCGTTGATCAGCGATTGGGCGCCGATGATGGAGCGCGTCCGCCCGGCACAATTGACGACAATGGTGGTATCCGGGTCGGGCGCGATATCGTGAATGCGGAGCGCCAGTTCGGCGCCGGGCACATCGATGCCGCCGGGAATGGACATGTTTTCGAATTCGGGCATGGGGCGGCTGTCGACGATGACCAGATCTTCGCCCCGGTCTTTCATGGCCTGCAATTCGGCCGCCGGAATATGCGGGGTCTCGAAATTGACCTCGATGAATTCACCGAACGCCTTGGAGGGCACGTTGACGCCGCTAAAGACCTCGAACCCGGCCGCGGCCCAGCCTGCCAGCCCGCCTTCCAGGAAGGAAACGTCCGAATAGCCGAAGCCCATCAGCCGTTCCGCCCCGCGCGCCACCAAATCACCGTCTTCCGGGCCGCCGGCGCACAACACAATGGGCACGTCGCGCCGCGGCACCAAATCATCAACGATCAGCTCCAGCCGGCTCAGCGGCAGGGGTACGGCGAACAGCAGGTGGCCCTCGCCGAAGGTGCCTTCTTCGCGCAGGTCCAACAACGCCAATTCATCCCCGCGCACGATCATCGCCTTGAGATCGGCGGCGGCAACGGATTTAAGGGAAGACATGCTAGAGGCCCGGCCAATTAACTTGCACTTGCACGCTTTTATTCCCGTTGCAGTTTGTTTTTCAGATGCGGCATCAGCCCACCATCGGCGATCATCGCCATCAGGTGGTCGGGCAACGGCTCACATTCTAGGGTTTCCCCGGTGTTCAGGTTTTCGATCCGGCCCTTGAGCGCATCGACGCGCAGCTCGTCCCCGGTATTAATCCGGTCAACCTCCGCGCACACCAGTGCCGGGACCCCGAAATTCAAGGTATTACGGTAAAAAATTCGGGCGAAGGACTTGGCCAGCACGGCGCGGATGCCCAACAGCTTCAAGTGCAGCGGCGCTTGTTCCCGGGAAGACCCGATCCCCATATTGTTGCCGGCGACGAAGATATCGCCGATCTTGACGGCGCTTGCGAAATTCGGGTCCAGCGGCTCCAGGCAAAACTTGCAGCCTTCCTCGGCCTCCATGTTCTTGTAGGAATGAATCGGCGCCAGTTGATCGGTGTCGATGTTATCGCCGTAGACCCAGGCGCGGCCGGTCCCGTTGGAATCGCTCATAGGAACTCCCCTATAAAAATTCTCGGGGATCGGTGATTTCCCCGGTGATGGCGGCGGCGGCGACCGAATAGGCGGAGCCAAGATACAGCTTTGAGGATTTTTCCCCGGCGCGGCCGACAAAATTGCGGTTGGTCGACGAAATGCCGGTCATGTTTTCTTCCAGCCGGGCCGGGCCGAGCCCGATGCAGCCGCCGCAGCCGGTCGGCAGGATGGTCGCGCCCGCGTCCTCCAGAATTTTCAGGGTTCCCTCATCGGCGGCCGCATCGCGGATGCGGTTTGACCCTGGGGCTACGAAAAAACGCGTGCCGGTGGCCTTGGTCCGGCCGTTGACGATGGCCGCCGCCATCCTGAGGTCATCCAACTTGGCCCCGGTGCAGGCACCGATATAGGCTTGGCCGACAGGGGTGCCGGCGTGTTCGGATACATCGGCGGCGTTTTCCGGGTTCGACGGCGCCGCCACCTGCGGGGAAATTGCTGTGCCGTCCATGGAAATGGTCTTCGCCACCGGGGCGTCGGCGTCCCCTTGCCAGGTCTTGATATCGACCCCCGACGCCGCCGTCGCCGCCAGCCACTGGGCGGTGGTTTCGTCAGGGGCGATGATGCCGGTCTTGCCGCCCAATTCGGCGGCCATGTTGGTCAGCGTCATGCGCTCATCGATGGTCATCGCCTTGACCGCTTCACCGCCATATTCCACGACCATGTAATTGGCGCCCATGATGCCGATATCGCCGCAAAGCTTTAAAATGACGTCCTTGGCCGCGACCCCCTCCGACAAGCACCCCGATACATCCAGGCGCAGCGTTTCCGGCACCCGCACCCAGATTTCACCGGTCGCCAGCACGCTAGCCAGTTCGGTGGCGCCGATGCCGACCATAAAAGCGCCGAAAGCGCCAGCGGTGGTCGAATGGCTGTCGCCGCCGACACAGAACAGGCCCGGTTTCAGGAAACCGTTTTCCGGCAACACCACATGACAAATGCCTTGTTCGGGCAGGAAATGGGGCAGCTGCTTCTCGGCCACCCATGCATGAGTGATCTTCTGGATTTCGACGCTGTTGGGGTCCTCATCATTGGTGTAATGGTCGGTGATGACGACAAGCTTATCCTTGTCCCAAATGGGAACCCCCAACTCATCCAGCATTTTTCCAGCCCGCCTGGGCCCAGAGGAATCGTGCATCATCGCCACATCGACGGCGCAGGTGACGATGTCGCCCGGTTTGACCGAGTCCAGCCCTGCGGCCTTGGCGATAATCTTTTCCGAAAGTGTCATGGATTGAGACGGGGGTTGAGATTGGCCCATATTCAAATCACCTTTGCTTTCCTAAGTGCCGCCAATTTGACCTCATCGTAACCCAGACCGGCCAGCACATCGTCGGTATGTTCGCCCAGCTTCGGCGCCGGGTTGGCCGGCGCCGGGGTCGCGGCTTGCACCGGCGGGCGCAGGTAACGATAGGTGCCATGGCCCTCCAGTTCAATATCCTGCAGGCGGCCCTCGTCCTTGACGAAAGGATTTTCCATGGCCTCACCGACATCCAGGATCGGCGATGCCGGCACGGTGCCGGCAAAATCGATCAGCCATTCTGCGGTGGTTTTGGCCGACAGCGTCTCATCCAGCATGTCTTGGATCAGCGGACGCGCCTCGAAACGTTCCTTGAAGGTCTTGAAACGCGGATCGTCGGCCCATTCCGGATGCCCCAGGGCCGCGGCCAGCACCGGCCAGAATTTTTCCTTGTTGCACATCAAATAGATCCAGCCGTCGGCGGTCTTATAGATCTGGCACGGGGTCAGCGACGGATGCGCGGAACGGGCCAAGCGTTGCTGTAGGTGTCCGTTGTTCAGGTACCACATTGCCGGATAGCCCAGATTGGACAGCGCCACATCGAACAAACTGATATCCAAGTCGCCGCCCACACCCGAGTCCCTGGCCCCGATAATGCCGGCAAGCGCCGCATAGGCTAGCCCGACGCCGGTCATTTGGTCGACCACCGACAGCCCGAACCGGGTCGGCTCATTGTCGGGATCACCGGTCAGCGAGAAATAGCCGGTTTCCGCCTGCATCAGGTAATCGAAGCCGGGCCATGATGCCCGCGTCCCTTCACGGCCATAGGCGGACAGATGGGCGCAAACGATTTGGGGATTGGCGTCTTTCAGGTGTTCATAGGTCAGCCCCAGCTTTTCCGGCACATCGCCGCGCAGGTTCGACGTCAAGGCGTCGGCGGATGCCACTAGGTCCATCAGCACCGCCCGGCCGTCGCTGCTTTCCAGGTCCAGGGTCAGGCTTTTCTTGTTGCGATTATAGGCGTGGAACCATTGGCTTTCACCGTTGTCGAACCAATAGGGACCTAAAACGCGAGCATAATCGCCCCCTTCCGGCTGCTCGACCTTGATGACCTCGGCGCCTTGGTCGGCCAGCCACATGGTGCCGAAGGGGCCGGCACCGTACTGTTCGACCGTCAGAATGCGGACACCTTCGAGAGGAAGTGTCATGGATTGGTTCCAGTTTCCATTGCAACGGCGGGAGAATAAATTGTAAGGGATTGTCCTAAGAAAGAAAGCGCAGAAACAGGTCCTTAGAACCGGTCAGCGCGGAACGGTCGGATATCCATATTGGGGGCCCGCCCGGCGACCAGGTCGGCGATTAATTTGCCGGTCCGGGGCCCGCCGGTGAGGCCGACGTGCTGATGGCCGAAGGCGAAAAACAGGTTTCCGAAAACCGGTGATGGGCCGATCACCGGCAGGCTGTCGGGCAGGGTCGGCCGTAATCCGGACCACGTTGTGACATCGGACGTATCGATGTCGGGAAACATCCACTTGGCGTGGGTCGCCAATACGTCCGCACGTGCGAAATTTGGCTCAGCGTCGAGGCCGCCGAATTCCGCCGTTCCGGCAATGCGGATACCGGGCGCCATCGGCGTGGCGATGAATTTATAGGTGTTGGCGAACACCGGCATATTGAGGGGGATGCCCGCATTGGCAATGGTAACGTGATACCCCCGCTCCCCTTCCAACGGCACCGGGCTGCCCAGCCCGGCGGTCAATCGGTTGGAAAACGCCCCGGCAGCGATGACCAAGACATCAATGTCGAGATCATCGCCGTCGGTGATCAACCGGCTGGGGCCTTCCGGCCCGATCTCGATGTACCGAACCTCGCGCTGAAGGATGACCCCGCCGGATTGTGCGAAATACTTGGCCAGGCCTTTGACCAACAACATGGGTTCCACCGTATGGCCGACATTGGAGACATAATATCCGTGCTCAAAGATCGGCGCCAAGGCCGGTTCGCGTTCGCGAATTTGGGCGGCGTTGAGCTTCTCCACAATCGTGCCGCGGGCCTGGCGCAGATCCCAGGATTTGGCTTCATCGGCCAGCGACTTGGCATCCTCGTAAACGTACATGCAGCCTTCTGACCGGATCAGGCCTTCGGCCTCGGTGCCTTTCGCCAGCGCCAGGTGATGCTCCAGCGAGGAATCCAACAGCGGCTCCAGGGCGTCGCAAATCGCCTTGACCCGATCGGGCCGGCCGGCGAGAACAAAACGGATCAGCCAGGGCAGCAGCCTCGGCGCGTGGCGCCAGCGGATCGCCAGCGGCCCTAACGGGTCCAGCAGCCATCCCGGAACTTTCCTGAGGGTTCCGGGCAACGACAGCGGCACGAAAGAATCGCTGGAAAACAACCCGGCATTACCCCGCGAGCAACCCTCGCCCGGCGGCACCCGGTCGACAACGGTGACATCGTGGCCATCGCGCAGCAGATTGAGCGCGCAGGAGATACCGACGATACCGGCGCCGATAACGGTCACCTGGCGGCGGTGATCAGATTGCGGGTTCATGGCTGTGTTCGGTCCTCAGTTAAAGGCGGACGTCCCGCCTCACACCGGATTCCGCTCTACCAATTGCCGCGCGATGATGATGCGCTGCAGCTCGTTGGTGCCCTCGCCGATGGCCAGCAACGGCGCGTCGCGGTAATAGCGTTCGATATTGAATTCCTTGGAATAGCCGTAGGCGCCGTGAATGCGCATCGCCTCCATGGAATTTTCCACCGCCGCCTCGGTGGCGAACAGCTTGGCCATGCCGGCCTCCAGGTCGCAGCGTTGCCCGGTATCGTAGGCGTGGGCGGCCTGGTCAACCAGCAGCCGCGCCGCTTCGACCCGGGTCGCCATGTCGGCGAGCTTAATCTGGATCGATTGATGCTGGGCGATGGGCTTACCGAAGGTCTCGCGGCTTTGCGCGTAGGCCAGGCTTTCTTCCAAACACGCCCGGGCCAGGCCGGCGCCGCGCGCCGCGACGTTGATGCGGCCCAGTTCCAGGCCGCTCAAAATCTGTTGCAGGCCCCGGCCCTCTTCGCCGCCGATCAGGTTTTCCGCCGGCACCCGGACGCCGTCGAACCTTAGCTCGCCGGTGTCGATGCCCTTGTAGCCGAGCTTCTCCAGCTTCAAAGCTTCATAGCCGCTGTCCCGTTCGGCCAGGATCAGGCTCATCCCCTTATGCGGTGGGTCCGTATTGGGGTCGGTCTTGACCAGTACCGCCAGGATGTTGCCGTTCACCGAATTGGTGATCCACATTTTGTTGCCGTCGATGACATAGTCGTCGCCGTCCAACGTGGCCTTGGTACGGATGCCTTGCAGATCGGTACCGCAATCGGGCTCGGTCAGGGCGATGCCGCCGAACAATTCGCCGCTGGCGAACCGGGGCAGCCATTTTTGCTTTTGCTCCTCGGTGCCGGCGCGTTCCACCGTCTGGGCCATGATCAAATGCGCGTTAAACAACCCGGACACCGACATCCACACCGCCGATACCCGCTCGACGATCTTGGCATAGGTGACGGCGCTCAGGCCCAACCCGCCGTATTCGGGCGCGATGGTGGCGCCCATCATGCCGAGCGCGGCCAGCTTGTCGGCGATGTCTTGCGGGTATTCGTCGGCGGCTTCCAGGTCGTGGGCATAGGGCCGGACGTCGCGTTCCAGGAACTGATCGATGGAATCGAGGATCAGCGCTTCGTCTTCCGCCGAGGTGATGTTTTCGGGATGCGGCATCGCCTAATAATCCGCCGCGTCATCGACGCCGTGGTCGCGTTTCGGGATGCGGCATCGCCTAATAATCCGCCGCGTCATCGACGCCGTGGTCGCGTTTCGGGATCAGCACCGATCGTTCGTAAGTCAGGAACACCAACCCTTCGGACGTCTTGCCGGTGGTCTTGACAGTAACGATGCCCTGGGTCG
The DNA here is from genome assembly GCA_002938315.1 of Alphaproteobacteria bacterium MarineAlpha3_Bin2. Classification (GTDB taxonomy): domain Bacteria; phylum Pseudomonadota; class Alphaproteobacteria; order Rhodospirillales; family Casp-alpha2; genus Casp-alpha2. The sequence continues at coordinate 13,713 of PTLL01000015.1, read as the reverse complement.
GCCGCGATTTGCTTTCGCGCACTTCCAGGACTTCGGATTCCGCATAGATGGTGTCGCCGACGAACACCGGCCCGGTCAACTTGATCTTGTCCCATCCCAGATTGGCGATCGCCTTCTGGCTGATGTCTGACACGCTCATACCGGTGACGATGGACAGCGTCAGCGCCGAATTGACCAGTGGCTTCTTCCATTCGCTGGTGGCCGCATAGGCGGCGTCGAAATGCAGCGGGTGCTGGTTCATGGTGATCAGCGTGAACCAGGTGTTGTCGGATTCCGATATCGTGCGTCCGGGACGGTGTTCGTAGACATCGCCGATCTTGAAATCCTCCAGATAGCGTCCGTAGCTTTCCCGGTAGCGGTTTTTGCCGACTTCTTTTGCTTCTGCGACCATGCTCTATCCTTATGTTGTTATGAATAAGTCTATTCCCCCGCTGCCGCGACCTCGGCCGGAGCCGGTCTGGTCAGGCGCAGGACTTGGTTGATGTCGGATTCATTACGTATGTCCAGCAGTCGCGTCGCCAGTTCATCGACCCGGAGGGCGGGCAGATAGGGGCTGACCAGGGTGTCGAATTTCGCCCGCAGTTCGTTGGCGCTTAGAAAATTATCGGGCTCGCCTTTAGGGATGGCGACGAAGGCCTCGAATACGCCGCTTTTCGTCGTCACCTTGGCGACGCCTGAGAGATTGGCGGGGAATTCGGCTTCGGCCTGTGGATCCGGGGCGGCGCGAACGCGGCGGCACAGGTCCAGTGTCTTGGCATTACCGATATGGTGCGCGTAATCGTCCCAGCCGAGGCCGCCTTCGCGCAACGCCACGGCGGCGCAAAAGGCCATGGAAAACTGGCCGTCGACGACGCCTTGGGGATTGTGCTTGTCGGCTTCCGGGTCGCCGATGATTTTCCAGCCGGTTTCCGGCAAGCCGATGTCGACGGCTTCGATGTCGTCGGGATTTATATCGTTGGCGGCGCGCAATTCAATCAGCGCATCCAGGGCCGCGTGGCTGTAGCGGCACGACGGATAGGGTTTGACGCCGATGGCCATGGTTTCCCAGACCTCGCCCAGGCCCTCGATGGCTTTCGCCGGGTCCGGGTCGGGCGCGTAGGCATGGAAGAATCCGGCTCGGCCTTCGAACGCGTCTTCGACGCCGCGGTAGCCTTCTTTCGCGAACGTTGCCGCCATCAGCCCGCACATGGCGGCGTGGCCGACATGAAACGGCTTGGTCCAGGCGCCATCGACAAGGAACTGCATGGAGCCCGCCGATTGGCTCAAGGCGATGCCGAAAGCCAGCGCCATCTGATCGGCATCAAGGCAGAACAGCCGTCCCGCCGCCGCCGCCGCGCCGAACACGCCGCAGGTGGCGGTCGGATGGAAGCCCCGGTCGTAGTGATCGGATGGCCCCAGCGCCATGCTGAGGCGAATTTGCGTTTCGTAGCCCCCGATGATGGCGGGAATCAGTTCTTCACCATCGGCGCCGGTCATTTCCGCCGCCGCCAGCGCCGCCGGGACGATGGGGGCGCTAGGATGAAGCGAAGAACGCGCGTGGGTGTCATCGAAATCCAGGGAATGGGCCTGAGCACCGTTAATCAGCGCCGCGCCGGCCGGCGTAAAACCGCGGCGGTCGCCGATAACAACAGATTTGCCGCCATCCAGGCCCAACACCGTCGCGCCTTTGACCAGCGCCGGTGTCGATTGGGCATCATGGTGGGCGCGAAGCGCAATGCCGACGTTGTCCATCACCAGCATGGCGGCACGTTGCATCACGTCTGCCGGTATTGATTGATGGGAAATACCGGCAGCGAATTTGGCAAGTCGGCGCGTAACGTCGGTCATAATAGGTTCCTCCCGGTTCGTTGCCCCATCATAGAAGCCCCAGGGGCGTCCTTCAATCAGTCGTGTATTGCTTTTCAACGTCGTAGTATTCCGGGAAGCCGACGACATCGCGGAGATGCCCGAACCCGGCCAGGTTATCCGGATGGCTACCGCCCTTGATCGACGCCAGCGCGTCTTCCATCACCTGGAGCCCGGCCAGCATCAATGAAATCGGGTAAATGATGACCTTGTAGCCGATTTCAGCCAACTGTTCGGGCGGCAAAAACGGGGTTTCGCCACCTTCGACCATATTGGCCATTTTCGGCCCCGGCACGCCATCGCAATATGCCGTCATTTCCTCAATAGTGTTCGGCGCTTCCAGGAAGGTGATATCGGCGCCGATGTCGGCAAAGGTGCGTGCCCGCAGTATCGCTTCGTCCATGCCGTCGGTAGCGTTGGCGTCGGTGCGGGCCATAATCAGGATATTCGCACCGGCTTCTCTGGCATCGACGGCGGCCTGGATACGGGAAAACGCCTCGTCGCGGCTGACGATCTGCTTGCCTTGGGTGTGGCCGCATTTCTTCGGTGATACCTGGTCTTCGATCATCACGCAGGCGAAGCCGGCGTCGGCATAGCCCTTAACCGTGCGCTGCACGTTGACGGCGTTGCCATACCCGGTGTCCCCGTCGCCAATGACGGGGAAATCGACGGCGGAACAGATGTTGCGGCCCTGGTCCAGCATTTCGGAATAGGAAATCAGCCCGGTGTCCGGCGCGCCCAGGCGCGACGCCGATACCGCAAACCCGCCCATGAAGGCGCCCGAATACCCGGCCCGTTCGATCAGTCGCGCCGTCAGCGCATCGAAACAGCCGGGCAGCACCAAGGCCCCCTCTTCGGCCAATAGGGCGCGCAATTTGTCGGTCTGACCCATCGGTGTTAATCCCCCCGAAATGCTTGTCTGGCCCCATCATCGGCGTTCATACTTTGCCGAGGATTGGGTCCATGAACGGTTATGGGTTTATAATATCATTGTATTCAAACACCGGAAACCATCCTTTCCATGCATATCAAAGAAAACCGTGAACGCACCGTCCCCATTTCCCGATACGCCGATCCGTCGATTCCCTCCGGCGGGCTCGACACTTCCATCGTGGCGGTGGTGACGGATGTCCAGCGGGACGGCGCCCCGGTGGTCGGCTTCGGTTTTTCATCGATCGGCCGCTATGGACAGGCGGGCCTGATCCGGGACCGTTTTTCACCGCGGCTGTTGGCGGGGAGCAGAGACGATTTGAGCACCGAAGGCGGTGACACGATCGACCCTTTCAAAGCCTGGGCTTGCAGATGGCGGGCGAAAAACCGGGCGGACACGGGGTTCGGTGTGTCGCCGTCGGCACCCTGGACATGGCGATTTGGGACGCGGCGGCCAAAATCGCCGGGCTACCGCTTTACCGGTTGATCGGGGAAATGACGGGACGGGACGCCACACCGGGCCCGGTGCCGGTATACGCCAGCGGCGGCTATATCTATCCGTCCGACGAGCTTGCCAAGCTTGAAGAGGAAATCCGCCAACTCCTAGACCATGGGTTTACCCATATAAAGATCAAGATTGGCTTCTCTCCGCTACAAGAAGACCTCAAGAGGATCGAGACGGTCCTGGCTCTTTTGCCGAACGGCGGACACCTCGCGGTTGACGCTATGTACCGTTATGACCGGGAATCCGGATTGGCAGCGGCGGCTGCATTGCAGCCTTTCGGGCTGAGATGGTTCGAAGACATCTGCGACCCCCTGGATTTTGAGACCCTGGCAGCCGTCGCCAATGTCTATGCGCCGCCCATCGCCGCCGGCGAAGCCTAATTCTCCGCCGCCGATGCCAGAAACCTGATGCTGCACGGGGGGCTCCGAGGGGACCACGACGTTTTTCTGTTCGACCCTGTGCACTGCTATGGCTTGTCCGAGTACCTGCGCATCATTGACGTGAGGGAAAGCCACGGATTTTCCCGGCGCGCGTTTCAACCCCATGGGGGGCACTTGTTCGCGCTGCACGTGGTTGCGGCGTTGGGCCTTGGCGGCAGCGAGGCCAATGTCCACAATTTCCAACCCTTCGGCGGATTTTCCGATGACGCCGTCATCGAAGACGGGCATATTCGACCGCCCGATGCTCCCGGCATTGGGCTTGAAACCCGCGCCGAACTCAATAATCTTTTTCAGTCGCCGGTAAAGGACTAGCGGCCTTCAAACGTCGGTTTTTGCTTGGCCAGGAAAGCGCGCATGCCCTCGGCGTAATCCTTACTGTCACAGAGCGCATAGCCTTCGTCGATTTCCGCCTGGGTCAAGGGCGCGGGGTCGGCCCCGGGGCCAACAATACGGCGAAGAAATTTTTTCGTTGTCCGGCTGACCAACGGCGCGCCGGAGACGATGCGCGCGGTGGTGGCCTGAATTTCATTGTCGAATTCGGCGTCGGCGACAACCCGATTGACCAGCCCCCGGCTGAGCGCTTCCAGAGCATCCATGATCCGGCCTTCCAGGATCAGTTCCAGAATCAAGGCGCGGCTCGCCACCGCCAGCACGGTCTTCAACTCGTCATAGGCGAAGGAATGGCCAAGCTTGTTGATGGGCGACCCGAACCGCCCGGATGCATTGCTGATGCGGAGATCGCAGCCGCAAGCAACTTCCAGGCCGCCGCCGGTGCAGGCGCCCTGAATGGCGGCGACGACGGGATGTATGCAGTTGGTCAAGGCCGCCAGGGCATCGGCGACGCCGGCGCCATACTCCCGGGCCTGGGCCGCATTGGCGCGGACTTGGGGGAATTCGGCAATATCGGCGCCTGCGGAAAAGGCCTTGTCGCCCGCCCCCCGGATGACGACACAGCGGAGATCGGCGTTGTCCGACAGCGCCGTCATGGTTTGGCCCAAGGCCACCCAACCGGCAAGGGTGATGGCGTTCAACTTATCCGGATTATTTAGAACCACCGTGGCGACGGTGCCCTCGATGGATAGCAGGATGGGGTCGGTCATGGCGCTTCGTTCAGCACCCGCACCGGCGCGCCCTTCATCCAGGCCTGGATGTTTTCCAACGCATCGCCGTAGGCCGCCGTATAGAGCTCTTGGACCACGTAACCAGTGTGCCCGGTCAGCACCGCGTTCTTCAGGTCCCTGATGGGGTGATCTTTGGGTAGCGGCTCGACGTCGTAGACATCGATCCCGGCGCCGGCGATGGCGTCATTCTTGAGCGCCTCGATCAACGCCGCCTCCTCGACGATGGGCCCGCGCGACGTGTTGATCAGATAGGCCGTCGGTTTCATCAACGCAAATTCGGCTGCGCCGACCAGACCCCGGGTCCGGTCACTCAAGACCAGATGAATGGAGATGGCGTCGGATTCCTTAAATAGGGTTTCTTTATCGGCATAGCCGACGCCGACTTCGGCGCAGCGTTCCTCGGTCAGGTTCTCGCTCCAGGCGATGACGTTCATGTCGAGCGCCAGGCCGACCTTGGCAAATTTGCCGCCCAAATTCCCCAATCCCAATACCCCTAGAGTTTTTCCCTTCATGCCTACCGGGACATCGCCCTGCCAGCCGCCGTCGTGCATGAGGGTATTTTCGAGCGGGATTTTCCGGAACAACGACATCAACAGCCCGACCGCGTGTTCCGACGTCGGAAAGCCCGACATGGCGGTGCCGCAAACTACGATGCCTTTTTCACGGGCCGCCTTCATATCTAAGGAAAAATTGCGCATGCCGGTGGTGATAAGGAGTTTGAGATTAGGCAGCGCGTCGATCAGGGATTTCGGAAAGGCCGTCCGCTCCCGCATGCCGATAACCACGTTGAACCCTTGAAGGGCGTCGGCGACGGCGGCTTCGCCCTCCAAATAGGTATCGAACACCGTGACCTCGGCGTCTTGGCCTAAGCTGTCCCAATCGGCGGCGCCCAGCGCCGAATTCTGGTAATCATCAAGAATGGCGATGCGTGTGGTCATGGTCTAATTCCTTCAGGCGCATCAGGTCGGGTCATGACGCCGCCCCTGGGCCCGGTGTTGAGGCGGTTGGCGAATTCCGGCGCCAGCTTGCGGCCGTGGTGGAGATTGATCCAAAGCCGGAGCAGGTTGCGGCGGCGTTCCGGTTCCGGGTGGTCTTCGAAGCCGCCCCGGGCATGCAGGATCAGGTAATTGTTGAGGATCTGGATATCGCCCTCCTGGAAAGCCAAATCGAGCCGGAGTTCGGGGTCCATGGCCAGTTCGGTGACCTTATTGACGGCATCGAGGGCAAGGCCTTGGAGCGGCGCCCCGGCCTTGGCCTGGCCATCGAGGATGGTCTTGCCGTTGAAGCGGCAGCTCAGCCGTCCGTCGAAATAGCTGAAAACAGGGACCTTGTTGAAGGTCACTTCGTCCGGGTCATCGGTGACGCCTTCGCCGCGCAAGTCAAAATGGAAGCCGCCGATCAGGGGTTCCAGGTATTCCGGATACTGGGTCAGCAGCCGGTTATAGATGGACATGGCGCTGGTGATTTGGCTTTCACCGCCCTTTTTCGCCGGATGCGCACACAACAGGCCGACAATATCGACCGGGTCGCAATGGGGTGAAATGCGGGCATTGGTGGTGTAGCCGCGGACGTTTTTGGAAGAATAATCGCGATCCTGATTGCGGACATGGCCGATCAATTGGCCGCGGGCGTTTTGGGAGACCGGCTCACCCCAATGCAAGCCGAGCCCCCAGTAGATTATCTTTAGGGTTTCCTCGTCATAGCGGGACGCATCCAGGCCCCGGATCAGGGCGCAGCCGCGACCGTTTTCCAGTTGTTCGACGATATCGGCCAGGGTCGCGGACAACCCCGGCAGCGGGAAATCATCCCGCCCGAATTCATAAAGACGTAAGCCCCGGGAGAGGACCGTGTCTGCGGCGGTTTCCAGCTCCGCAATATCATCGGCGGACAACGGATAAATCCACGACTGATCGGCGGCTAGCTCGGCGCTGGTCCATGCCGACGGCCCGGTGACGGGGTGTTTAAGAAATTCTCCCACGGGGGCGTTCCCTGTTCTGTGCTTGTCGTTGATTATAGCCTCGATTGTAGGGCTTTTCGCCGCTACATTGCATACAATGGAGTGGGAATTTTTACAAACGAGGTGAAGCCATGACGTGGTTAGAGGGAAACGGCGCCGACCTGGAACCGGCGGGCATCCGGCTTAAAAAGTTGATTGAACGGCCCGGCATCCTGGGCGTGCCGGGAGCGCACAACGGATTGGCCGGGATGCTGGCCAAGGAAGCCGGGTTTGAGGCGCTGTATATTTCAGGCGGTGCGGTGACGGCCACCATGGGCCTGCCCGACCTGGGCGTGATGACGCTTGAGGAACTGTGTTTCGTCACCCGCATGGTATCGCGGTCAACGGACCTGCCGCTGATCGTTGATGGCGACACCGGTTACGGCGAGGCGCTGAACGCCATGCGCGTGGTCAAGGAACTGGAACGGGCCGGCGCCGGAGCCGTGCATATCGAAGACCAGGTGCTGCCGAAAAAATGCGGCCATTTGAACGACAAGCGGCTGATCACCCCCGAGGACGCCGCCGCCAAGATCGGCGCCGCGGTCAAGGCGCGGTCGCACCTTCGTATCATCGCCCGCACCGACGCCGCCGCCGTCGAGGGCCTGGAAGGCGCCATTTCCAGGGCCAGGCTTTACGTTGAGGCCGGTGCAGATGTGGTGTTCCCGGATGCATTGGCGTCGGAAGAGGATTTCCGCACCTTCGCCGACGCCGTCCCCGGCCCGAAGATGGCCAACATGACCGAATTCGGCCGCACCCCCTATTTCACCGACAAGCAGTACCAGGACATGGGCTATGACATCGTCATCTGGCCGGCGACGTCGATGCGGGTTGCGGCCGCCGCGTTCATCGAACTGTACGCCCATATCAGGGACAACGGCGGCGCCGAAGGGTTGATCGAAAAAATGCCGAGCCGCGCCGAAATTTACGACACCATTAAATATTACGATTATGAGGCATTGGACCAAACCATCGCCAGGAGCGTGGTGCCGGAGACACCTGGGGAATAAGAGACATCGCCATGACCGATGACCCATCAGGATCACTGGCCGGCAAGGTCGCCATCGTTACCGGGTCTGCCCGCAACATCGGCCGGGAGACGGCGAAGGTATTGGCCGCCGACGGCGCCAGCGTCGTCATCAACGCGGTGCAGGATAAAGACGCCGCCGACGCGGTCGCCGCCGAGATCAACGACGCAGGCGGCAAGGCCTTCGCCCACCTATGTGACGTCACCGACCGCAAGGCCGTCGACGGCATGGTCGAGGCGGCGGTGGACGCCTTCGGTGGCGTCGATATTCTGATCTGCAACGCGTCATCGCGCGGCCAAAAGGCCTTCACCGAAATGACCCATGAGGAATGGCGGCGCGTCATCGATATTTCGCTCGACGGCGCCTTCTTCCTGTCCCAGGCCTGCATCCTGCACATGATTGAAAAAGGCTGGGGCCGGATCGTCACCCTGGGCGGGGTTGCCTGGCATGTCGGCGCCGCCGGACGGGTCCATAACCTGGTCGCAAAATCGGGGCTGGTGGGGTTTACCAGGGGGCTGGCGGCGGAATTCGCGGACAGGAACATCACCGTCAACTGTGTTTCGCCCGGCCATACCGACACCGTGCGCCCTGCGTCGGCCGGAACCCATCCCCCGACGATGGCCCTGGCACCGGTAGGCCGCTTAGGCCAACCCGGCGAAATCGCCTCCATGGTGCGCTATTTGTGCCAGACCGAAGCCGCTTTCATCACCGGCCAGGTCATGCATGTCAACGGCGGTTTGTATTACGGAACCTAAATACCGGACATAGGAGCCCGGCTAGCCGCGAATGCGTTTGATCCGGTCCAGGGTCCGGCGCGCCTGTTCGACGACCGGATAATCCACGAAAAACCCGTCGATCTGGATCGAGGCAGAGCCCTCGGCTTCGGCGGCCTCGAACGCGGCGACGATGGTTTCGGCCTTGGCGACTTCATCATCGCCGGGGGTGAAGGCGTCGTTCACCGGCGCGACCTGATCCGGGTGGATGCACATTTTCCCCTGAAAGCCCATGTCCCGGACCCGTTCCGCCGATTTCACCAGACCTTCGGTGTCGCGGTAATGAACCCAGACGCTGTCCAAAGGCGCGTCCAGCCCGGCCACCCGGGAGGCCAGCGCAATGGCCGCCCTGGCCGGGGTCAGTTCCCATTCATCCAGACTGAGGCGCATGTTCAAATCCTTGGCGAAATCGACGGCGCCGAAGCTGAGCCTGCGCATCCGCGTACCACAAGCGGCGATGGCGGACACCGCGTCCAGGCCCTTCGCCGTTTCGATAATCGGCAACAGGTCGATGGCGCCGGTCTCCATGCCATGCTTGTCCTCGAGGGCGGTGATCTCGGCATCGGCGGAAACAAGCTGGGCCGCCGTTTCCACCTTCGGCAACATGATGCCGTCCAGCCACGGGCCGGTGACGGCGGCCAAGTCGTCGGCGTAAAATTCGGTATCGGCGGCGTTGACGCGGACGTAGCCCATGCACGCCCGTTCGGCCTTCAAGGCATCGATGACGGGGGCGCGGGCGGCGGGTTTTTCCGACAAAGCGACGGCGTCTTCCAGGTCCAGGATCGCCACATCGGCGCCGGCGGCGAAGACTTTTTCCAGCTTGCGGGGATGATTGCCGGGCGTGAACAGGAGCGAGCGGAAAGGACCGGTATTCATGCTAAAACGCCGGTATTAACTGCGGGGCGGATTGAGCAATTGAAAAATTTTCTCATCGGAAATCTCGGCAACGTCGTTGAGGTCTTTATCGGACACATAACGGTCACCGTAACAGGCACCGCCGATGATGCCGCGCATCTCCACCTCCTCGGCGCTTTCCGGGGCGGCTTTTTCGGCGGCAAACCCGGCGGACAGGGACAGCAGCAAAATCAGTGCTGAAAGGGCGAGCGTGGTACGCATCAATGGTTTCCCCCGTGTAGCCGACAAGCATAGCCCTGACAGCAACGCCTGTCACCATCCGGGCCCGTCCCAGGTGGCGTCTTGATCCAGCGGAAACACCGGACGCGGCAGATTGTTGAAATCAAACCGGCTCAGCACCGGCGAGGTCAAACCGGGGGCATCGACCTCGATCACCTGTTCGGAGGTGAAAAATTCGTCGAAGCCGGCACGGAAATGACCTCGTGATTTAACGACGACGGTGCGGGCGTCTGCGATGTCGAGGCCGAACATCTCGAAGAAAACCGGATCGGCACACTGTTTGCGCATGGTGGCGACGACGACGCGGATGCCGCCGAGTTCCAGGAGTGCCGAGGGGCCGAGGGTGATGGCGCGGTCCTTCCAGATGCCACGCCGGCCGACGCAGACGCCATCGGAAAGCTTGAGGACGCGGGCGTCGGCCTCGAAGGGTTTCGAGAACTCGCTTTCGGTCTCAGTGTTGAAGCGGGCCGTGATCGCCGCTCCCTCGCCGGCCTCTTGGGCGGCCCGGACCAGCGCCGGGTCGATGAAGTTGCCGAACAGAACGTCTTCGGCGCCAGCATCAACGAGTGCCTGCAATATCCAGGCGGTGTTGCCGCGTCCGCCGCCGCCGGGGTTGTCGGCGGAATCGGCGAAGATCAAGGCCGGGCGCGACGGGTCCCGGCCGTTGGCGACCGCCATTTCGACGGCGTCCTCGAGGCTGGTCACGGGCTTTTGAAAACGTTCCCGTTCATTCCAGCCGAGCGCCGCCACATCAGCCGAAAGTGAGCGGGCGGCAGCGAGGTCGCCGCGGGCAGTGACGATGACGGAGATACCGTTGTGGACCGAGTTGCCGTAGATGAAGCCGGCGACGGCCGAGACGTTGGCGATGGCACCGGTCTTGGCCTTTTGCCCGAGGTCGATCATGTCGGCGTAGGCCCCCTCGGCCGTGAGCAGCGTCGTCGTCGGCGCGCAGATAGGCAGGCGGATGAAAGCGGTTTCGGGACGCATGCCGTCGAACATTTCCAGCATCAGCCTGGCCGCCTCTGCGGCACGGGCTTCCTGGTCAATGTGCGGGTTGGTACGATACGCAACCAGGATATCGGCCTCCGCAACCATTCGCTCGGAAATGTTGGCGTGCAGGTCCAACGTCGCGATCAACGGCGCGTCAACGCCGACGACGCGGCGGATCATGGCCAACAATTCGCCGTCCGGGTCGTCGCTTTCGGTCGAGATCATGGCGCCGTGTAGGCTGGCGTATACGCCGTCCAGGGGCATGGCGCCGGTGAGGCGGCGCTCCATCTCGGCCAGCGTCGCCGAAAAGAACGCGTGGTCAACCGGCCCGCCGGGCTCGGCCGCCGTCACCAGAATGGGGACGGGCACCCAGGCCACGCCCAGGCGGTTCATCTCGGAAACAAAGCCTCCGACTTCGGCGGGCTGGGTAGGATTATCGTTTTCCAGATCGGCAAGGATTTCGTCGCCGGCAAGATAGCAAAGCTCGCGGAAGGCAGCTTCGTCGCAAACCGGCGCGAAGCTGTTGCTTTCCAGATGTATGCTCAGAATAGCAATACGCTTTGGATTGCCGCCGGCGCTCATGGGCCGTGCTTACTGTTGACGGAGTTTGGGATCCAGGGCATCACGAAGCGCATCGCCGAACAGGTTGAACCCGAACACCGCGAGGCTGATCGCCACCCCCGGCCAGATCGCTACCCACGGCGCGCTTTCGGCGTATTCCTCGGCGCCACCTTGCAGCATCAAGCCCCAGGCCGGTGTCGGTTCCTGGACGCCGAGGCCTAAGTAACTCAACGACGCTTCCAGCAGGATCGCCTGGCCGACGAAGGCCGTCAGCATGATCAAAAACGGCGCCATCACGTTCGGCACCATGTGCCGGAGGATGATCCGCGAATGCGTGAACCCGAGCGCGCGGGCGGCGTCCACATAAGGAATTTCGCGAATGGCCAGCGCACTGGACCGCACCACCCGGGCACAGCGGGGAATGAACGGGATGGTGATGGCGATGATGACGTTCTGAGTGCCGGTACCGAAAATGGAAACCACGGCCAGCGCCATGATGATCAACGGGAAAGCCATGAACACGTCCATGACCCGCTGGAAAAACAGATCGAAGCGGCCGCCGAAATAAGCGCTGCCGACGCCCAAGACAAGGCCGACGGACGCGCCGATGATGGCGCAGGAAAAACCGACGAACAACGCCGTGCGGGAGCCATAGATAATGCGGGTCAGGATGTCGCGCCCGAACTGGTCCGTGCCCATCCAGAATTGCCCATCCGGCGCCGTCAGCATGAATTCAAACGCATTCGCTTCCGGATCATAAGGCGATATTACGTTGGCGAAGATCGCCAAAAAAATCATCACCACCACGATAACCGCCCCGAACGCCCCCAACGGGTACTTACGGGTCATTTTCATGGCCATTTCGCCCCAGGTCTTATCCTCGGAAGGGGCTTCTAATTTGCCTTCGACGATACTTTCAGTAACAACAGCCATCGAATGTTCCTATTAGCTATAACGGATGCGCGGATCAAGCCAAGCGTAGAATAGATCGACCACGAAATTGGTAACCACGAACACCATAACCACGATCATGACCAGCGCCTGGGTCAGGTTATAGTCATTGTTGAGCACCGATTCGACGAACAGCTTGCCGAGGCCGTTCAGGTTAAAGACCTGCTCGGTGACCACCAGACCGCCCATCAGGAAGGCGAATTCGATGCCGATGATGGTGACAACGGGTAGCAGCGAATTCTTCAAGGCATGGCGGTTGATGACGAGCTTCTCAAGCAACCCCTTGGCGCGGGCGGTGCGGATATAGTCCTCGCGCAACACTTCCAGCAACGCCGACCGGGTCATCCGGGTGGCGACTGCCGAATACCGGTATCCCGTCGCCACCGCCGGCCAGATCAACTGCGCCAGATTGGCGCCCAGGTCTTCAAACGGCGACACGTATTCGATGGGCGGCATCCAGGGCACACCGGTCCAGGCCTGGGTGATAATCAACAGTCCCAGGATAATCATGATGCCTAACCAGAACGACGGAATGGCGATGCCGAAAATACTGAAACACCGAACCACGTAATCGATCCAGGTGTCCTGCTTGACCGCGGAAATGACGCCTAGGGGGATGGAAATGATCACGGCGACAAACGTGGCCATGAAGGCGACCTGCAGGGACAACTGGAAACGCAGCCCGAGTTCGAAGGTAATGGGCTTGCCCGTCCACATGGAGTCGCCCAGATCAAGAATGAAAAACCCGATGACGAAATCGGCGAACTGAATCAAGATATGGTCGTTGAGGCCCAGGTTCTCCCGGCACAACTCGATTTCCGCTGGGTCGGCGTACAGGCCGGTGCCGGCCAGACGCAATTCGCAGATGTCGCCGGGAATGATGCGTAACAAGAAAAATACCAAAACCGCCGCCCCGATCAGGGTCGGGATCATCAGCAGGATGCGCTTGGCGATATATTTATACATAAACTAATGAGTTCTCTAATTGGGGTGTTTTAAAATAAGAGAAACCCCGCCCGCCGCCAAAAATGGCAACGGGCGGGTGCTTTCGTCTTACTTGTCGAGTTACTTGTCGAGACCGTTACTTATCCAGCCAGACTTGATCGAGAGACTGGTTGAGATAGTGGCTCGGGGCGATCTTCCAACCCTTCACGTAGGAACGGTGCGGGTTGATCTTGTACCACCAAAGCGTAATGCCCAGGTGCGACTGTTCGCCGACGGCCCGAGTTTCATATTCACGCATGATGACGCGCTGTTCTTTCTCGGTACCGGCCCGAAGAAGTCTATCGTAGATGTCTTCAAGCACCTGGTCTTCGTAGTTGCCGTAGTTGTTTCCGGCGGACCCAAGGAACTTGGTGACGTCGGCGATCGGGTTGATCACCGATTGGCAGTTGAAGTCGATGGAGACGTCAAAATCGCTCTTCTTGCGAAGCGAATCATAG
>PTLL01000014.1 GCA_002938315.1 Alphaproteobacteria bacterium MarineAlpha3_Bin2 | reverse complement strand
ATGGCAAATGTGGCTTAATCAGTTCAAACTGACGATCCGACAACCAAAATAAACGCCTCATGGTCCAAAACCTCCGATGTTGAGTTCCAGACCATTGAACCATCTAAAGGTTAATGAGTTCTGACCCTAGCAAATCCAATATACCAGCCAAATAACGGATAGTTTATTCCCTTTATTTAAATTTTAGGTTTAAACAACGTGTCATTCGACTCCGAAAAATACCGCCAAGCCCTGGGGCGATTCGCCACTGGCGTTACCATTGTCACCGGATTAACCGCCGAGGACCAACCGGTGGGGGTGACCGTAAATGCGTTTGCCTCTGTTTCCCTGGACCCGCCGTTGGTCCTGATCTGCCTGGCCAACGACACCGGAAGCCTGGAGGCGTTTACCAAGGGCGACCGATTCGCCGTCAATATCCTTGAGAATAACCAGCGGGAACTTTCCGAATCCTTTGCCGGGCCCCGGGATCATAAATTCAAGAACCAACCCTACGAAAAATGGGACAGCGACTGCCCAATCCTGCCCGGTTGCCTGGTCAACCTTGAATGCACGCGCATCAATGTCATGGAAGGCGGTGACCATGTCATCGTCCTCGGCCGAGTCGACCGAATTGAACGAGCCGCAGACGGACAGCCATTGTTGTATTTCAAAAGCGCCTATGGCCGTCTTGGAGATGACTAGCCCCCAATCAGCCGACCCGCCCCGCCCAAGGGCGCCCATCCTAAAAGCGCTGGCAGCCCAGGCCATTGCCGGGATTATTGTGGTCGGCGGATGGCGGATACTTTCACCTGGCCCTGTTCCTCGCACTGGCTGAACGCCACCGCGCGGGCTTCTGCTAATCCGGCGCCCGCTAACACGACCGTTGCGCCCAAGCCCTCGGTACGGCCGACCTTGGTGAACGGTGTCCCCTCGGGCATGTAGATGGTCGCCGGAATGCCTAATTGGCGGGCGTGATAGGCGACACCTTGGGCATGATTGCCGGCCGATGCGGCGACGACGCCTGCCTTCACTTCTTTTTCCGAAAGCCCTGAAAGTTTAATGAAGACACCCCGGGGCTTGAACGACCCGGTGAGCTGCAGATTTTCAAGTTTGAGAACGATGTTGGCGCCACACAGTGCCGACAATGCATCGGAACGCAACGTCGGGGTTCTGACGACTTTGCGTTCAAGCCGATCGGCGGCGGCGCGGATATCATCAATGGTTACGGCCACGGCGATGCCCCTTGTTCCTAATCAGCGTTTCTGCGCACTCGGGGTTAGCACCAGAATGTCGCCGGCGATATTCAAGGCGGCGCGGGTCTGGCCCATGCGCCGATAGCGGCCGTCTCGCCAATCGTTCAACAGATCTTTGTAATGATCAGACACCGGGTTTCCCGACTGTCCGGTGGCGATAATAAAACGTGACCGGCGCAGGTCCTCTAGGTCATAAACGGCGCGGTAGCCGGGCCCGTGAATATCCTTAAACGGCCGTTCGGGATTGTTGATGTGGCTGGCGCCACGATTAACGGTGTAATTGCCGCCGTCGACCGGAATCTCGAGATCGCCGAACTGCTTGAGAAAGGGAATTTTCGATAATAGGGGATGGGCGAACCAAGCTTTGTGCGCTTCACCCCATTGCCAGGCGTTAAGGTCTTCACCAATCGAATCCGATAACCTGTCCAGGGCAGATTTTAGCGCGAATCGGATGCGGCCGTGGCAATCTTCGGTTTCCGCCGTGTTGACGTTATCGCACCAGGATTGGCGCTTGTTCAGGACAGAGACGATGAACTGCGGCCTCAGGGTCAAATAATCCTGGAACAGGCCGCCCAGTTCATCGGCGTAAACGGCCCGGTTGAGTTCGTATAACCAGGTCGAAAAAATCAACGGCTCCGGCCGTCCACGAGACATCCTGCCCTTCCACTTTCCCAACATGGCCAGGGCTTTTTCATCGCGATCGTTCGACGGTTCGATATCCAGCATCATCGGCAGAAGATGCAGCGCCATTTCTGAAACGTGGTCTTGCTGGAGCTTGGCGGTGGCGTGAACGGATTGGTCACCAACATCCAACACCCCAAGGATGCGCTTCGCCCGGTATCCCGGCGACCAGTCGAAGGAAAGGAAATGCGGATAGTCCTTGGGGGTAATGTTGTTATTGGCATTGACGATGCGGCCAGATGCCGGGTTAAAAATGGAAGGAAGCTCCTCGAAGGGCACAAACCCATCCCAATCGGTCAGCCCGTCCCAACCCGGACTTGGGACAAGCCCCCAACCGTGACTCCGTTTAGGCGCCAAACCGGCTGCCAAAAAGCCGATATCGCCCTTGGTGTCGGCGAAAAAGAAATTGCTTTGAGGGCTTTGAAAATCTTTCAACGCGGCCTTGAAGGACTCCCAGTTTCCAGCCCGATTTACCCGATATAAGGAATCCGCCGTCAGGTCATCCGATTGAAGATAAGACGCCGACAAAGCCATTACCGCGCCCTTTCCGGCGGCCGTCCGGGAAACCTCCAGCAGGTCGGAAATAATCGGCCCGTGCCGGGATTTCCGGACGGTGAGGGTGACCGGCGGGGCATCTTTGACGGCAATGGTTTCGGTCCGGGTCTCGAACGCCTGCCACCCATCCGGCGTTTTGTACTTCTTGCCGGTTTCATCGACCTGTTCGACGAACAAATCGGTGATATCGCTTTGGGTGCTGGTCATGCCCCAGGCGATTTTACCGTTATGACCCAAGATGGTGAACGGGACGCCGGGAACGGTGGCGCCGGTGACTTCATGGTCCGGGGCCTTAATGCGGGCCAAATACCAAAGAATCGGAGCGCTGAACCGCAAATGCGGGTCATTTGCCAAGATGGCGCCCCGGTTAAGCGTTTTCTTGTTGGCGATAACCCAGGCATTGGACGCCCCTTGCGGCAGGCCGGCTGGAACGGGGGATAGGGAAGCCAGTTTTTTTAGGTCCACCCCCTGCATCAATGCCACCGCTTTTTCCGTAGTCCGGGGGGCGTCGTCGGGGTAAACCGGCCATAATTCACCGACTTGCTTGGGTGACAGTTTGCGGGCCAGCCGGGCGCGGAGAATCTCATCACGCCAATTACGGCCCAGATGGGACGAAATGATCTTTCCCCAAACCAAAGAGTCGGCAGGCCGCCAGGGTTCGGGGGAATAACGCAGAACGCCGATTTCAGGTGACGGCACGCCCCAAGGCAAATTTTGGCTTTGCTTGATCCGGGCATTGACCCCGGCGGCATAAAAATTCAACGCTTCACGCGTCTTCGGCGGCAATTGATCGACTTTCTGTTCGGCTAATCGGTAGAGCCCCAGGGTTCGCATCCATTTGTCAGACGCCAATGTCAGGGGGCCAAGAATCTCAGACAACCGGCCGGCTCCGTACCGGCGCATCGTCTCCATCTGCCAAAAACGATCCTGAGCATGGACGAAGCCGAGGGCGAAATAAGAGTCGCGGCTGGATTTGGCGAAAATATGAGGAATTCCGTTACCGTCGCGCATCACCTCGACAGGAAGTTCCAAACCAGCTACCTCCATGGGGCCGTCGGTCGTGGGCAGGGTCGATTGCAACCACAGCCAACCGCCGAGCCCGATCACCGCCACCAGTGAAATCAGCGCCGAAACTGAAAAAAATAGAAACCGTTTCATCCCAAGCGTGTTCCGTTGCCCCTAACCTGAATGAGTCAAGCGACCATAATTCAAATTCAACGCCCGCACATGCTGAAAATGTCGATTTCAGGATTACGGGCCGAATGATCCGGTTGCCGTTTATATTTGTTCCTTTATAAGAAGACCCATCATTTTCCGCCGATGACCACCGACGTTATTCACAACAATGAAAAAGGCTGCTATATCCCATGACTGGTCCCTTGCATGGCTTGCGAGTGTTTGATCTGACCCGGATTCTCGCCGGGCCGACGTGCACACAAATTCTTGGCGACCTTGGCGCCGACGTCATCAAGGTCGAACAACCAAGTACCGGTGACGACACCCGCTACTTCACGCCGCCATTCATCAAGAATGACGCCGGTGACGACACCGATCAAAGCGCCTATTTTTGCAGCTCCAACCGCAATAAACGCTCGATCACCTTGAACATTGCCGAAAACGAAGGTCAGGCCCTGGCCAAACGGCTGATCGGCCATTCCGACATTATGGTTGAAAATTTCAAGACCGGTGGCTTGGCCAAGTACGGCCTGTCCTATGACCAATTACAGGCCGAAAACCCTGGCCTGATCTATTGTTCGATCACCGGCTTCGGCCACACCGGTCCCTATGCCGAACGGCCCGGATACGATGTCCTGATTCAAGCCATGGGCGGGTTCATGAGCGTCACCGGAGAACCGGAGGGAGAGCCGCAAAAGGCAGGTATTCCAATCGCCGACCTGATGGCCGGGATGTATGCGTCGGTCGCCATCAACGCAGCCCTTCGCCACCGCGAAGTCAGTGGCGAAGGCCAACACATCGATATCGGCATGCTGGATACGATGACCGCAACACTGTCGATTATGGGGTTAAATTACCTTTCTACCGGCAAGACTCCGAAACGGCTGGGCAACGCCCATCCCAACATCGTTCCCTACCAGTCCTTTACCACCGCCGATGGAAACATGGTGCTGGCTGCCGCCAACGACGCTCAATATCAGCGTTTCTGCACGTTCGCCGGGGTGGCGGAGCTGGCCGAGGATGAACGGTTCAAAACCAATGAACTTCGGGTCCGCAACCGCGAGGAATTGATTGAACTACTACAATCCATCATCGAAGCAAAAACCTCGAAGCATTGGGTCGAGGGCCTGGAAAAAGTCAACGTAACCTGTGGCCCCATCAACACCATCGAACAGGTCTTCGACCATCCCCAGGTTCAGGCCCGGGGCATGGATCTAAAAATGCCCCATCCGGCAACCGGCGATAACCCGGTCCACCTGATCGCCAGCCCCATCAGAATGTCGAAAACCGGCCCCGACTACCGCCATGCGCCGCCCTTGCTAGGCCAGCACACAGAGGAGGTCCTTGGCGAATTGTTGGAAATGGACCCGGACGAGGTCGCCGGACTTCGCCAGCGCGGCATCGTCTGATTGTCACTTAGCGTTCACCAGGGCCATACGCCCAGTCATAAGTGGACGCAATTCAGACATAAAAGCGAAACATACCCCCGATAGGATAGGCGACTTCATTGGCCTGTCCCAGGAATTTTATGAAAAGAACCCCGGCACCTTGGACCCCAAATGGCGTGAATTTTCCAACGGTGTTTTCCGGTTGGAGAATAATCTGATGGTGGTCCTGGATATCGACAGCTTGCCGGACTTGGGTAAGGATTAACTCAGCCAAAGCATCACAGAAACCTCGCCCCGGTTTCCGATGAAGACCGGGCGAGGTTTTATTGGTCTGCTCTCGCCGAATTCAGCCTTTTTTGAAGCGCCGCGCCGCCTCAAGGGCGAAATAGGTCAATATCCCGTTACAGCCGGCACGTTTGAACGCCATTAACGTTTCCATCATCACCGTGTCGTAATCCAACCAGCCGTGATCGGCGGCAGCCTTCAGCATCGCATATTCCCCACTAACGTTATAGGCGAAGGTGGGAACGCTGTAGGCATCCTTTACTCGGCGAATGATGTCCAGATAGGCTAAGCCCGGTTTGACCATCACCATATCGGCGCCCTCGTCGATATCGAGGCCGACTTCGCGCAATGCCTCATCGGAGTTGGCGGGATCCATTTGATAGGTCTTTTTGTCGCCTTTAAGCGCACCCGACGACCCAACCGCGTCGCGGAATGGCCCATAAAAGGCGGATGCATACTTGGCCGCGTAGGACATAATAAGGACGTCTTGAAATCCCTCGGCATCCAGGGCGTCGCGGATGGCGCCGATGCGCCCGTCCATCATGTCCGAAGGGGCGATAATGTCGCAACCGGCGCGCGCCTGAACCACCGCTTGACGGGTAAGAATTTCCACCGTTTCGTCATTAAGAACCCGGCCATCACGGACCAGCCCGTCATGGCCGTCTGAATTGTATGGGTCTAGCGCCACATCGCACATGATACCGACCCCGGGATGCGCCTTTTTGACCGCCTGAACCGCCCGGCAAACAAGGTTTTCCGGGTTATAGGCTTCCTCAGCCTCTGGCGTTTTGAGGCTGTCATCGGTGTACGGAAACAACGCAATAGCGGGAATGCCCAATTCCGCGACCTCGGCGACGGCGTCGACCAGGGCGTCGATGCCAAGCCGATTCACGTCTGGCATCGAGGAAATAGGCTCGATCGTATTCCCGCCTTCGCTGATGAAAACCGGCCACATCAGATCAGTGGAGGCAAGGGCGTTTTCCGAAACCATCGCCCGCGACCACGCATCCTGACGGTTGCGACGCATGCGGGTACGGGGAAACCGGCCATCCATTTTTTTATCCCGGTGTTTCAAGATTTTGGTCATGATTGTATTTTCCGGAGAGTAGAAGCCTGGATTCGTAGATTCAAGAGCTTTACCAGGACCGGAAATAAGTTTACGTTTACGTAAACGGAAAGATAGGCCTTTAAAAGTTCCACACAAGGTTTAAAATTAGAGGGCAAGAATAGGAGCCTGACCCGTGGCAAACGCTGTCATTCCCATCTCCAAGGGCAAAAAGACTGCCAAAAAGGCGGGTAAATCCGCACAAACTCCAAATTCTGGAACTAATCGGTCCAAAACCCTCGCCCTCGATGCGCCGGTTCGGTTCGTCACCGCGGCCAGCCTGTTTGACGGGCATGACGCCGCCATCAACATCATGCGCCGGATTCTGCAAGGCGCCGGCGCCGAAGTCATCCATCTAGGCCATAACCGCTCCGTTGACGAAGTGGTCACCGCGGCCATCCAAGAAGACGTTCAGGGCATTGCCATCAGTTCCTACCAAGGCGGCCATGTCGAATACTTCAAGTATATGGTCGACCTTCTGGCCCAGCGCGACCGCCCGGAAATTAAGGTGTTCGGAGGCGGCGGTGGGGTCATCACTGAAGCCGAAATCGCCGAACTCCGGGATTACGGCGTTTGCCGTATCTATACCCCAGAAGATGGCCGAAAAATGGGCCTCGACGGCATGATCCTCGACATGATCAGCCTTGCTGAATCCGGAACCAGTGCGTCGAAGTCGGAAAAAGCTCTCCCCAAAGACTTAAATGGACTGAAATCCGCCAACGACGCCGATCTCGCCCGCTTTATCACCGCCCTGGAACTGGGTGTATTGCCGAAAAAGCGCCGCGATGACATCCAGGCCCTAGCCAACAAAGGCACCCCGGCACCGGTGCTCGGCATAACCGGCACCGGGGGCGCTGGAAAATCGTCCCTGACCGACGAATTGATCCTCCGCTTCCGGCTATACGGTGACGAACCAAAAATTGCCGTCATCGCCATCGACCCGTCGCGGCGCAAGTCCGGCGGCGCCCTGTTGGGTGACCGCATCCGCATGAATGCCATCACGTCCCCCACCATCTATATGCGATCCCTAGCCAAACGTGAATCGGGAACAGAAGTGCCGGCGGCCCTGGAAGACATCATCACCTGTTGCCAGGCGGCAAATTTCGATTTGATCATCATCGAGACGCCGGGGATCGGGCAGGGCGATGCCGCCATCGTCGATTTCACCGACGTTTCCCTATATGTTATGACACCCGAATTCGGCGCCGCCAGCCAACTTGAAAAAATCGACATGCTGGATTTCGCCGACCTGATTGCGATCAACAAAATGGACCGCCTGGGCGCGCTTGACGCATTGCGCGATGTCCGCAAACAAGTACAGCGGAACCGCCAGGAATTTACCAAACCGGTTACTGACATGCCGGTCTTCGGGACGATTGCATCGCGGTTTGCCGACCCCGGGATTTCCGCCCTTTATAATGGTCTTTTAAAAGTACTTAATTTTAAAAATTTCAATGTATTAAATAGAATATCCAAACCGGTTGGTTTGAAAAATTTTGATCCCGATTCCAGCTTCCGGGACCACCTTGTTCCGCCCGAACGTCGGCGTTATTTGGCTGAAATCGCTGACACCGTACGCGGCTATCACCGAACCATCGCCGAGCAGGTTTGCCTTGCCAGGGAACGCCAGCAACTTACCGCTTCGAAGGCGATTTTGAAAATCGCCGGCAAGCCAACCAGTGATCTCGATCCATTGATTCAGGCCCGACAGGAGGCCTTAAATCCAACAACCAAAAAACTTCTCGAAGAATGGCCTAAGATCAAAGAAAAATTATCCGGACAGGAATTAGTTGAAAACAATGGCGACGATAAATCGCGAATTCTGCTCAAAAATGAATCACTTTCCGGCACCCTTATACCGCGTATCGCGCTGCCGTCCTTCGAAGATGATGGCGAGCTTTTAAAATGGCTGATGCGGGAAAATCTACCTGGATATTTTCCCTATACGGCCGGCGTATTCCCGTTCAAACGGGAAGAAGAAGACCCGACCCGCATGTTCGCCGGCGAGGGTGATCCCGCGGCTACCAACTATCGGTTTAAGTTGCTGTCGAGACATTCCGACGCCAAAAGGCTGTCGACGGCCTTTGATTCCGTCACCTTGTACGGCTTCGATCCCCACCAGCGTCCCGATATCTACGGGAAAGTCGGCAATTCCGGCGTTTCCGTCGCCACCCTGGACGACCTGAAGGTTCTATACCGGGGATTTGACCTTTGCAGCCCGTCTACCTCGGTATCCATGACCATCAACGGGCCGGCGCCGACGATCCTGGCGATGTTCCTAAATACCGCCATAACCCAGCGCCTGGACGCCTTCAGGGAGAAACAGGGTAGGCCGCCAAAGGCGAAGGAAGCCGCTGAAATCAAGGCTTGGGTGCTGGAAACCGTCCGCGGCACCGTCCAGGCCGATATCCTCAAGGAAGATCAGGGTCAAAATACCTGCATATTTTCGACCGAATTCGCGCTCAGGATGATGGCCGATATTCAGGCCTATTTTATTGAAAATAAAGTGAAAAACTTCTATTCGGTGTCGATTTCCGGCTATCATATCGCCGAAGCCGGTGCCAATCCGATCTCCCAACTGGCGTTTACCCTCGCCAATGGCTTCACCTTCGTTGAATCCTACCTCGCGCGGAACATGAAGGTTGACGACTTTGCCCCAAATTTATCATTCTTTTTCTCCAACGGCATGGACCCGGAATACACCGTCATGGGGCGCGTCGCCCGGCGCATATGGGCGACCGCCATGAAATTAAAGTATAATGGAAATAAACGCTCACAACGCCTTAAATATCATATACAAACTTCCGGTAGATCGCTGCATGCTCAGGAAATGGATTTTAACGATATACGGACCACATTGCAGGCGCTGATCGCCGTTTACGACAACTGCAACAGCCTCCATACCAACGCCCACGATGAGGCCTTCACGACGCCGACACCGGAGAGTTTGCGCCGGGCTATGGCTATCCAAATGGTCATTAACAAGGAATGGGGCCTCGGCAAAAATGAAAACGTCAACCAAGGCGCCTTTATCATCGAGGAATTGACCGATCTGGTCGAAGAAGCGGTGCTTTGCGAGTTCGAACGGATTAGCGAGCGCGGCGGCGTCCTCGGCGCCATGGAAACCGGATATCAGCGCGGCAAGATCCAAGAAGAATCGCTGCTTTACGAAACCCGCAAGCACGACGGCACGCTGCCGATTATCGGCGTCAATACGTTCCTTGAAGATGCGGTCACAGATACCGCCACACCGAGGCAGCTACAACGCTCTACTAAAAAAGAAAAAGACAGTCAGATAAAACGCTTATCGGCATTCAAGAAGCGGAATTCAAAAAACGCCGACGCGGCGTTGGCCAAACTCAAGGAAACCGCCACCGGTGGCGGCAATACCTTTGCCCAATTGATGGACGCGGTCCAATATTGTTCGCTTGGGCAGATCACCGATGCCCTGTTTGAGGCAGGCGGCAAATACCGCCGTAATATGTAGCCCCCTTGAGGGGTAAACACGATTTGCCTAAATTGCATTCTCTAACGCCCTGAATAGGAGCCGCGCCGTGGCCGATAAAGGCCCCTTAAAAGACGTTTATTTACCGGAAGTCCTATTCGAATGGAGACGGGTGGGGAAAAGCCTCCGCGTAACCGCCATCGATTCCATCACAGGAACCGCATTCGTCATGGTGGCGCCGGCGAAAGCCACGAGGAAGGAAATAAAGCAATTCGCCGCCATGAAGCTGGCGTACGTACTCAGCAAAAAACCGGGCGGCGGGGAAGATGGAGAAGACGGCGGGCTGGAAATTTAAGCGTTTTTCCGGCCCAAACCTATTTTTTTGGCGAAATCGGATCGGCGTTTGGCGTAATTCGGCGCCACCATCGGATATTCCGGCGGCAATCCCCACCGGCTCCGGTATTCATCGGGCGTCAGGTTGTAGGCGGTTCGGAGATGGCGCTTGAGCATCTTCATCTTTCGACCGTCTTCCAAACAAACAATAAAATCGGGAGTGATGGAATGGCGGATTGCAACCGCGGGTTTGCCCGATTTTTTAGACTTATCAGCGGTTCCGGTCGTTATGCTGGCCAAGGTGTCGTAGACCCGGGTGATAATACCGGGAATTTGTGAATCGGTAACGGTATTCTGAGCGACATAGGCGACGGCAATATCGGCGGCCATGCGCAACAAATCCTGATGGCGCGGCAAACTTTCGACGTTTTCCTCGGTCACGGTGGATCCCCCTGGTTAATAATTTATGCCTGTTTTTTGTGGTTCCGTTGATCCAAAAACCATCCACAGGTTCTGATCCATCATAGAAATCATCGCTTCGCCTGACAATGAATAATGGATTTAATAACGACACCACATCACTTGGGGCTACCGCGAGTGATAGAGGTTTGTTGGCATAGGGATTCGAGATATGGTATCTAATCCCGTGAATTTACGACCAGCCCTAAAATCCATCGGAAAATCCAATCGCCATGGCATCAGAAGAGACATCGGAAACCATCGCCATCGCCAGCGACCATGGCGGGTTTGAGCTAAAAAATGAGCTCAAGCAGGACCTCATGGAAAACGGCTATACGGTGCTGGACCTTGGCCCCGACAGCCTTGAATCCGTTGATTACCCCGATTTCGGCTACGCCCTGGCCGGGGCCATAAAGGAAGGCAAGGCCAAGCGCGGCGTGCTCATCTGCGGCAGCGGCATCGGCATTTCCATTGCCGCCAACCGGGATTCCGAAATTCGCGCAGCCTTAGTCCATGACGCCTTGGGCGCCCGCCTGGCGCGCCAACACAATGACGCCAACGTCGTCTGCTTCGGCGGCCGCACGATCGGCCCCGAGGTCGCCCGCGATTGCTTGAAGGTATTTCTGGAAACGGATTTCGAGGACGGCGGGCGTCATTCCCGGCGTGTCGACAAACTTTCAGATCCCCAATAGGAATAATTATAAACATGGCTCCCTACGGTAACGAAGAACTGGAACGATTTTTCTCCGAACCATTGGCCGAACGCGACCCGGTCCTGAAGACGTCCATTGACAATGAATTGGGCCGTCAACAAAGCCAGATCGAGTTGATTGCGTCGGAAAACATCGTGTCGGCGGCGGTCATGGAAGCCCAGGGCGGGGTCATGACCAACAAATATGCCGAAGGCTATTCCGGCCGGCGCTATTACGGCGGATGTGAATTCGTCGATGTCGCCGAGACCTTGGCTATTGATCGCGCCAAGGAATTGTTCGGCAGTGAATTCGTTAATGTCCAGCCCCATTCCGGCTGCCAGGCCAATGGCGCCGTAATGATGGCATTGTTGCAGCCCGGCGATACCATTATGGGCCTGTCCCTGGCCGCCGGCGGGCACTTGACCCATGGTGCCCCACCGGCCCAATCGGGGAAATGGTTCAACGCCGTCCAGTATGGTGTGCGCAAGGAAGATGCCCTGATTGATTTCGATGAGGTCGAAAGCCTAGCCCAAGAACACTCCCCGAAGATGATCATCGCCGGCGGGTCGGCCTATCCCCGGACCCTAGATTTCGAACGTTTCCGCGCCATTGCCGACAAGGTCGGCGCCCTGTTGATGGTCGACATGGCGCATTTTGCCGGCCTTGTCGCCACCGGCCACCACCCGAGCCCGGTGCCGATCGCCGATGTTACCACGACGACGACCCACAAGACGCTGCGCGGCCCCCGTGGGGGTATGACCCTCACCAACAACGAGGACTTCGCCAAAAAGATCAATTCGGCCGTCTTCCCCGGCCTCCAGGGCGGCCCCCTGATGCATGTCATTGCCGCCAAGGCGGTCGCCTTCGGCGAGGCGCTCAAGCCCAAATTCAAAGACTATTCCCAGGCCGTTGTCGATAACGCCAGGGCGCTGGCCGCGGTGTTGGTGGAACGGGGCTGCGACATCGTATCGGGGGGCACCGACACTCATTTGATGCTGGTTGATTTGAGGCCGAAAGGGCTCACCGGGCGCGATGCCGAGGCCAGCCTGGAGCGTGCCGGCATGACCTGCAACAAGAACGGAATCCCGTTTGATCCGGAAAAACCGATGGTTACGTCAGGCATCCGCTTGGGCACCCCGGCGGCAACCACGCGGGGCTTCAGAACAGATGAATTCAAGCAGGTCGGCAATCTGATCAGCAATGTGCTGGATGGCTTGGCGGCCAATCCGGACGACAATTCCGCCGCCGAAAAAGCGGCTGAGGAGCAGGTTTTGGAACTTTGCGGGAAATTCCCCGTCTACAGCAACGGATAAATGACAAGGAACGGAACTCATGCGCTGTCCATTTTGCCACCACGATGACACCCAGGTAAAGGACTCCCGTCCGGCGGAAGAAAACGCCACCATCCGCCGACGGCGTTTTTGCCCGGAATGTTCATCCCGTTTCACCACCTTCGAGAGGGTGCAGTTGCGCGAATTGTCGGTCACTAAAAATGATGGTGATAAAATGCCGTTCGACCGCGAAAAGCTGTTGCGCTCGCTCATGATTGCGCTTCGTAAGCGCCCCGTTGACGAAGACCGTATAGAGCGTATCGCCAACGGCATCCAACGCCGTCTCGAAACCCTGGGCGAGAATGAAATTCCGACCAAAGTTATCGGCGAAATGGTCATGGAGGCCCTTTCCGAATTGGACCAGGTCGCTTTTGTCCGCTTTGCTTCGGTGTACCGGAATTTCCGGGAAGCCAGGGATTTCGAGGCTTTTGTGGGCAAACTGGGCAGTGATAACGACTAACTCCTCTCCTGCGGCCAACCGCGACCATGAAGCCATGCACGCGGCGCTGGTCCTTGCCCGTCGTGGCCTTGGGTCGGCCTGGCCCAATCCGGCGGTCGGTTGCGTTTTGGCGCGTGAAGACCTGGACGGCCGCATCATCGGTCGGGGTTGGACCCAACCCGGGGGCAGGCCGCATGCTGAAACCGAGGCCCTATCCAGAGCCGGCGCCTTGACCCAGGGCGCAACCGCTTATGTGACCCTGGAACCCTGCGACCACCAAGGAGAAACCCCGCCGTGTACCGAAGCCCTGATTGCCGCCGGTGTCACCCGCTGTGTCATTGCCATTGAAGACCCCGACCCAAGGGTTTCAGGCGCCGGCATCCGACGCTTGGCCAATGCCGGCGTGGAAACCCAGATTGGTCTTTTCGAACAAGAAGCCCGCCACCTTAATGCCGGGTTTCTGATGCGGGTCACCAAGGGCCGCCCGTTGATCACCTTGAAAACCGCAACCACGCTTGATGGCCGCGTCGCCACCGCGAAAGGCCAAAGCAAATGGATCACCGGCGCCCCGGCCAGGGCCTTTGCCCACGGGCTGCGCGCCGAAAACGACGCCATTATGATTGGCATCGGCACGGCCCTTGCCGATCAACCGTCCCTGACCTGCCGATTGCCGGGAATGGAGGACCGTTCCCCCGTACGCATCGTCGCCGACAGCACCTTGCGGTTACCCGTGGAAAGCCCCCTGGTCGAAACCGCCGGGGACGTCCCCACCTGGGTCGTGACCGTAAAGAGTGCCGATCAAGACAAACGCCAAGCCCTGGAAGCCAAAGGAATCGAGGTCATCGAGGTCGCGGCGGGAAACGACGGTCGGCCTGATTTAATCGCCGTGGTGATGGAACTGGGCGGGCGTGGGCTGACCAGATTGCTGGTCGAAAGCGGAGGTGATCTGGCCGCCGCCTTGATTAAACATGATCTGGCCGACCGGTTGGCCTGGTTCCGGTCGCCGAAATTGATCGGCGGCGATGGTAAGGGGGCGGTCGCCGCCTTCGGCATCGAGGCCATCGCCGAAGCCCCGGCCTTTGTTCGCGATTCCATTACGGACGCTGGCGACGACGTCCTTGAAACCTATCGGCGTGCGATTTAAGGGAAACGGATGTTCACCGGCATCATCACCGATTTAGGCCAGGTTCGGGCCATCGAAGCCTCCGGCGACACGCGTTTCGAATTTTCCACCGGGTTCGATATGTCGTCCGTGGAAATGGGGGCGTCGATTTGCTGCTCGGGCGCCTGCCTGACCGTTGTTGATAAAGGTCCCGACGGAGAAAACGGCTGGTTCGCCGCCGACGTATCCGCCGAAACGCTGTCCAAGACGACGCTTGGCGACTGGCGCGAAGAAACACCCGTCAATTTCGAACGCGCCCTTAAAGCCGGTGACGAATTGGGCGGACACATCGTTTCCGGGCATATCGACGGTATCGCCAGGGTCA
The DNA here is from genome assembly GCA_002938315.1 of Alphaproteobacteria bacterium MarineAlpha3_Bin2. Lineage (GTDB taxonomy): Bacteria > Pseudomonadota > Alphaproteobacteria > Rhodospirillales > Casp-alpha2 > Casp-alpha2. Next base: position 26,278 of record PTLL01000014.1, on the reverse strand, counting down.
TCACTGTGACGTCGAAAGGAGATTCACGCCGGATTCTATTTGAGGCCCCCGGCGCCCTGTCTCCGTTGATCGCGGCCAAAGGATCGGCGACCATCGACGGTGTGTCGTTGACCGTCAACGAAGTCGACAACAATCAATTCGGCATCAACGTCATCCCCCATACCCTGGAAAATACCACCTTGGGCAGTCTTGAGCCCGGCCAGCGGGTGAACCTGGAAATCGATATGCTGGCGCGCTATGTTGCGCGCCTTGTCCAAGTGGAAAGAGATAAATAAGTCCAACGGGACAAATGCAACCTGGTTTACGCCATATAAAAGGAATGAAGCCGTTGTCTTATTCGGAAAACCTTTCATCCGTCGAGGAAATCATCGCCGAGGCCCGCAACGGCCGCATGTTCGTCCTTGTCGATGACCAGGAGCGCGAAAACGAAGGCGATCTCATCATTCCGGCGCAAATGGCAACCCCAAACGTCATCAATTTCATGGCCAAGTATGGGCGTGGGTTGATTTGCCTGCCGATGACCGCCGCCCGCATCAAGCAACTGGAATTGCCGCTGATGGCACAACGCAACACGTCCCGTCATCAGACCCCATTCACGGTTTCCATTGAAGCCAGAGATGGGGTCAGCACTGGCATTTCTGCCTCCGACCGGGCGCGCACTATCGCCGTCGCCATCGACCCGTCCAAAAGCCCTGAGGATATCGTCTTGCCGGGTCACATCTTCCCGCTTGAGGCCCGCGACGGCGGCGTTCTGGTCCGGGCCGGCCATACCGAGGCCGCGGTCGATATATCTCGCCTTGCCGGCCTCAACCCGTCCGGCGTGCTCTGCGAAATCATGAATGAGGACGGCACCATGGCGCGGATGCCGGACCTGATCAAATTTGCCCATTTCCACAACCTCAAAATCGGCACTATTGCCGATTTGATCGCCTACCGGCTTGAGCACGACAAGATTATTGAGCGCACCCTTGAGACCACGCTCGAAAGCGATTTTGGCGGCCCCTTCAATATGTATATTTATGTCAATATGGTGGAATATGCCGAACACATCGCCCTGGTAAAGGGCGATTTAGCCAAGGACGGGCCGGTGATGGTTCGGGTCCACGCGCTCAACGTCCTGGATGATGTCCTGGGTGATCTTCATAACGCCAAGGCCGGCGAGCTACAGAAATCCATGAAAATGATTGGCGGCGCGGAGAAGGGTGTTTTGGTCCTCATCCGCGATCCTTTGAAGGCGAGCCTTTCGGACCAAATCAAGGCCAGGACCGCCCCCCCGGACACCAAAGACCCCAATCTTCCCCCTGGGCCAGAGCTTCGCGATTACGGCGTTGGCGCCCAAATTCTTCTTGATCTCGGGGTTAGGGACATGATCGTCCTTTCCAACACCGAACGGACGCTGATCGCCCTGGAGGGCTATGGGTTGAGCGTCGCCGAACATCGCCCGATCAATGGGAAGGGGTCCTGAAATGACCGAGAAGTTACGCGTCCTGATCGTCGAGGCCCGGTTTTACAGCGATCTGGCCGATGAAATGGCGAAGGGCGCGATTGCCGCCCTCGATAAGGCGGGGATCCTCCATGACCGGGTCGCGGTGCCCGGCACATTTGAGGTTCCGGCCGCCATCCGCTTCGCGCTACGCGCCATGGAGACCCATTCGGCGACCAGCAATTATTCCGGTTTTATCGCGCTGGGCACCGTCATCCGGGGCGAGACCGATCATTACGACCATATCTGCCGCGAGGTTTCGCGGGCGCTGATGGACATTGCCGTCAAGCAATCCGTCGCCCTGGGATTTGGGATTTTGACTTGTGAGACAAAAGAACAGGCCGAAGCCCGTGCCGACATCAGCCGGGGAGACAAGGGCGCCGACGCCGCCCAGGCCTGCCTGAGAATGATGGACCTGAAAAAAGAACTGCGTCTGGCGCAACGATGACCGAAACCGCAGAAAAAGGCGCCACCGGAAACCGACGCAGCGCGGCCAGGTTAGTTGCCGTTCAGGCGCTTTACGAAATGGACATGGTCAATGCCGACGTGGATGCGGTTTTAGAGGAATTTTTCCTGAAACGGTGGCGTCAGAGTGACGGCGATGGCCCCGAAAACGGTGAACACGCACCGCTGACCGAACCCGACCAAGAGTGGCTGAACGACCTGGTACACGGCGTCTCCTCCGGGCAAGAAGAACTGGATGGTCTGATCGGACCCGCGCTGTCCGAGGATTGGACCGTGGACCGGCTGGAAGCCCTGCTTCGGGTGATTCTCCGCGCCGGCACCTACGAATTGAAGATTAAAAAGAACATCCCTGCCGCCGTCATCATTTCCGAGTATCTGGATGTCGCGCATGCTTTTTTTGAGGGTGGAGAGACCCGCATGGTCAACGGCGTCCTCGATCATCTGGCCCGCGACCTCAGGACCGGAGAACTTTAATTAAGGACCGAAGACGGCCCGCGCCCTAAGGGAGCATCAACGGTGGGCAACGACAAAAAACCCGACGAATTTGAAATTATCGCCCGCTATTTCGCACCACTGGCGGCTGCCGAACCGGGGGCGTTGGGTCTCGGCGATGATGCGGCTTTACTGCAACCACCCCCCGGCCGCCAATTGGTCGTAACAACCGACAGCTTAATCGCCGGCGTCCATTTCCCAACCGATGAAGACGCCTCGGACATCGCCGCAAGGCTGATCGGCGTCAATCTTTCCGACCTGGCCGCCATGGGCGCCGAGCCCTGGGCCTATACCCTGTCTCTGGCCTTGCCAGAGGACGGGGAATGGAACGCCGGATTCCTCGAAGCCTTCGCCGTAGCTCTCGGCCAGCAACAGGAAATACACGACTTTCACCTCGTCGGCGGCGACACGGTGGCAACGAAGGGACCGTTGACGCTCACCCTGACCGCCATCGGAACCGTTTCCGATGGTCAAGCCCTGCGAAGAAGCGACGCGGCGGCAGGGGATCATGTTTATGTTTCGGGCAGCATCGGCGACGCCGCCCTGGGCCTGAAAGTCTTGACCGGAGAACTCACCGGTTTGCCGAAGGAACACGCAGACCACCTTTTGGCCCGTTACCACCGGCCCCAACCGCGGGTAGGGCTGGGCGGGCGGCTTTTCGGGATCGCCAGCGCCGTAATCGATATTTCCGACGGATTGGTGGCCGACTTGGGACATATCGCCCGGGCTTCAGGGGTAGAGGCGTCCATTACCTTAGACCGGGTGCCGTTTTCCGCCGCCGCCCTCGCGGCGATAGCTTTGAACCCGGCTTTGGTGGAGGCGGCCATCACCGGCGGCGATGACTACGAATTATTATTCACAAGCCCGGCGTCGCAAGCCGACCGTATTGAAGACTTGAGTAAGAATATAGATCTGGCGCTGACCAGAATCGGAAGCATCGGTAGAAACGGCGGCAAAGGAGAACCTGTCCGTGTCATTAATGAGGCCGGAGGCGAAATATTAATTAAAAATGGGGGCTACCATCATTTCTGAACCCACTAGGCGGGGCTAGTCGCGGGGGGCTTTCATCGGCAACCATTTGTCGGGATAACGATTCCGAATCGGGCTAAGAAACGCCAGTGACGACAGGTCTGGAAACGGCTCAGGAAATAGCAGGGACGCGATTAAAAAATTACTATTACTAATCGCGATGTTCCTGTTACTGGTGGGCGCCACCATCGGGTCTCTGAAATTTCTCGAAATCGGCCCCCTCAAACCCAAGAAAGGTGAAATCCGAAAAATCGAACAGAAGGCCATCGAAGACACCACTGTTTTCATCGACATGGACCCATTGGCGCTGCCCATATTTCAGGGTTATAGGGTCGCGGCCACCATCCAAATTCAAATCAAGCTGGAAACCAACAACCAGAACAAAGCCGATGAAATTAAAGAAAAAATGCCGATCCTTACTGATGCCTTCATCCGCGACCTGCACAGCTTTATTCCCAGGTTGCTAAAGGAAAAGGAACGCGTTGACGTCCTCATTATCAAGCAACGCCTGCAAATGGTTAGTGACAGAGTCCTCGGCAGGGACGTGGTTTCCAACGTGCTGGTCCAGTCGATCATCGACCAGGCTCGCTGAGTTTTTTTGACACCAGTTTCACGACCGGAATTGGCGGGCATTTTCCGCCTTTCAAATGCGGTTGCTTTATGGCCCCGCTTCTGGCATTTTCCCGGCGAATTTTATGGATGGGCATTGTCCCATCATTTATCAAATATCGATCAGTCGTATTTATCGGCCCTGAACGGTACCCATCAGCACAATTCCGCCGGTAAACGCGGTCATTTCTTGAAAAGGTCTCCCAAGCATGTCGAACGTGTCCTTGTTGATTTTCGGTAGCTGCCTTCTTTCACTATTATACGGCGTTTACGCCATTCGGGCGGTTCTCGCGGCACCGACCGGAACGGAACGAATGCAGCAAATCGCCCTTGCCATTCAGGAAGGCGCCAGCGCCTATCTGGCCCGCCAATACAAGACCATCGCCATCGTCGGCGTCGTAATCGGTATCATTCTTGGGTTCTGGCTGGGACTTTCCACCGCCATCGGTTTCTTCATCGGCGCCTTTCTGTCGGGGTTGACGGGCTACATCGGCATGCACGTCTCGGTCCGCGCCAACGTCCGGACCACGGAAGCGGCCCGTTCTTCAGGCCTGGCCGGCGGTTTGGATATCGCCTTCAAGTCCGGCGCGGTGACCGGCCTTCTGGTCGTTGGTCTGGCACTTTTAGGGGTCGCCGGATACTACTTCTACCTCCGTTCCAGCGGCAATCCTGAAACCCCGGAAGGGATGCGCCATATCCTGGTAGCCCTTGTCGCGCTTGGCTTCGGCGCGTCGCTGATTTCCATCTTCGCGCGCTTAGGCGGCGGCATCTTCACCAAGGGCGCCGACGTCGGCGCCGACCTGGTCGGCAAGGTCGAGGCCGGCATCCCGGAAGACGACCCCCGCAACCCGGCGACCATCGCCGACAATGTCGGCGATAACGTCGGCGACTGTGCAGGCATGGCCGCCGATTTGTTTGAAACCTATGCCGTTACCGTTGTCGCAACCATGCTTCTGGCCGCCAACTTATTTACCGGCCCGGCCCAGGAGCTGATGATGGTCCTGCCGCTGGTGATCGGCGCGGTGTGCATCGTGGGCTCCGTCATCGCTACCTTTTTCGTCAAACTCAGCGCCAATCAAAACATCATGGGAGCACTTTATAAGGGCTTCATCGCCAGCGCCGTGATTGCCGCCGTCCTCATTGGTGGCGTGATTTCGCTCCAAATCGGTTGGGACACCGGCTATGACATGGCCGGGCGCATGGTGACGGGGACCGATCTCTATGTCAGCGCCATGGCCGGCCTGGTGGTGACTGGCCTGATCGTGTGGATCACCGAATATTACACCGGCACCGATTACCGTCCGGTACAAAGCATCGCTAAAGCCTCCACCACAGGGCACGGCACCAATGTCATCCAGGGTCTGGCCGTTTCCATGGAAGCCACGGCGCTGCCGGTTCTGGTGATTTGCGGCGGGATCATTATCGCCTTTTTGTTCGCCGGCCTTTTCGGCCTGGCCGTTGCCGCCACCACCATGCTGGCGCTTGCCGGGATCGTTGTAGCCCTGGACGCCTTCGGGCCGGTCACCGACAACGCCGGCGGCATTGCCGAAATGTCGGATTTGCCCGAAGACGTGCGCAAAACCACGGATGCGCTCGACGCGGTGGGAAATACCACCAAGGCAGTGACCAAGGGGTATGCCATCGGCTCTGCCGGTCTGGCGGCGCTGGTTTTATTCGCCGCTTATACGGAAGAACTTAAGCACCTTTTTTCGGACCTCGAAGTGGTGTTCGAACTGCAAAATCCGTTTGTCGTCGTCGGGCTTTTCATCGGCGGAATGCTGCCGTATCTGTTCGGGTCCATGGGCATGATGGCGGTCGGCCGCGCCGGTGGCCTGGTCGTGGTCGAGGTGCGCCGGCAGTTCAAGGAAATCCCCGGCATCATGGAAGGCACCGGTAAACCGGATTATGCCGCCTGCGTCGATCTACTGACCAAAACGGCGATCAAGGAAATGATCGTTCCGTCCATGCTACCGGTCTTTGCCCCGTTCATCATATATTTCGCCATCAACGCCATCGCCGGTCAGGCGGCAGCGTTCACGACCCTGGGCGCGATGCTGATGGGCACCATCGTCACCGGGCTGTTCGTCGCTATTTCAATGACATCGGGCGGCGGCGCCTGGGACAACGCCAAGAAGTTCATCGAAGACGGCAACCACGGCGGCAAGGGCTCGGATGCCCACCACGCTGCCGTTACCGGCGATACCGTGGGCGACCCCTACAAGGATACCGCCGGCCCGGCCATCAATCCGATGATCAAGATCATCAATATCGTCGCCATCTTGTTGTTGGCGGCACTGGCGTAAGGAAAGGGGAACCGAAAAGCCGGAAGAAACCGGGAAAAAGCCGCTTAGCGGTCTTCACTTTCCTCTTTTTTCCGGTTCCGTTTCTGGCTGGCTTCTTTAAACCGACCAAGATTGCCGACCAGCTGTTCGATAACGGTCATTTTGTTGCCATGAGTCATAGTTTTACGCTGAATCGGGTTAATGACCTGACCGGCTTCTAATCCAACGGTATCGACTTTGGCAACTTTGCCGTCCTTGTCAAACTTGACCACCAGAATTTTTCTTTCCGTGACTTTGGGGGCCAAAAAAGCAAAGGTTTCTGTTCGTTGGGAGATATAATACCAAGTGTCGCTACCGAAAGGGGTTATGCTTGACGGAGACCCAAGGATTGCCGCCACTTCATCACGGTTTTGTTCACCAGGCGTTATTTCAACCACCAGTTCAGGATCAAGCAGGTTACCGCGTGTATCCAAGCGGCTTTCACAAGCGGAGAGCGCCAAAACCACAACCCCCGCGGCCAGGATAAAAGAAAGGCGTTTCGAATAGAAATACTGGGGCTTATGCACCGCTACTCATCCTTGCCGTACCGGCGGGAGATATTGACTCGTTCGCCTCGGCAATCATTTCAATGACAAGGGAAAACTGCACCCAAGTAAGTCTCATGTCAATTGCGGTTTTCATCAACACCCCAAATGATAATCCCGTAAACGGCCAAAATTTTCCCGACGAATTACAAATTAAATGATGAAATTATTCGATTTTTTTAGCACAAAGGATTTCAGTAAGAACGCCAGTAAAATTTACGCGGCGGTGGTCAACCAGGCCCGTCATCCGGATTTTTATCTTGATTTCGGCGTTCCCGATACACCTGACGGCCGTTTTGATATGATTCTGGTGCATGCGATTCTGGTGCTGAGAAGGCTCAAGCGCGACCATGAGAAAACCGCCGACCTTAGCCAAGAGGTCTTCGACCTGATGTTTGCCGACCTTGACCAAAATCTTCGGGAAATGGGATTCGGTGATATGGGCGTGGGAAAGCGCGTAAAAGCCATGGCGGAAGGTTTCTACGGTCGTGTTGAAGCCTATGAAAAGGGCTTGGCGGATGATGGAACGGCGCTTAACGAAGCCTTGGAGCGCAATTTGTACCGAAAAACCTCTCCGTCCCCCAGCCAAACGGCGGCCATTGCCGAATACATTCGAGACCAGGCCCGTCATCTAGATACCGTCGACATCGACCGACTGGCTACAGGAAACCTGGAATTCGGACCTCCGCCGGCCCGATTGAAAGGGGCGAAATGACTTCACCGGCAGAAATTGAATTCTCCCGACCCATTTCTCCAGAAGGCATTGGCGAAAAAGGGAAAACAATGAGTATCCAAGCTGACCGGGGGGAATGCGTCCGGCTTGCTGAACGGCTCGGCCTTAATAGGCTGGAAAGCCTCAGTGCCGAGATCGACCTGGCACCTCAAAAGAAGGGCCGAATTATCCACCTGAAAGGCAGCTTTCAAGCCGATATACAGCAAACCTGTGTGGTTACCTTGGAACCCATTGAAACCCGCATTGAAGCTTCAATTGAACGGCTTTATGACACCACGTTGTTGACCCTTGGCGATGGGGAGAAAATTAACGACGATAAAGATATCAGGGCCGACATCGATGCCGAGAATGACGACCCCCCGGAGCCCTTGATGGAGGGGCAAATCGACATCGGCGAGGCCATCTCCGAACAATTGGCACTTGAAATCAACCCATTTCCCCGCAAGCCGGGAATTTCCTTTGTCGACTTTTCATCCGAAACCGAAGACGGGAATGGTGCCGGAATAGTAAAAGCGGTCTCCAGCGCCGGGCCATTCTCAGGCTTGGCCACATTGAAGAAAAAACTTACAAAATGAGTCTTTAATTAATGGCAAGTTTCTTGCCCATGAGTGGTTAATCAGTATAAGTAGACCCGCGCCGAGGATTGGCGCCCCAAGAGAGGTATCTAAAGATGGCAGTTCCGAAGAAAAAAATTTCCAAATCGCGGCGCAACATGCGGCGTTCCCACGATTCCTTGCCGTCCTCGGTTCATGAGGAATGCCCTAATTGTGGTGAGTTGAAACGGCCCCATCACGTTTGTGAGGCTTGCGGTCAATACAATGGCCGTGACGTCGTCGAAGCGGAAGACGCCGCCTGATTAATTGGCGGGGCACATGCCTATTCCCATTATTCGGCCCAAAGGTAGGGCACAGTGACAGAGACCCTGACACTTTCCATTGACGCCATGGGCGGCGACAACGCGCCTAACATGGTCGTCGAAGGTATTGAAACTTCGCTTTCCCACTTGGCGGAAGTGAAGTTCCTGCTGTTCGGCGATGAAGTAAAATTGGCGCCTTTGCTGGAAAATCACCCATGGGCGGCGGCGGTGACGGAAATCCGTCACACCGTTGAGGCTATTACCAATGACCAGAAGGTTTCCTCGGCGCTGAGGGGCGGTCGGAATTCCTCCATGCGCCTCGCCATTGACGCTGTCGGTGCTGGCGAAGCCGCGGGCGTGATTTCGGCCGGCAACACCGGGGCGCTCATGGCCATGGCCAAATTCGTGCTCAAGACCCTGCCCGGAATTGACCGCCCGGCCATTGCCGCCTATTACCCGACTCAACGCGGTGAAAGCGTCATGCTCGACCTCGGCGCCAATGTCGATTGCGACGCCGACAATCTGGTCCAGTTCGCGGTGATGGGGGAGGTCTTCGCCCGCAATGTCCTCGGCCTTGAAAATCCGTCCATCGGGATTCTCAACGTCGGCGCCGAAAACCTTAAAGGCAACGAAGCGGTTAAAAAAGCCTCGGCGATGCTTCAGGAAACCTCGTTGCCGATCAAATTTCACGGCTTCATCGAAGGCGATGACATCAGCGCCGGCATTGTCAATGTCGTCGTTACCGATGGCTTCACCGGGAATATCGCCCTTAAGACCTCAGAAGGCACCGCCAAAATGTTCGGAGAATTTCTCAAACAGGCGCTGTCTGAATCGCTAATTTCAAAATTCGGCGCTTTGCTGGCCAGTAACGCCTTGAAGAAGTTTAAGATGAAGGTCGACCCACGCCGCTACAACGGCGCCATGTTCCTTGGTCTCAACGGTATTTGCATCAAAAGCCACGGCGGAACCGACGCCTTGGGTTTCGCCAATGCCATTCACGTCGCAGAAGAACTGATTACTCATTCCTTCAATGATAGGATAAAAGAAGACTACGCCCTGCTATCGGGCAACCCACCAACCACGGAGAAGGCAGCAGGCAGCGAATGATGAAACGATCTAAAATTATCGGCTGCGGATCCTACCTGCCCGAGCGCGTGGTCACCAACGCAGAGCTTTCTGCCAAGCTCGACACCACCGACGAGTGGATCACTACCCGTACAGGTATTCGCCAACGCCATTTGGCAGCGGATGGCGAGTTGACCTCGGACCTGGCCCTGAAGGCCGCCGAACGGGCCCTGGAAAATGCCAATATCCCGGCCTCCGAAGTCGATATGGTGGTGTTGGCGACGACCACACCAGACAACACCTTTCCGGCGACGGCGACCAAGGTCCAGGACAAACTAGGAATGGTCAACGGCGCCGCATTCGATATCCAGGCGGTGTGTTCAGGTTTTATCTACGGTATGGCGATAGCCGACAATTTCATCAAAACCAGCCAATGTAAGACCGTCGTGCTGATCGGCGCAGAGACGTTCTCCCGTATCCTTGATTGGGAAGATCGTTCGACCTGCGTGCTGTTCGGCGATGGCGCCGGCGCGGTGGTATTAAGAGCCGGTGAAGCAGAGCCGGAGGTCAATGTCGGGGAATCCGGTCATAACCGGGGCACCGGCATTTTATCGACCCATCTGCACTCTGACGGCTCCACCAATGAACTGCTTTACGTCGATGGCGGGCCATCATCGACTCAGACTGTCGGCCATGTCCGGATGAACGGCCGCGAAGTGTTCCGCCACGCCGTCACTAACTTGGCCTCCATCGTCGGTGAGGCGCTGGAAGCCAACGGACTGGCCTCCGAAGACATCGATTGGCTGGTGCCCCACCAGGCTAACAAACGCATTCTCGATAGCACCGCCAAAAAGCTCGGCCTGGCGAAAGAAAAAATCGTCATTACCGTCGACCGCCACGCCAACACCTCGGCGGCGTCGATCCCGCTGGCCCTTGACGAGGCCGTCCGCGATGGACGCATCAAAAAGGGCGATTTGGTGCTGATGGAAGCCATGGGCGGCGGGCTGACATGGGGCGCCGGTTTGGTGCGCTGGTAGGGCGGACGAAGATCAGTTGGGGAAATCCCCCAACCCTTTGTTATTGACGGATTTATCCCACCACGATACGCTCTTGGCTCAGTTTCTAATTGGGGGTTACTAAGGCATGTCAGGGAAAACAGTAACGCGGGCACAATTGGGTCAGGCCGTCTATCAGGAAGTCGGCCTATCGAGGAACGAGTCCGCCGAATTGCTAGAGTCCGTACTCGCGGAAATGTCCTCGGCGTTGGCCCGGGGTGAAACCGTCAAGATTTCCTCCTTCGGCAGTTTTTCGGTCCGCCAAAAAGGCCAGCGGATCGGGCGCAACCCCAAAACCGGCGAGGAAGTTCCCATCTTGCCCAGAAAGGTCTTGGTGTTCCGCCCTTCGCAAGTCTTGAAAAGCCGGATCAACGAAAGAATGCGTCCCGTCGTTCCACCTCAGGAATGATGAAAACGGGCAAGGGGCCTATTTAGACGATGGCGTCGTCCTCAAAATCCGCCCAAGCCTTTAGAACCATCAGCGAAGTCGCCACCGAGCTGGATTTACCCCAGCATGTTCTTCGCTTTTGGGAAACCAAGTTCAATGCCATCAAACCGATGAAACGGGGCGGCGGGCGGCGCTATTACCGGCCCGACGATATCGTGCTTCTCCAACGCATTCGCGGTCTCCTTTATGACGATGGCTATACCATCAAGGGGGTGCAGAAACTGTTGCGCGAAGGCGGCGGCAAAATTGACTTGCCCGAGGGCAAGGGAAAGGTAGGGGAGGCCATTCAAAACACCTCTCCGGAAACCATTTCCACAGAACCTGATAAGGCCGAATTGAAAAGCATCATGGCTGAACTGGAAGATATCCAAACCCTACTCAGGCACGAAGGCTGAAGGCCTTAAATTACCCCGCAAGTTGTTGCCGCAGGCTATCCCCAGCAGTATAGTGCGCCCGTTCGGCACTAGAGAGAATCCCCGCCGGATATATGGACGGAGCGTGGCGCAGCCTGGTAGCGCACTTCACTGGGGGTGAAGGGGTCGGAGGTTCAAATCCTCTCGCTCCGACCATTTTTTTTCAAAGGGATTAGGGATATCAAAGGTCACGTGCATGGCCTATTTTTTTGGATTGGGATAAAATATGTGAACCCGAATAGGTCAGAGGTTCGCCTTTGACCTAGTTAACGTATTCTCATCCGGGAAGAAGGTTCATGAACCGCGGCGGAAAAGAAAATATATCCAAGTCCGATTTCGAGGCTCGGGCGAGCAGGGAGATGAAGCAACATCTGGCCCGGCCATCGGAATGGACGATAACTCAGAAACTGGCGCTGACGGCACGCATGCTGGCCGCCGAGGGGCACGGCTCGGCCCTGGCCGGCCAAATTACGGCCCGGGGCGAGGCGCCGGATACCATGTGGACGGCCACATTCGGCCTCGGCTTGGATGAAATCCACGCCAGCGATTTTATGCTGGTCGATGACGACCTGAATGTGCTCGAAGGAGACGGTATGCCGAACCCGTCGAACCGGTTCCACCTATGGATTTACCGGGCGCGGGCGGATGTCACTTGCGTCGTTCATACGCATCCCCCCTATGTTTCGGCGCTTTCCATGATCGGTGTGCCGCTGATCGCGTCCCATATGGATACGGCCATGTTTTACGAGGACTGTGCCTGGCTCCCGGAATGGCCCGGGCCACCCATCGGCGACGATGAGGGCGACTTGATTTCCACGGCGCTCGGTGACAAACGCTCCATCCTGCTGGCCCACCACGGTCAACTTTCCGCCGGCGAAACGGTGGAACAGGCCGCCGTCCTTGCCTTCCATTTCGAACGCGCGGCGAAGATGCAGCTTTTGGCCATGGCGGCCGGAGAAATCAAGCTGCTGCCGCCGGGTCCCGGGCGACATGCCCACGATTACCGCCTCAAGGAAGCGCCCCTGAACGCGACCTTCCATTACTACGCACGTCAGGTCTTGCAGCGTGACGGTGAAGGCGTGCTGGCCTAACGGGTCCTATCCAGCATAGTTGAGCGGAAGTTTGGTCGTGTATTTGATTTTCTCCATGGCGAAGTTGGAACTGACATCGGCGAGATCGGCGATCGAAATGAGGCGTTTGTAAACCGCATCAAAACCTTGAATGTCCGGGACAACGACCCGTAACAGGTAATCGATATCGCCGCTCATGCGGTAGAGCTCAATCACCTCATCAATTTTTTCAATTCCCTTGGCGAAGTTATCCAGCCATTCATAGGTATGCTGATTGGTTTTGATGCGGACAAAGACGGTGACGCCGATATTGAGTTTATCCGGATCCAGCAGCGCAACCCGTTTGGTGATGACACCTGAATCCTCGAGGTTTTGGATGCGCCGCCAACAAGGGGAGGTGGAAAAGCCGGGAAAAAATCCCGGCCTTTAGGTTGTGCTCTTGAGGGAAGGGAGGATACGTTTTCACGAAATCCATCCTGCCCCCCCATAGAACCACACGGTTTCCGGCTTGCATGTGACGGTCATCACAGGCTGTAATTTTAATGAAATTTCAGTTTTCGGCGAGGGACAGCTTGGCTGCTGCGACATCGTCGGTAATTTCAAAAACCGTCTCCAGACGGGCCAACATGAGAACCCGATCCACCGACGGGTCAATGGCGGCAAGAAAGAAGCGCCTTCCGCTTGCGGGACGCCTGCAAGGCCCCTAACAGGCTGGCAACACCAGAACTATCGATCATGCCGACGCCGGACATATCCACCACCACCGACAGTGCTTCATCCGTTGCCTGAAGCAGGACTTCGCGGGCGTGGCCGGAATACTGCAGGTCGATGTCGCCGTGCAAGGCGACGATGACACAATCGCCGTCATTGGTGATAGTGTGATCCATGGAGAATGGGGCCCCGCGTTCTCTAAAAATACGCGCCAATGCTAAGCCCAACAGACGAGCAAGGAGTAGGGGAATATCAAGGGGGCCGGTACGATAAATATTGTTGTTAAGCTCGGTAAACCAATTGGCGCCCGGCTTCGGTCAGGCCACAGACCTGCCAGTCCGGCTTGATCGGGTTATCGAACCATGGTTTGGCCCAACCCTTTTCGATGCAACTGAGAACGGTGCGTTCGCTGATCCGCTGGCCGTCTTCGTCGAACAGCGGCAGCTTGCCACCCGCCTGATCGAGCCCCTGCGCTAGCCAGTGCATCTGGTTCGGCGTCGCCGATCCTCCAGCTCGTTTTTTTCCCCGTTTCCGAGCAGGGGCCTTTTTCGGCTTATTTTCAACGACCAATTCTAACGGCATTTTTCCCTCGAATCCCTGGAAACAAGACAATATTCATTGCCCCATGCTACGATAGTTTGATTCCGGGGCCAACCCCCAAGGGAAAAAGCTACAAAAAACCGCAGAAATTGGAGGAAAACGCCATGTCCCAATCGCTGATTTATGTGACCGCCGGGTCCCGCGAAGAAGCGGTCGGCATCGGCCGGATCCTGGTCGAAAGCCGTTTGGCGGCCTGCGCCAACGTCCTCGCCCCGATGACATCGATTTATTGGTGGGAAGGCGCCGTAAATGAGGGCGACGAGGTGCCGCTGATTTTAAAGACCCGAGACGGCTTGGTCGACCAAGTGATCGAAAAGGTCAAATCGATCCACAGCTATGACTGCCCCTGCGTGGTTTCCCTGCCCATTACCGGCGGCAATCCAGCGTTTCTCGATTGGATCGAGACAGAAACCGTCAACCAAGATTAAACGCTCAACCGAAAGTTAAAGGACAACCGTTGCCGCCGCTTGCGCCGCGATGCCTTCACCGCGGCCGGTGAAGCCGAGGCGTTCCGTCGTCGTCGCCTTGATGCTGATGCGGTGTTCGGTAATGCTCAGAATTTCCGCCATCCGTTTGATCATGGCGGCGCGATGGGGGCCGATTTTCGGCTGCTCACAGATCAGGGTCACGTCGATGTTTGAAATGCGACCGCCCTTGCCAGCGATCATATCGCCGGCATGGCGCAGGAATATGTCGGACTCCGTGCCTTTCCATTGCGGATCGGAGGGTGGAAAGTGGGTGCCGATATCGCCTTCGCCGATGGCCCCCAAAAGCGCATCGGTAACGGCGTGGAGACCGACATCGGCATCCGAATGCCCTTCGAGGCCAAATTCGTGAGGCACCTTGACCCCGCATAGCATGACGTGATCACCGGGACCGAAGCGGTGCACATCAAACCCCAACCCGGTCCGCGTTTCACCGGCGCCGAGAATTCGCTCGGCGCGGACCATGTCCCCGGTCCGGGTGACTTTTACATTATCTTCCGATCCTTCGACGATGGCGACGGCCAGACCGGCGCGTTCGGCAACGGCGGCATCATCGGTCAGCTCATCACCGCCGGCCTGGCGGTGGGCGGCGAGGATATTTTGATAGTGAAACCCCTGCGGCGTTTGTGCCCGCCACAACCCCTGGCGGTCGACGGTGGTCTCGACGAATTGGCCATCGCTCCGCTTCAGGGTATCGGCAACGGCAAGGGCGGGGATGGCGCCGGGCGATGTTTGCAGGGCCGCCAGCACCCGCGAAATGACGCCGGGATCGACCAGTGGCCGGGCGGCATCGTGGATCAGCACCGTTGATGGCTCATCCGCGTTCAGGCTTTCCAGGCCGTTGAGGACCGACCCCTGACGGGTGGCGCCGCCGTCCACCGGAACCGGCAGGGCAAGGCCCTGAACTGCCGCGTCATAAAGTTCGTGGTGATTGGGGTGAATAACCGCCTGGACCACAGAAACGTCGGGGTGATCCATAAAGGCCTTCAATGAACGCCGCATCACCGCCACTCCCGCCAGCAGGTGGTATTGCTTCGGCAACTCGCCGCCAAAACGTTGGCCCTCGCCGGCACCAACCACCAATGCAACGGTTCCACCCATGTATACGTTATCCCCTGTGGAAGGTGACTTGCCACTAGCGGCTTCAAATACCCGCCAAATCCGTTATGCTTCGCGGGCCGACTGTAGAGTCCGCCAAAGGTCTTGCCAAGGGGCGGTTGGGGCGCGATGGTGCGCCGAATAAACGAAAGTACATACTCCCCGATGCCTGAAAACGTCATTCTCAGCCTTTCAGCCATTATCGCCCTGGTGCCGTCTTCTTTGCTGGCGCTGCGCCGCGATCACCGTCCGGATATCGTCTTTTGGCTGGTTCTTATGGTGGCGGTGGCGGGGCCGTTGATTTTGGTTTTGGTTACCATGGCCGGGTCCTGGCGAACCGATCTTTCGACGGCACTATGGGTCACCATCGCAGCAACCATGGCTATCTTCGCAGTCATTGCCGTCCTCGCCCACGAAACCTGGCGGCTGGCGCCGTTGATATCCGCCTACATGGCGGCGTTGGGCATTGTCGCCACTATTTGGAGCCAGGTGCCTCATCAGCCCATGAGTAGCGCCACCACCGGCGGCGGTTGGATTGGAATCCACATCGGCGTTTCGGTTGGCACCTATGCACTGGTCACACTGGCCGCGGTTGCCGCCCTGGCCGCCTTTTTGCAGGAACGGGCGCTGAAAAACAAACGACCGACGGCGCTGAGCAGACTATTACCGTCGGTTGCCGACTGCGAAGGGTTGGAGGTACGGCTTCTTATTCTTGGTGAAATCGTGCTGGCTATCGGCCTGGCCACGGGAATGGTGCTTCAATACGGCGAAACCGGGACATTATTGATTATTGACCACAAAACAATTTTGACCATCACCGCGTTTGTGGTCATCGGCGGTTTGTTGGCGGCGCATTTTAAAACCGGGCTTCGCGGACGACAGGCGGCCCGGATCGTGCTTTTGGCCTATCTGTTACTGACGCTTGGGTATCCCGGGGTAAAATTCGTCACCGACGTGATAATGGCCTAAAAATACCTCAAATAACCCCGGATACCCGCTAATTAAGCAAAAAACCCGACGTAAATTCATTGTATTCGCGGTGAAATTGCCTATTAAGTAGGCAAATAGATAAAGCTCAAATCCCATGTCTCTGCAAATCGGCCCAATTCACCTGGATAGCCCCGTTGTCCTGGCCCCAATGTCGGGGGTGACCGACATGCCCTTCCGCGGCCTGGTCAAGGAATTCGGCGTCGGCCTTGTCGTGTCCGAGATGATCGCGTCGAAGGCCATGATTCATGCCGCCAAGAAGACCATGAAGATGGCAACGCATTGCGCCGTTGAACACCCCATCGCCGTTCAACTGGCCGGGTGTGAGCCCGAAGTTATGGCCGAGGCCGCCCGTTTGAATGAGGCCCGGGGCGCGACCTTGATCGACCTCAATCTTGGCTGCCCGGCGAAAAAAGTCACTAATGGTGATGCCGGTTCGGCGTTGATGCGCGATGAGCCACTGGCGGCACAAATTTTCGAAGCCGTTGTCGCCGCCGTCAACGTGCCGGTGACCCTGAAAATGCGAACCGGCTGGGACGGCGCCACCCGCAACGCGCCCCTGCTTGCCCGGGTCGCCGAGGAAAGCGGGATCAAGGCGGTATCGGTGCACGGCCGCACCCGATGTCAGTTTTACAAGGGCCAATCCGATTGGAGCTTTGTTCGCCAGGTCAAGAACGCGGTCGGAATTCCGGTGTTTGTCAACGGCGACATCACCAGCGTTGACGACGCGGCGCAGGCGCTGGCCGTTTCCGGCGCCGACGGGGTCCTGATCGGCCGCGGCACCTATGGACGGCCATGGTTCCCGAATCAGGTCCGGCATTTCCTGGCCACCGGCGTACGATTGGCGGACCCAACCCTCGCCGTAAAATTTTCCACTATCCTCCGCCATTATGGCGCCATGCTGGACCATTATGGCGTTCACCACGGCCTCAAAATCGCCCGCAAGCACCTGGGATGGTATTCAAAAGGCCTGCCGAATTCGGCCGAATTACGGTCCAAAATTATGCGGGCGGACGACCCAGCGGTGGTTAAGGGGATGCTGAACCAGTTCTTCGAGCCGATTATCGGCCGGGAAGCGGCATAACATGACAAAACCAGCCTTGGCGCCGCGGCCTAAGGACGGCGAAAATGATGGCATTGATATCGAAAGTATTTTCAATGCGATGGCGACAGCCATCGTCGTCGTTGATGCCGACGACGCCATTGCTTACGTCAACTCAGCCGGCGAACAATTTCTCCAGGGCGGCGCTGAATATCTGCAAGGCCGTCAGTTGGACGAAATGCTGCCGTTCGACAGCAAGCTTTTTTCCCTGATCCGGCAAGTGCGCAAGGAAGGTCTGGCGGTTTCCGAATACGGCGTCACCCTTGAATCGCCGCGCATCGGCCGCCATCTGGTCAACCTTCAGGCGGCGCCTCTATTGGATACCCCCAATGCGGTGGCGCTGACCCTGCAACAGTGGTCCATCGCCGACAAGATCGACCGCCAACTGACCCATCGAGGGGCGGCGAGGTCGGTCACGGCATTGGCGTCGATGCTGGCCCACGAAGTCAAAAACCCGCTTTCTGGAATTCGCGGCGCGGCGCAGCTTTTAGAACAGAACGCCACCCCGGATGATCGCGGCCTGACGACATTGATCCGCGAAGAGGCTGATCGCATATGCGACTTAGTAGATCGCATGGATGTGTTTTCGGATTCAGGGCCCTTACAACGCGATGCCGTCAATATTCATCAGGTCTTGGACCGGGTAATGCAACTGGCGAAAAACGGGTTCGGACGGCATTTGCGATATAACCCCATTTTCGATCCGTCGTTGCCGCCAGTTTTGGGGCACCGTGACCAATTGGTGCAGGTGTTTCTCAATCTGATCAAGAACGCCGCCGAAGCGGCTCCATCTGTTGGCGGTGAAATCACCCTAGAGACAGCCTATCAACAAGGCGTTCGATTTACCGTGCCGGGCACGGGATCGCGTATTCACTTACCGCTTCGGGTTTCAATTATAGATAACGGCGGCGGCATTCCAGACGATATCATGAGTTGCCTGTTCGATCCTTTCGTCACCTCGAAGCCTCAGGGAAGCGGCCTAGGCCTGGCGTTGGTGGCCAAAATTATTGGTGACCATGGTGGTGTTATCGAATGCGACAGCACGCCAAAACGGACCGAATTCAGGGTCATGCTGCCGATGGCCGAAAAAACCCGCGCCACCGAGGCGGAGGAGGGGACCCCATGACGGCGCCGACCATCCTTCTTGCCGATGACGATGGCGCCATCCGCACGGTGGTCAGTCAGGCGCTTGGCCGCGCTGGGTTTGAAGTCAAAGCCGCCAGCAACGCGGCGACCTTGTGGCGTTGGGTCAGCGACGGCGATGGCGACCTGGTCATCACCGACGTTGTCATGCCCGACGAAAACGGGCTCGACCTGATCCCCCGGATTCGTTCCATCCGCCCGGAACTTCGGATCATCGTCATGAGCGCCCAAAACACCCTTCTTACCGCCGTCAAGGCGACGGAATGCGGCGCCTTCGAATACCTGCCCAAGCCCTTCGACATCGACAAATTGGTTAGTGTCGTCAAGCGCGGCCTCGAAACGCCACACGCCAATGGCGACTTTAGGCCTGAGGAAGCCGAGGAGTCTTTGCCGCTGATTGGCCGATCGCCGGTCATGCAGGATATCTACCGAACCCTGGCCCGATTGATGAGTTCGGACCTGACGGTGATGATCAACGGAGAGTCCGGCACCGGCAAGGAACTGGTCGCCCGCGCCCTTCATGATTACGGCAAGCGCAAGAACAATGCCTTCGTCGCCATTAACATGGCTGCAATTCCAAAAGAATTGATAGAAAGCGAACTTTTCGGGCATGAGAAAGGCGCCTTTACCGGTGCCCAATCACGCAGCGCCGGACGCTTCGAGCAAGCCGAAGGAGGAACCCTTTTTCTGGACGAAATCGGCGACATGCCGGCTGACGCTCAGACCCGGTTGTTGCGGGTGCTTCAGGAAGGAGAATTCTCCACCGTCGGCGGCAGCGCCCCGATAAAATCCAATGTCAGGATAATTGCCGCCACCCATCACGACCTTAAGCGGTTAATCCTCCAAGGACTGTTCCGCGAAGATTTATTTTTCCGCCTCAACGTGGTGCCGATCCGCCTGCCGCCGCTCAGTGAACGGGCCGAGGACATTCCCGAATTGGTACGCTCATTCATAGCTAAGGCCGCCGATGAAGGACTTCCCTGGAAAGTCATCGACAATGACGCCATGGACCGCCTCAAGAAATATTCCTGGCCCGGCAATGTGCGCGAACTGGAAAATCTAATCAAGCGGCTGGCGGCGCTGTATTCGCACGAAGTCATCACCATCGATGACATCAACACCGAATTGGCCGATACCCCGCCCGCATCTTCCGAAGATGACGATGAGCAGGGGCTTTCGAAAACGGTGGAACATCGTCTGTCCACTTACTTCACAGCCCATGCTGGCGAGCTGCCGGCGGCGGGGCTTTACCAACGCGTCCTCAAGGAAGTCGAACGGCCCCTGATCACGCTGACCCTGCAAGCGACCCACGGCAATCAAATCCGCGCCGCCGAGGTCCTCGGCCTCAACCGCAACACGCTCCGCAAAAAGATCCGCGACCTCAACATACCAGTCATTCGGGGGCCGAAATGAGCGGTTTCGCCAGCTTGAACGATACGGTCCGCGCCTGGTCGGAGAATGCCAGCCTGCAACGCAAACTGGCCTATGTGCTGGTGATCGCGGCGGTGGTCTCGGGCGGCATGACCGTCGCCACCTTGACCGGTAACAGCACGACGGCCGTAGACGTCAAAACGGTCCTCAACCTAATTTATGTGGACGGGGCAATTTTATTGCTGCTGGCCCTTTTGGTAGCCAAAAAATTGGTCACCGTCTGGCAGGAGCGCCGTAGCGGCCAAGCCGGCGCCGGACTACATGTGCGCCTGATGATGATGTTCGGCCTGGTCGCGATCACGCCCGCCATCTTGGTTGCCGTCTTTTCGGCCTTGTTTATCCAATATGGGGTTGAGGCTTGGTTCCAGGACAAGATCGGTACCGCCGTCAATCAATCGGTGGTGGTCGGCAAAGCCTACCTTCTGGAACACCGGAAAAACATCTCCGCCGACGCCTTCGCCCTAGCCGGCGACCTCAACATTAACGCGCCGAGGGTCGGTGGTGACATCCGGCGTTTAAACCCAATACTTTCGCACCATGCGGTGCTGCGCTCCCTGTCGGAAGCCTTGGTCATCAACCGCAGCGGAAGGGTCATGGCGCGATCCGAACTCAGCCTTTCGGTGAAGGCCCGCCACATTTCGAAAGAGGCCTTCGAAAAAGCTAGTCGCGGGGAAATAACCGTTCTCGGCGGCGTAAAGGACGAACGCATTCGGGCCATCGTTCGGTTGCGAAGTTTCGTTGACGCATATTTGTTGGTGGAACGCTTCGTCGACCCCAAAGTGATCCGCCAGATCGAACAGATCGAAACCGCCCGGAAACGCTACAAAGCGGTACAAAAGGAAATGGGCGGCATTCAAATCAAATTCGTGATGATTTTCGTTATCGTCGCGGTGCTTTTGTTGCTGGCCGCTATCTGGATCGGACTGACGGTAGCGACACAATTGGCGAAACCGATCAGTTCCCTGATCGCGGCCTCAAAATCCATCAGTGAGGGCGATTTAAGCGTCCGCGTCGATACCACCGAAAGCCCCGACGAACTCAGCGCCCTCAGCCGTGCCTTTAACTCCATGACCGAACAGCTGAAAAACACCCAGGAAGGGCTAATGGACGCCAATCGCCAAATCGACGAACGCCGGCGGTTTACGGAAACGGTGCTGACCGGGGTATCCGCAGGCGTCATCGGCCTTGACGCGAAGGGAAATGTTTATCTTCCCAACCGTTCGGCGTCGGAGCTATTGGCGACGGACCTGGACAAACTCATTGGCCAGACACTCGGCGACGCCATCCCTGAAATGGCGAGCCTTCTTTCCAAAGCGATGGAACGGCCCGGCCAGTCTCATCAAGCAGAGGTAAAGGTTAACCGCGACGGGCAATACCATACCTTGATGGTTTCCATCGCCGCCGAAAGGCTGGAGGGAAAAGTCATCGGCTATGTCGTCACTTTCGATGACGTCACCGAACTGCTATCCGCACAACGCAAAGCCGCCTGGTCTGACGTCGCCCGTCGTATCGCCCACGAGATTAAAAACCCGTTGACGCCGATCCAGCTATCGGCTGAACGCCTGAAGAGAAAATATCTGGATGAAATCAAAAGCGACCCGGAAACGTTTTTAAGCTGCACTGATACCATTATCCGTCAGGTCGAGGACCTTCACCGCATGGTCGACGAATTCTCGTCGTTCGCCAGAATGCCGCAATTGTCGCTGAGCGATGAAAACCTCTCAGAAATTTGCCGCCAAGCTATTTCACTAGAACACAACCGCCACCCTGACATCGACTATGACGTCAATCTTCCTGACCAAGACATCCGGCTTTATTGCGACCACCGCCAAGTCTCCCGCGCCTTGACTAACCTATTAAAGAACGCCGCCGAAGCCGTCACCGGCCATTTGGAAAACACTAAAAAGACAACCTCCAAGGGCCGTATTCACCTTTCCATAACTACCGGCATAAAAAACGAAAAGGAGGGGGGCAGGGGTATGGCTGCAATGGATGAAGGCACCATTTCTATCCTTATTAAGGACAATGGCAGTGGCCTTCCAGGCGAAAACCGTGAAGACCTTACCGAACCTTATGTTACTACACGCACAAAAGGCACCGGGTTGGGCCTGGCCATCGTCAAAAAAATCATGGAAGACCACAATGGGCACTTGTCGCTCGACAACAACCCAGGGGGTGGCGCCAGCGTGTCACTGATTTTCCCGCCTATGGAAAAGATCGCCGACAAGAAAGAGAACGGTGGCGAAGTCGGTGCAATGAAGGTCGCCTCCAGCCTATTGGCGCAAGAATCGTAGGGACCGGACATGGCAACGGAAATATTGATAGTCGATGACGAGGCTGACATCCGGGTGCTGACGGCAGGCATCCTTCAGGACGAAGGTTTTCAAACCCGCGAAGCGGCAAATAGTACCGAGGCCCTTGGTGCCGTCGAAGCACGGCGGCCCAATCTGGTTCTATTGGATATCTGGCTCCAAGGTTCGGAGTTGGACGGACTGGGCATCCTCAAGGCGCTGAAGCTAGACCACCCGACCATCCCAGTACTGATGATGTCCGGCCACGGCACAATTGAAACGGCAGTCTCTGCAATCCTGGACGGGGCATATGATTTCATTGAAAAACCGTTCAAGGCCGATCGCCTAATCCTGTTGGTGGAACGTGCCATCGAAACCGATCGCCTGCGCCGTGAGAACGAAGAACTGAGAATTCGAGCCGGTACTGCCAATGAATTGGTTGGGCCATCGCAGGCGACCCGCGACATTAAACAGTCCATCAACCAAGTGGCGCCGTCCAACAGCCGGATCCTAATTACCGGTCCGGCGGGATCGGGAAAGGAAGTGGTGGCCCGAATGCTGCACGCCCAATCGAGGCGCGCCGAAGGGCCGTTCGTTGTCGTCAATTGCGCAACCATGTCGCCGGACCGTTTCGAGGTTGAGCTGTTTGGCACCGAAAATCCGGACGCTGATGGGAACTCTCCCCAAAAAGTTGGCACCTTCGAAGCTGCCCACAACGGCACCTTGTTTCTCGATGAGGTTGCGGATATGCCGTTGGAAACCCAAGGTAAAATCGTCCGCGTCCTTCAGGAACAAATTTTTGAGCGCGTCGGGGGCTCCGTCCGTGTCGAGGTCGATGTCCGCGTTATCGCTTCGTCAACCGCCAGCCTTGCAGAGGAAATCAGCGCCGGAAAATTCCGCGAGGATCTTTTTTACCGCTTGAACGTGGTTCCCCTTGAGGTGCTGGCGTTAAATAAAAGGCCGGACGATATTCCGACCCTGGCAGAACATTTTATGGAACGGGCCGCCCGGACGACGGGGCAGGCGCCGCGTGAGATCGGCGCCGATGCCATGGCGGCCCTTCAGGCCTATTTCTGGCCCGGCAACGTCCGCGAACTCAGAAACGTCATCGAACGGCTATTAATCATGGCCTCCGGCGACCAGACTAGCCAGATCAAAATCGAAATGCTGCCGCCCGAAATCTACGCCAATGCTCCCGTCGCAAGCAACTTGAAAACCAATCTGGAAATCATGGGCTTACCGCTTCGCAATGCGCGGGAAATATTCGAACGGGAATACCTTATCGCGCAAATGGCCCGGTTCGGCGGTAATATCTCCAAAACCGCCACATTCATTGGCATGGAACGCTCGGCCCTGCATCGAAAGCTCAAATCCTTGGGCGTACGTAACGAAGACAGGCAATAGCAATGTTGACGACAACAAAGGTTTTGAAACCATGAAAGTGATTGTTTGCGGCGCCGGGCAAGTCGGATTCAACATCGCCCGCCACTTGGCCCTTGAAAACAACGATGTCACTGTTGTCGACCAGAACCCGGACTTGGTCCGCCGGGTCAACGATACCCTGGACGCCACCGGTGTGTTCGGCCACGCGTCGAATCCGGATGTATTGGAAAAAGCCGGCATCGCCAATGCCGACATGATCATTGCCGTCACCTACGCCGATGAGGTCAATATGGTCGCCTGTCAGGTCGCCCATTCCTTGTTCGACGTACCGACGAAGATCGCCCGGGTACGCCAGCAAAGTTATCTGCAACCCATCTACGCCAACCTGTTTTCACGCGACCACTTGCCCATCGACGTAATTATTTCACCGGAAATAGAGGTCGCCCGGGCGGTGACACGCCGGCTTCAAGTGCCCGGCGCCTTCGAGATGATTCCCTTGGTTGATGACAAGGTGAAACTGATTGGTGTGCGATGCGAGGAAACCTGCCCGCTGATCAACACGCCGCTTCGACAGCTGACCCACCTTTTTCCCGATCTCAATATCGTCATTATCGGGCTGATGCGGGATGGAAACCCCATGATGCCGACGGCGGACGACTACATGCTGCCCGGTGACGAGGTTTATTTCGTTGTCGACAGTGAACAGGTGTCCCGCGCGATGGCTGCCTTCGGTCACGAAGAGGCGGAAGCCCGTCGGCTGTTGATTTTCGGGGGCGGCAATATTGGCTTGTTTCTGGCACAAGAAATTGAAAAGAATCACGACTGGGTCAAAGCCAAAATTATCGAAGCCGACAAGGACCGGGCCGAAAGCGTCGCGGGGATGCTTGATAGGACCATGGTCATCAACGGTGATGTTCTCGACCCTGAAATCCTGGAAGAAGCCAACGCCTCAATGACTGAAACCGTGGTTGCCGTCACCAACGACGATGAAACCAACATCTTGTCTTCGTTACTGGCTAAGCGCAACGGGGTCAAACGGGCCATCACCCTGATCAATACCGCGGCTTATGAGCCGTTGATAAATTCTCTTGGCATTGACGTTATCGTGAGCCCCCGCAATATAACGGTATCGACGATCCTTCAATACGTCCGGCGCGGTCGTATTCATTCCGTCCACACGCTTCGGGAAGGTTTCGGCGAATTGATTGAGGCCGAAGCCCTGGAAACGTCGGATTTGGTCGGCAAGCCCCTGAAAGAGGTGAAGTTGCCTTCCGGCGTTAAGCTGGGGGCCATCGTCCGCGATGGTAAAATGATTTACCCGCGCGGTTCAACCGTGGTCAAAGCCAAGGACCGTGTGGTTCTGTTCGCCTCAGAGGAAGTCATCCGCCAGGTCGAAAAGATTTTCTCCGTGCAGTTGGAGTATTTTTAAAAATGTCCCGCATTGCTTACGTCAACGGCCAATATGTGCCTCACCAGGATGCAGCCGTTCATATTGAGGACAGGGGCTATCAATTTGCCGATGGCGTCTATGAGGTCTTTGCCGTTCACCAAGGCCGCATGGTAGGTGAACAGGGGCATATGGATCGGCTGGCTCATTCGCTGGGCGAACTCCGCATCGACTGGCCGATGTCTGCCCGCGCGCTTGGCGTCATTATCCGTGAGGTCTCACGCCGCAACCGGGTAAGGGACGGGCTGATCTATTTACAAATTACCCGTGGCGTCGCGCGGCGCGACCATTCGTTTCCTGACAATACGGAAAGCGCTTTGGTAGTCACTGCACGACGGATGCCCCCGCTGGACAAGGAACAACTGCGCAAAGGCGTTGGGGTCATTACCATCCCCGATATCCGATGGCAGCGTCATGACATTAAATCGGTCTCTCTTCTGCCCAATATCATCGGCAAGCAACAAGCCCGTGAAGCCGGTGCTTACGAAGCCTGGATGGTCAACAATGAGGGGATGATCACCGAAGGGACGGCATCAAATGCCTGGATCGTCACCAAGGACGGTGAGCTGGTCACCCACAATGCCTCGCATGCCATCCTCAACGGGATTACCCGGCTGTCGGTGCTGGAGGCGGCGGTGGCGGCGGGAGTTCCATTTTCCGAACGGGCATTTTCCGTCGAAGAGGCGATGCAGGCCAAGGAAGCTTTTGTCACCAGTTCGACCTCACATGTTAAAGCGGTTACCAGTATCGATGGACATTCCATCGGTAACGGCCACATCGGGGAATTGACGTCCAGGATGCTCGACCTTTATGTCGATTTCATCGAAACCAAGGGCGGTCCCCAAAACACCAATACCTGGAATTGATGACCTTGAACGGGGATTCAGATCAGGCCAACGGTAAACCGCGCGCCATCTTGTTTGATTGGGACAACACCCTGGTTGACAGTTGGCCGACCATTATCGATGCCTTGAATGTCACCCTCGAAGCCTACGGCAAGACGCCTTGGACCATGG
>PTLL01000013.1 GCA_002938315.1 Alphaproteobacteria bacterium MarineAlpha3_Bin2 | reverse complement strand
AGAGCGCCCCGAGCCTAAAAAAAATTACAACTAAAAAAGGCTAATCAATCAAAATGCGCAAAGTCGATGATTTTGTGCCGTAATTGTTAACAGAGAGGATTTAAAATCATGTCACTCGTTAAACGTATTCTGGCTGTGATCGCCTTAATTGCGCTGTTCATGCCAACTGCGGCCCAAGCACAAAAGGCTAAGGACTTCCCATCCGGACCCATGGAATGGATCTGCACAACGCGCCCGGCTTCGAGCGTCGCGATTTGGTGCCATATCATGGCCAAAGAGCTTTCCAGGGTTTTAGGCCAGCCCATGAAGGTAATTTTTAAAAGTGGCGGATCGCAGCACGAGCCGGTCCTCTACGTCACCGGAAAACCCGCCGATGGCCTTACAGTTATGCACACAAGCGCCAGCTTCTATGGCTATTTCCATCTGCCACACTACAAGAGAACCTTTGACGACTTTCAACACCTTGCGCAGGTTGAGAAACACGTCTATGGCGTCGCCGTTCGGTGTGACAACAAGTACGGGATCAAGACATACGAAGATTTGGTCAAATACGTACATGCTAACCCCAATAAGTTGGCGATGGGCAGCAACAAGGTCGGTTCCAACCACCACCGCCATCAATTGTACTTCATGAACGCTGCGAAAATGAAAATGCGCTTCGTTCCTTATCAAGGCGACGGCAACACGGTTAAAGACGTCGTCGGTGGCTTCCTGCCGGTTGCAATGGCGTCGCCCAAGACATGGCGTCCGCATATTACGGCGGGAACGATTTGCCCGCTCGTGATGCTGAGTGAAAAGCGGTTGAGTAACGATCCGCAATGGGCAAACGTTCGCAGTGTCCGCGAAGTCGGCTTGGGATATGATCCCAAGCACCACTGGCAGGGCATTTTTGTCAAAAAAGGCACGCCGGAGCACATTTTGGATAAGCTTGCGGATGCGCTGGTACAGGTCATCCAAAGCAAGGGTTACCTGAAATATATCAAGGATGGTACGCACATCGAACCAGCTCTTCGCATCGATCGTGACTGGCTTCTAGCGGACATGCGTAAGAACATGCCCCTAGTTAAGCAGTTCTTGATCGATAACAAGGTCATACCTGCTAACTAGGTATAGCCGTTGAAATTGTGGCGGATGAAATTTCATCCGCCACAATATTTCAATCTCTTTACGAACGTGACTTCGCTTTCGAGCGGTGCTTGGTGCCGTGCGGCTCGGGTTCACGTTGATTCAGGAAAGTTTCTGCTGTGCTGGAAAATAAAAAAATTTCCTCGTCATTTGAATTGACCTTGCCCACGCGGGCGACGGTTTTAGTCGTTACGGGAATGCTCTTTTTAGGGTTAGCCTTTCTATTCTACGAGACCTTCAACATGATGAAACCGATCCTGCCGGGATATCCGGGCGATGCGTTTTTCCCGCGCCTCGTCGTCGGTTACTCGCTCGTTGTTGCCGCGCTCATTCTAATGCGTGGAATTCTCATTCCCCGCTTGGCGACCGCACCCGGTGAGGCGTCCCATTTAACGGTACACTGGTTGGAATTCCTGTTTGTCGCTTCGTTGGTATTGCTTTATGCGCAACTGCTGCCGCCGTTGGGGTTCGAGCTGACGACTCTTGGTTTTATGTTGATCTTGCTGGTGCCACGGTTTGCCGTGCAATACGGGTTCGTCCAGTCCGTGACTAAGGCCGTCGCCCTCACTATACCGACGATCCTCATTCTTTATGGCGTATTTGCACTTTTGCTCGGGATTCATTTACCGCTCCTGTTCCTGCCCCGATATTTCTAATAAGGCCTGATAATAATGGACTTTTTTTTCAGTAATATTGGTGGGGCCGCTAGTGCGCTTTCATCACCGACGATCCTTCTCATCATGTTCGCGGGCGTTTCCATTGGGATCGTTTTGGGGGCGCTTCCCGGATTTGGGAGCTCACAATCCCTGGCGCTGCTGTTTCCGCTGAGCTTCATCATGACGGTGGACCAGTCGATCCTTTTCTTTCTCGCGGTCTATTCGGCGGTCGAATACGGCAGTTCCATCCCCGCCATCCTGATCCGAACGCCGGGTTCGGGGGCCTCGGCGATAACAGTGCTGGACGGCTACGCTATGGCACGCAAAGGATTGGCCAAGAAAGCGCTCAGAATTTCTCTCTATTCGGCGGTTATCGGCGGCACCACCAGCACGCTGATCTTTATCATCGCCGGCACGTCACTCGGCCACGCAGCCTTGTTGTTCGGTCCCAGCGAGCTTTTCGCAATTGGCGTATTCGGCTTGGCCATCGTCGGCAGCTTCTTCGGCAAGGACCCCTTGCGAGGGTTTTTGGCCACTGGTATTGGTCTCGCGTTGGCAACCGTTGGAAGTTCCGGTTTCGGCGGCGTTCGTTTTACCTTCGATCAGAGCTTTCTGATAGATGGCCTTCCGCTTGTCGTTGTCATCATCGCATTTCTGGCGGGACCGGAAGCCTTTCGGCTTCTCGTCGATAATCGGCGCACGGTTGATCCGCAAGGCAAGGCTTTCGATGCGACCGCTTCCAACCTAGAAAACAAAATTCCCAAAAGCCTGGTCCTCAAACTGATCCCCACCTGGTTGCGCGGCAGTGTGTTTGGAACGGCGGTCGGCATCATCCCCGGTGCCGGCGCCTCGGTCGGCGCGCTGTTGGCTTACAGCGAAGAAAAACGCTGGTCGAAACATCCCGAAAAATTCGGCACCGGCATCCCCGAGGGCGTGGCGGCGCCCGAAGTCGCTAATAACGCCGTTGTTGCCGGCACCCTTGTCCCGACGCTAACGCTCGCCATACCGGGCTCGGGCGGCGCGGCGATCCTGCTCGGCGTACTGGTTAGCAAGGGCGTCGTTCCCGGACCCAATCTCTTCCGCGACGAAGGCACGTTCGTTATGACCGTCTTTATCGGGCTGTTTATCATCAATGCCTTTATTCTGATCACCGGGCTGCTTGGTACGCGCATGTTCAGCCTTGTTGCCCGCGTACCGCTCAGGGTTCTTGGACCCTTCGTGATGTTGTTGATTATTGCCGGCAGTTATGCCATCGGCAATTACACCGCCCACATTGTGATGGTGCTCGTTCTTGGCGCGATCGGATATTTTTTCGAAAAGATAGACATACCGGTTGTCCCCATTGTCCTGGCCTTCATCATGGGGCCGATCATCGAGAAGAATCTCAGTCGCGCACTGACGATCAGCGGCGGCGTCCTCGAAGAAGTTTTCCTGCGCCCCATTCCGATCGTAATATTACTGCTGGCGCTGGCCACCTTTGTCTACAGTATTTTTACCATGCTTCGCGCGCGAAACTTCAATGAAGGTACGGAGTAGACCGATGATCGCCCATAATCTTCACGACGAAAGCGCATTCGACCCCACGCGTCATGTTGAAAAAATACTGGGGACGTTGGATGGCGGCGACTTCACGGTCGCTTGTTGGGAGCCGGGCCAGGTAAGCCCCAACCACTGCCACCCGGAAGCGACTGAAATTTATTTCTGCTACCAGGGCGGCGGTGTCATGCGGACGCCGGACGGCGAAACGCCGGTATCCCCGGGCTCGTTCATCGTGCATCCACCCGGTGAATTACACGAATACGAAAACGGACCCGAGCGCACGCTGCTGTTCCGGGTTCGCTACGGCGGCGACAAGACGTCGCATGCTATCGAATGGCGGGGTCACCCGGAATGGACCCAAAGCCCGGAAAACATCGCTTACTTCGAAAACAATCCCGTCGCTGACGATCAATGATGCTTCGTCCGCGGAACCTTACGGGAATAGAGAAAGCGGACGACTAAGCCACCCCGGCAAAATGAGAGGTGATTCGGGCCTCCTGGCAGGCAGCGTGCATATCCGTTTAATTGTGATTGTCGGTTTTTTGAAAGAGTAAGTTATGACCAAAATTTTTGTGCCGCAGGCCATCCCAGAACCTGCTGCGGACCTTCTCAGAACGCTCGGTGAAGTGACGATATTTCCGCATGCGGATCGTGTAATTTCAGAACCTGAACTGCTTGAAGCTGTGCGTGATAAAAACATTCTTTATGCGATGGGAGAAATTCCTTATGACTCGAAGATTATCGATGCTGCAAAGGATCTGAAGTTTATCTCAGCCATGCATTCGTCAGCGAAATTCGTTGATTTTGCGGCGGCGACACAACGAAATGTACCCGTCGCGGGCGTTCCCCATGCCACCAAGACAACTGCGGAATTCACCTTTGCGCTTTTAATGGCGACCGCATGGCGATTGCCGGAGGCAGATACATTTCTTCGTGATGGGCGGTGGAAGCAAAATCAGTCGATGGCATTTATGGGTTCAAGACTTTATGACAAGAATCTCGGAATTCTTGGCATGGGTCAAATTGGCCAAATGGTTGCCCGTAAAGCTGCAGCATGTGATATGCGCATCCTTTATCATAAGCGGTCGCGGTTAAGTACGGCGGAGGAAATCGCCCTAGGGTCCGCTGAATACCGTTCGATTGATGACTTATTTATGGAATCGGACTTCATTGTCTTATCCACAATTCTAACCAACGATACGAAAGGGCTCGTCAATGAACGGCTTATTTCTATGATGAAGCCCAGCGCAATCCTTATCAATACGTCACGCGGTCCCGTTTTGGATGAGGTCGCCCTGGAGAAAGCGCTGAGAGAAAATCGTATTCGAGGCGCCGCACTAGACGTGTATCAAAACGAAATTCCCGAACCAAATCCCGGGCCACTCGAAGGTCTCCTGGATTTGCCTAACGTTATTTTGACACCGCACATAGGCACTGCAGCACGAGAGACGCGCGAGGAGATCGCCATGTATGCGGCTAAAAATATTGAGCGGTTCCTTGCCGGGGAACGCCCGCTTAACATTTTTAATCCTGAAGTCTACGGCGAGACGGCAATCAAGAGCGAGCAAATAGGGTAGGCAGAACGCGTCTCACTCGAAAATTTAGTGAGCCCAGAAGAATGATATCGATCACAAGGTGCCACCGGATAAAAATATGGACCATTCAAATTGCCAAAAGACGGTGAATTCAAGCCGGTCGCAAAAAATGTAAGGCGCATTGGCCACCTTGATCTGCCGGGGCGTGGTCAGATCGAAGTTCAGGGTGATTAGGCCTAATCACCCAACCTTTGTGAACGCGTCAATATCCAGACCCAAAAGTTCAACGGCATTGCCGCCCATGATCTTAGCTTTATCATTATCATCCAACCCCTGAACGCTGTTGACGTGGCCGACGGGATCGGGCTCCGCCATGTCGTAGGGATAGTCGGTGCCCATGACCACCTTATCCGCACCCCAGGTTTCGATCATATAGCGGAGCTGATGCTCGTTGAATACCACGGTGTCGAAGTACAGTTTCTTGATGTATTCGCTGGGCGGCTTATTGATGTTTGCCCGGCAGTCGTCGCGGAGGTGATAAGGATGATCAAACCGTCCGGAGTAAGCCGGAATATATCCGCCGCCGTGGGCGATACATATCTTTAGGCCAGAATATTTTTCAAGATATCCGTCAAATACGAGATGCCCAACCGCAAGTGCCGATTCCAGCGGATGTCCGATGGTATTGCGAAAGTAATGATCGCCCATTCGTTCTTTATAGGATGTTCCGATGGGGTGGATGAAAATCATCACACCCATTTCCTCAATACGCTGAAACAACTTTTCGAGTCCGGCACGTGTTAAGTCGGTGCCGTTCACATTGGTTGAAATCTCCACACCCCTAAAGCCAAGATCGTTCACACAGCGTTCCAATTCTGCGACAGCCATATCGACATCCTGGAGCGGCAAAGTGCCTAATCCGACAAACCTGTCTGGATGGCTTGCGACGACTTCTGCCACCATATCGTTGACCACCTTCGATGTGTCGCGCGCAAATTCGGCAGGCTTGTCATAGTTATAGTGAAACGGAGATGGTGAAACTGCCTGAACATCCACGCCTTGTTTGTCCATATCTTTTAAGCGCTCTTCCGGTTCGGTCAGCTTGGAATGAAGCTTTTTCTGAAGACCCTCATTAATAGAAACCGTCAGCGGATTGTTATCCACAGCACCGCCGTACAATTCCGGCAAGGATGTCAACATGTCATCTGCCTTATGGACATGAATGTGACAATGAATATCAACGGTGAAAAATTTGTTGCCGTTCCGAACGGTTTGGGAATGGCCGTGGTCGTCTGTCAGGCCATTGTTTGCGCAGTTAAAAAATATCATTTTTTCCTGACGGTATAAAATCGAAGCAGGGTTTGGGCGTCCAAAGTGTACGCATTGTTTCTGCAATGGAAAACGGATTAATTTTATCGGTCCAAAAACATAACACATATGTCCATTCCTGCCGACCGATAGATATTACCTTCCATTTGCTGTTTAATTAAACACCCAGTCAGGGTGGCTCTACTCCATGAAACCGCGTGTCATCATCATGGATGAGTAGGGCGTCCCCTCAGTCATGCGCGAGGCCGAATGTTCAATTGTTTCCGGTGGCACCATTCCTCCCGATACCAAAATATAAAGGCTAAGCCCACATCAGAACGACGGGAAAATGCAGTTTCTTCGGGCGGGAAATAAGGTAGGTTGATCGCGAAATAGGTGTTTATCCGGACAAATTCGTATTAAGAACGCCGGTTCCAGGAACGCAAAAGCAATCACCCTTGCCCAACCTAAGTAAAAACTCATTTCTGAGGAAGCTGGAAGCGTTTCAACCGAGCGCCGGCCTCACCTACCTGTTTCTCGTCATCGCAACCTTTCTCTGGGCCTTGAGCACCGTTATCTCGCGCGGCATCTATGAGGAAATCCCGGCCTTCGGCTTGTCGTTCTGGCGCTGGGTCCTGGCAACGCTTATTTTTCTACCGTTGGTGTGGCGCGAACTTTTTTTTAAATTCAGCATCATCAAGGCGCACTTCAAGCTGATCTTGCTGTTGGGTTTTTTGCAGGTGGGAAGTTCGGCGTTATTTCTGTTCTCGCTCAATTTCACCACCGCGATCAACGCCGCGTTGATCAACGCCGCCCAACCGATGTTGACGGTGTTTCCGGCGTGGCTGCTGACCCGGGAAAAAATCAATGTCGCGCAAGGGGTCGGTATTCTGCTGGGGCTCGTCGGGATCACGGTCATGATAACGCAGGGCGACTTCGGGGTGTTGGCCGCCATGGACTTCAACATCGGCGATATCATCGTCCTGCTCGCGATTCTGGGTTGGTCGATTTTCGCGACCATTCTGCACCGCCTGCCCAAGGAACTCGGTCTGACGACATCGCTATTTCTGATTTATTTCTCTGGTACGGTTTTGTTGCTGCCGTTTTACGTCATCGAGGTGATCTTTTACCGCACTTTCACTTTTACCGGCCTAAGCATCGGCGTGATCGCCATTCTGGGCATCCTCGTCTCGGTCGGCGCGGTGTCGATCTGGACCGCAAGCGTACGCTCCATCGGCCCTAACAGAGCGACGATCTTCATGAACCTGATCCCGATTTTCGCAGTCGTCATGGCGATCATCTTTCTGGGGGAAGAGTTGTTCCTGTTCCACTTTACCGGCGCGGCGTTCGTCATCGTCGGAATGATCCTGGTGATCAGGATGGCGCGTAAGAAAACCGATTAGAACCAATAGATTTGAATGGCAAAAACCACGCTAAAATAATTTAGACCGAATGGCCGTTAATAACTGCCGTAAAAAACGGACATCTTTAAAAGTATTGGAAAATGGTCAAAA
This sequence comes from Alphaproteobacteria bacterium MarineAlpha3_Bin2, assembly GCA_002938315.1. Lineage (GTDB taxonomy): Bacteria > Pseudomonadota > Alphaproteobacteria > Rhodospirillales > Casp-alpha2 > Casp-alpha2. The sequence continues at coordinate 34,985 of PTLL01000013.1, read as the reverse complement.
GGAACGGGCAATATATGGCGCCTATCAAAAAATAGACGGTACAATTTGGCAATGTTGAATATTTCATGATCTCTCGAAGAAAATTCCTCGCCGCCGGCGGCGGGGCCCTCGGCGCTGCCATGGCGTTGCCGCCGTGGCGCGCCTGGGCCGCCGAAGACATGTCCTTTCGAATTTTAGAGCCGAAACCGGCAACCGCGCCGTTGGCCGGCATCGACAAGCCCGGGGTGTCCATCTGGGGTTATCAAGGCACTGTGCCGGGACCGATGATCCGTGTTAAACGCGGCGAACGGGTTCGGGTGCGGCTTAAAAACGGCCTCGAACAACCGACCACCATCCATTGGCACGGCATCCGCATCGCCAACGCCATGGACGGCGTACCGGGGCTGACCCAGGACGCGGTCAAGCCTGGCGCCAGTTTCGATTATTCGTTCATCGCGCCGGACGCCGGGACATACTGGTATCATTCCCACGCCAAAACTTGGGAACAGGTCGCCCGCGGCCTGTACGGCATGTTGATCGTCGAGGAAGACTCAGCCCCCAAGGTCGACCGGGAGCTGCCCTTCGTCGCCGATGACTGGCGCCTGAACGAGGCCGGCCAAATCGACGAGAAAAGCTTCGGCAGCATGTTCGACTGGTCCCACGGCGGGCGCATGGGCAATTGGCTTACCGTCAACGGCCTCACCGACCCGGTTTTTCCGGTGCGCGCCGGAGAACGCCTCAGGCTGCGCCTGATCAACACCGCCAACGCCCGCACCATGGCTTTTAATTTCGACCGCTTGGCCGCCCACATCATTGCCCTGGACGGCCAACCGGTGCCGCCGTCGAGCCTGGGAGCCGATGGCGTGACCCTGGCCCCGGCGCAGCGGGCCGACGTCATCATCGACATCGACGGCAAGCCGGGTGACACCATCCCGGTGTGGGAGGTATCGACCCAGAACCGGCTCAAGGCGGCGAGGTTCGTCCTATCCGACACACCGCCAATGCGTAGCCGCCCCCCGGACGATCCCGTTATCCTGCCCGCAAACCCCACACGAGCCGTGCTTAAACCCGGCGCTGCCCAACATATCGAACTGGTGATGGAAGGCGGCGCCATGGGTGGGCTGCGCGAAGGCTCCATCGACGGAAAAATGTTGAGCATTCAGGAATTGGTCGAGAAAAAGCTGGTCTGGGCCTTCAACGGCAAGGTCGGCATGCAGATCCAATCCCTGGCGGCGATCCCCAGGGGCCAGACGGCGGTCATCAACATGGTCAATAAAACCGCCTTTCCCCACGCCATGCACCTGCACGGGCATCATTTCCGGGTGATTGAGCGAGACGGCAAACCGGTCGCCGACGCGCCCTGGCGGGACACAGTACTCGTTGAAAGGAACGAACAGGCCCGCATCGCCTTCGTTGCCGATAACCCGGGCAAATGGCTGTTTCACTGCCACATGCTGGAACACGCCGCCGCCGGCATGATTACCTGGATCGATGTCGTCTGAGGCTGTAATCAGCCGAGCCGTTTCAAGTCTCTGTAATATTCAGACGGACTCGCCGGATTTCCCGATAAAGCAAAGCGCGACTTAGGTTGCCCACCCGGCCTTCTCCCTGCGGCCACCCTCACGGTAATCCGCCGCGTGAGTTTCGTGGCGATTAAGAAAGCCCCGAACACCATGCAAATGACAGCAATAAGAACGATGATCAGCGCCGCCCCATTAGGAGTTCCGAAGGCGAAACTGAACACCACCAGAATCAAAAAAACCGGCATCACCTCGATACATAGGGCAATGATCAACACCACGATCCACAAACCGTAATAAAGATAATGAGACATCGGTTGTTGCATGAGCCGAGTTTCCCCTGATGGCCCCGCCAGTAGCCGATTATTGTGGCACGAAGAGCATTCGTCCCAAAATACCCGCCTTCAATCGGCAGCCTCAGTCCAATTTGAAACCCTTGGATCGAATAAAGGCGCCGAAATCGGCTCGTTCCGGCTTCGAATACTGGCGGGCCTTGTCTTCGCTCCAGGTATAGGGGGTCACGGTTTCATATCCCTGTTCCCCGGCAAAACGCTGGTTCGCATACGGCTGCACAGTATGGCGACGGGCGTCGTAGGCGTCGACGTGGCCTTCAAGTCCTTGTTCGCTGAAACGATCCTTGTGCAGGGTCACCCCCAACGGCAGGCGCGGGCTGACCTTGCCGTCGCCCGCCGGCCAACCGAGGGTCATGCCCGCCACTGGGAAAACACGCTCCGGCAGGCCCAACAGATCACTGATGGTGGCGGCATGGTTGCGTACCTGACTGATGGGACAGCACCCCAACCCGACCCGGTCGGCTGCAATGGTAAAAGTCGCCAGCACAATTGCCGCATCCACTGAGGCATTGAAGAAAGCGTCCAGATGGTCGTTAACGAAGGGGTGCCCTCGCCATTGGTGTACCTGCCGCTGGCGGCGGTTATTGCCGCAAAAAATCAGGAATGCCGGGGCTTTCGCCATCCATAGGTCTTCGGGAAACAGGTCGTTGATATTTTTTCTGAGCGACGGATCCTCGATGATGACGACATCGCATTGCTGTAGGTCGCTTTTCGTCGGTGCCGACAGGGCCGCCGCCGACAGGGTTTCAATCAGGGCCGCCTCGACGGGGCGGTCCAAATATTTCCGATGCGAGCATCGCCCGGCCAGATAGGCTAGGGTATCGTTGCCGGACGTCGGCTCATGAAATGCCGGTGGGGCGCCGAACCGGTAGGTGAATTGATCCGCAAGCGATTTCGGCGGTTCACTGGTCATTGTTAAAATTCTCCTTTTAGCCCTCCCCGGCCTGCCGCCCTAACCAAACGCGGCATAACCGGCCATCGTCAGGAACATCAGTACCGTGGGATAGAACGTCAACCCGAAGCCGACAGCGCGTGCGCCCGCGCCCAATGCATACCCACGCAAAAATAATCCGCGGCCGACAAAGAAAAACACCACGGCGACCGGAATAACCCCAAGCCAATTCCCCGGCATCGTTAAGACCCAGGAAACGTGAACAATGAGCGCCAGAACAACCTGTTCCAAGGTGTTCTGCAGAAACGCCTGATAGACCTTTGCCTTGTCCGTTCCCACCGTCAGGCCGCCGCCGTCGATGTCTTCCGGGGTAAAAAACCGGTGGCGCGCCATGGTGCCGATAGCGCCCAATAACCAAACCACAACCAGCAAATCCCAACGCGCCACGAATGCCAGCCGATCACCCAAGGTGGTAGAGGCATCCGAAATACCCCCGAAGAACCAAATCGCGGAAAAGAACCCCGACACGGTGATCACCAAGGCAATCACTATGCCTTTACGAACGCCCTTTTGTTTGGATGTTAGCGCCATGCTTTTCTGCTGCTCCGAAGGTACCCTACAGGTCCTTAAAACCTTTCGCCTCCAACGCCAGCCTTTCCAGCAATGGGGACGGTACGAACAAGTCACCGTGAACCTCGGCCAGGCGGCAAAGTGCCTCATAGACCGTTTTGAGGCCGACCTGATCGGCATAGAACATCGGCCCGCCCCGGTGCGCCGGGAAGCCGTAGCCGTAGATCCAGATAACGTCGATATCGGACGACCGCAGCGCCAAGCCTTCGTCCAAGATCTTGGCGCCCTCATTGATCAGCGTATAGAGGCAACGTTCCTGGATTTCATCGTTGTCGATGGCGCGCCGATCAAACCCCAATTCTTTGGACACGCCGAGGATGACGTCCTCGACCACCGCATCGGCAATCGGGGCGCGGCTGCCGTCTTCGTAGGCATACCACCCGGCGCGAGTTTTTTGGCCGAACCGTCCCATTTCACAAAGCCGGTCGGCGATCGGTGAATAGCGCTCGTCCGCCGGACGGGTTTCGGCGCGGCGTTGGCGAATGCGCCAACTCACGTCCAACCCGGCGACATCGCCGACGGCAAACGGCCCCATGGCGAACCCGAAATCATAGATCACTTTATCCACTTGGCTCGGCAATGCGCCCTCTTCGAGAAGAAAATGGGCTTGACGGGTGTAGTGATGGTACATGCGATTGCCGACGAAACCGTCGCAGGTCCCGACCAGGACGCCGACCTTTTTTAGGCGCCGCGCCATCGCCATTACCGTGGCGATGGTCTGGGCCGAGGTCTCGGCGCCACGCACGATTTCCACCAACCGCATGATGTCGGCGGGGCTGAAAAAATGAGTGCCGATGACCTGTTCGGCCCGATTGGTGACGGCGGCGATTTCGTTGACGTCCAGGGTCGAGGTATTGGTGGCGAGGATGGCGCCGGGCCGACAGACCGTATCCAGCTTGGCGAAGATTTCCTTCTTCAGGTCCAAGTCTTCGAACACGGCTTCGATGACAATGTCGGCGTCCTTGATGTCGGCGATGTCGGTAACGCCCTGGATCAGCCCTAAACAGGCATCCTTGTCGGCCTCAGAAAGCCTGCCGCGCTTGACCGATCCTTCGCAGGACTTGGTGATGCGGGCCAGCCCTTTTTCCAAGACGTCGGCGTCGGTTTCCAGAATCCGCACCGGAATACCGGCATCGGCGACACACATGGCGATCCCGGCGCCCATGGTGCCGCAGCCGATCACCGCCACGCTTTGGATGGCCAGGGCCGGCGTGTCGCGGGGCACGTCCGGAATCTTGGCGGCCTCGCGCTCGGCGAAGAAAATATGGCGCTGGCCCTTGGATTGTTCCGATTCCCGGCATTCGAGAAAAAGCGCACGCTCTTTCTTCAGGCCTTCGTCGAACGGCAATTTGGTGGTGTTTTCGATACTCTCAATACAGTGCCAGGGCGCGATCAGGCCGCGGGCGCGGCGTGCGATCTTTTTGCGCCCGTCTTCGAAAAAACCGGGCTCGGGTTCGGCCACCTCCAGGTCGCGGACGCGGGTCGGCGGCCCTTCCTTATCAGCGCAGGCCAAGGCAAAGGCGATAGCGGCATCAACCAGGTCGCCGTCGACAATCTCATCGACAATTCCCATCGATAACGCCGAGGTCGCCGCCACCGGTTTACCACTAAGGATAACACCAACCGCCGCCTCGACCCCGATCAGCCGGGGCAGGCGTTGGGTGCCGCCGGCGCCTGGAATGAGCCCCAGCGTGACCTCGGGCAGGGCCACACGGGCCGATGGCGCAGCGATGCGGAAATGACAACCCAACGGCAGCTCAAACCCGCCGCCGTAGGCGACACCGTGGAGGGCGGCGACGACGGGCTTGGGGCAGGATTCGATGATGTCGATGACTTCCGGCAGTGACGGCGGAATCGGGGGCTGGCCGAATTCGCGAATATCGGCGCCGCCGCAAAAACACCGCCCGGCGCCGGTCAGCACAATGGCCTGAACCCCGCCGTCGGCCCTGGCGCGCTCAACTAAATCAGCGACCCCTTGGCGGACCCCGGCGCCGAGCGCGTTAACCGGCGGGTTGTTGAGCGTGATAACGCCGACGCCGTCACGGGTAGCGTATTCGACCAAGTCTCTCAAAGAGACCGCCCCCTTCCCAGATTTTCAATTGATCATAGGGGCTTGGTGGATAAACTCCATAGCGGATCAAGATTGCGACGACACCGAATAGGAGGCCAAGGGGGTTACCGATGGAATACAGAGTCATATCCGCAGATTGCCATATCGACCTGCCCTGGTTGCCGCCCGACCTGTTTACCGCCAACGCCACCAAGGCGTTAAAAGACCGCATGCCGTTCGTCACCGACGGCGACAAGGGCCCCCATTGGGTTAGCAATTCGGGCGCCGAATTCGGCCTTCAAAACGGCATGGGGTCGGCCGGACGCGAATACATTCCGGGCCAGATTCATCGCTCCGACCTGATGGCAGCCGAAGGCCTGTACGACGACGGCAAAAAAGGCATCCGCCGGTTGACTGACCCGGAACTCAGGATCAAGGACCAGGACCGGGACGGAATCCAGGCGGAGGTGTTGTTCGGCATCCTGGGCGCCAGCCAACGGTTGAACGACCCCGAAGCCGCCATCGAATTGACCCGCATCTACAACGAATGGCTGGCCGATTTCTGCGATACCCATCCCGACCGTTTCGCCGGGCTGGCATCCATCCCCAACCATGACGTTACCGCCGCCATCGCCGAAATCGACCGGGTCGCCAGGCGCGGCGGCGTCCGCGGCCTGGAGGTGGCCAATACCCTGGACATGAAACCGCTTTACGATCCCGACTGGGCGCCGTTGTGGCAGTCGATCAGCGATTCCGGCCTGCCAGTGCATTTTCACACCATCGGCGCCAAAAAACCGGCGCTGGAGGGTCTCCCGCCCCTGCAACAACGCCAAGCCTGGGCCGTCTACATCACCGGCTTCCAGTTGAATATGGCCAACATCATGATGGAAATTATTTACGGCGGTGTACTTGAGACCTATTCCGATATCCGTGTCGTCATCGGCGAAAGTGGAATCGGCTGGATTCCCTATATTCTCGATCACATGGACCTGGAATGGGAGGACCAGTTCAAGGACTTGACCCTGACCATGAAGCCCAGCGATTACTGGCGACGCCAATTCAAGGCCACCTATCAGAGCGACAAGATCGGCCTCCGGCTGCTGGACGTCCTGGGCGAAGAAACCGTCATGTGGGGGTCCGATTTCCCCCATCCGGATGGGGTTTGGCCGGATTCACAAACCTTCATCGAAAACGAACTCGGTGATTTACCGGAAAAAACCCGCAACAAGATCGTTTGCAGAAACGCCGCCGACCTGTACGGGTTTTCCCTATCCTAGAGTCCAATCTTATCGGTGCTTTATGCCGAGAACTTTCAAGGCCGCATGGAGATTTTTGAGGGAAGTCCGGTGGTGGTTCTTTTCATGCAGCATAACGCCCTTATTGCGCAGCGCCTTGACCTTAGCCAATTGTTTCTTTGAGAGTGTAGCTGTCTGCAGCGCCGCACCGATGGCCCGGATGTCTCTGCCGCAATGCCCGGCGAAGGCCTTCGTGCCGAAAAACCCGGTCGCCAACAGGAACACCGCAAGCCCAATGAGCAATCGTTACATCTTGGCCTCCTTTCTCCCAGGATAGATAATCCGGTCAAGAATTTCTCCCTAACTACCCCAATTCTCACGAATATGTTACATCTCAGGCCAAGGGCGCTTGCTGCCCACACACCAAGACCAAGGAGAGCCATCCACATGAAATACCTACACACCATGGTGCGGGTCACCGACATCGACGCGTCCCTGGATTTTTATTGCAATAAGCTGGGGCTCACCGAAACCCGGCGCAAAGACAGTGAAGCCGGGCGGTATACCTTGGTCTTTTTGGCCGCCCCCGAAAGTCTCGAGGCGGAGGTAGAGTTAACTTACAATTGGGACCCGGAGCCCTATCCCAGCGGCCGCAATTTCGGTCATCTGGCCTTCGCCGTCGACAACATCTTTGAGAGCTGCCAGCGCCTGATGGACGGCGGCGTCACCATCAACCGACCGCCCCGCGACGGCCGCATGGCTTTCGTGCGCTCGCCGGACGGCATCTCCGTCGAATTGCTGCAAAAGGGCGATGCCCTGGAGCTGATAGAGCCCTGGGCGTCCATGGAAAACTCCGGCGAGTGGTAGACGACCCTGCATCCGGGGTATAGTGGGCGCATGGATGATATTGTTCTCCCGGATGGGGAAATGGCAATACCTCTGATCGGTCCCCGCGACCCCCCGGCGTTTGGCGTTGTCAACGTCGATGGCACGGCGGCCATGCAACTGGTCTGCGATCATGCCAGCAATTTGGTTCCGGCGGCGTTGGCGGACTTAGGCCTCGATGACGGCCTCTTGGACCGCCACATCGGCTATGACATCGGCGCCGCCCAGGTGACCCGCCTGTTGGCCAAAAGCTTGGACGCGCAAGCGATTTTGGCCGGGTATTCCCGGTTGGTCATCGACCTCAACCGGCCACCGGGCCACCCTGAATCGATTTCCGAAATTAGCGATCAAATACCGATTCCCGGCAACCGAAATTTATCCGAACCGGAACAAAACCGGCGCCTGACCGACCTGTTCGAGCCATATCACGGCGCCATAACGGAAGCCCTAGCCCACCTGTGGCGGCGGGGAATGCCGCCGGCGTTATTTTCCGTTCACAGTTTCACACCCATTTTCGGCGACGAGGATCGCCCCTGGGACGTCGGCGTGCTTTGGAACCGTGATCCCCGCATCGCCAAACCATTAATGGACAAACTGAAAGCCAAAGGCCTCAACGTCGGCGACAACCTGCCTTATTCGGGGCAAGACTTGGCCTATACCATCAATATGCATGGCGGCGCTTCGGGGCTGGCCAATTGCGTCGTTGAGATCAATCAGGATCAAGTCCGCGACCAGGCCGGATTGGAACGCTGGGCCGGTATTCTCACCGATGTCATGGGCGATATCCTAGTTATGAAAGACATTCACGAAGTCCGGGAGTATTAACATGGCCGCCTCGGGACCCAGTTTCACCATCGGTATCGAAGAGGAATACCTGCTGGTTGACCTGGAAACCCGGGACGTCGCCAGCGATCCGCCGGAAGCGCTGTTTAGGGCCTGCCAGAAACGCATTAAGGGACTTGTGGCGCATGAGTTCCTGAAAGCTCAAATCGAGATCAACACCGAGGTCTCGGCCTCCGTCGCCGATGCTCGGAAAAATCTGGCCGAACTCAGGACTACCGTTGCCGAAGTCGCCGAAGAATACGGCCTGGCGCCGATCGCCGCCGCCACCCATCCCTTCTCCAACTGGCAGGAACAGGACTTCACCGACCGCAAACGCTATAAGGTGATTGCCAAGGACCTGCAGACGGTGGTCCGCCGGTTGATGACCTGCGGAATGCATGTGCATGTGGGGATCGACGACGATGAGTTACGCATCGACCTGTTGAATCAGGTCAGCTATTTCCTGCCACACCTGTTGGCGTTCAGCACCTCGTCACCGTTTTGGCGGGGCGAGGATACGGGGCTGAAATCTTATCGGTTGAGCGTCTTTGATGAACTGCCTCGCACCGGTCTTCCCAATGTTTTTGAATCCTGGCCCGAATATCAGCGCCATGTGGACGCATTGGTCAATGCCGGCCTGATCGAGGACGCCACCAAGCTATGGTGGGATGTCCGCCCCAGCCACCGCTACCCGACCCTGGAAATGCGGATCACCGATGTCTGCACCCGGATTGACGACGCGGTTTCTATCGCCGCCTTGTTTATGTGCCTCCTACGCATGCTCTACCGTTTGAAGAAATCCAACCAGCGATGGCGTCAATATGCCTCCATGCTGGTCGCGGAAAACCGCTGGCGGGCGCAGCGCTACGGCCTGGATGAAGGACTGGTGGATTTCGGCAGGGGCGAGATTGTCCCGTGTGCGACGCTGCTGGGAGAAATTATTGACCTTGTCGGGGAAGATGCCGACGCCTTGGGCTGCGTCACTGAGATCGGGCACCTGAAAACGATCATGAAAAAAGGCACATCCAGCCACCGCCAGCTTGCCACCTATGCCAAAGCATTAGACAAAGGCGCCAGCCAGCACGATGCCCTGGTGAAAGTCGTGGATATGCTGATTAAGGAAACCCGGAAAACCGGTTAGGGGCGGGAAAGTCTATTATTTTTTCAATAACGTTCCACCGACCATGACGTCCATGGAATCGATAGCCTTTTCCAGCGATGCCAACAGGGCGCGGCCTATTTCACCACCATCTCCGGCGACTTTTTCACGCAACACCGGCCGAAAATGGTTTCGCCAGGAATTCGGTGCACCCAAGGTCCCGGGCCGAATTCACGTAGGCCGTGTCGGCGGCGCCGCTCAGCATGATGAAGGGCGCCATCCGGTTTGGAGATTCCTTAGCCGTCCTTATCCAGCGGAGGAACAGAAGGCCGTTGATGGGCGCCATGACCAGGTCTGAAATGATAATATCGGGCGGGGTGTTAGCGCCAGTGCCACTGAGCCTCTTCATGTATTCAATGGCTTCCTCGCCGTTTTTAGCCGTGCCAACACGGCCAAACTTGAAATAGTGCAACAAATCTTCAAGAGTTTGACGGATAAAACCGTTGTCCTCGATAAGGAAAACACCGAGACGGCTGAAATCATAGCTTACCAAAACAAAGGCCCCTTTGGATAGTTCTCCCTGATGCTCATATAAGAGTATGTAGTTAAAAACCTATTAAATTTAGTGCGTTGCGAACCGTACGAAGGGTGGAAAAACGCCTTCAAACACTGCCTTGCCAGCTTTCTCAAGCGCGCGTATGGTGCCGTCCGGCCGTTGATAAGGGGCCATTGAACCGGGTCGGGACGAAACTCCCGAAGTAATACATATAGGCCGTGGGAGTGTACGTTAAAATGGTGGATGTTGGCGGCGTTGCAGGTGAACGATTGAGGTCATTCGTCGAGCGCATCGAAAGACTGGAAGAAGAAAAAGTAGCCCTCAGCGCTGATATCCGCGAGGTTTATGCCGAGGCCAAGGGCGCCGGCTTCGATATTAGGGTCATGCGTCAGTTGATCCGGCTTCGCAAAATGGACAAGGACGACCGATCGGAAATGGAAGCCATCCTGGACGTATACGAACGTGCCCTTGATGCGTAATAAAACGGCTTCGTAGGACCTTATAAGCCGAAGTTGGATTCCACGTAGTCTTCCAGAATTCTTAAGCACTCTTCCACCGCCATGGTGCCGGTGTCGATCTCCAATTCGGAATTTTCCGGCGTCTCATATGGCGCCGAAACGCCGGTGAATTCAGGAATTTCACCCCGCCAGCCCGTTGAGCATTTGCTCAAAGACATGGACCCCGACAAACGCAAGGGCGGGGAGGGCTATGACATTCAGCATGTCCGCTTTTGGTTTTTAGCGGACTCTTTCCGGATTGGTATATTACGTCCGCTTTGCCCCCAAAAGCGGACATTCCTGCAGATATAAAACCACGCAAAAGCACAGCAGGCCGTCTAATAGTTTTGCGGCTATCACCTGTTGATGGAGGAGGTTAGCGGGCGGGGGTTCGTCGCCATCTCTGAAGCCAAGGCGTCAGGCGGTTACGTCTCTTCGTCATCGCGATTTTTCCGGTGTTCGCGCCATTTTTTATCGATCACCATGAAGGCGACGAACAAGACCGCGGCGGCCACGAAAATTAGAGGCCCATAGCCGGCCCCCGGCGTCGAAGATCCGGCAGAGACATGCGCCATCGCGGGTGAAACAAACATCCAGGCTTCCTAAAAGGGCCACGGCCCCGCCCCGCTTACGCTAAAGGGGGCCGGAACCAAAAGGCCACCAAAGGCAAAAGGCCGGCTAAGCCCCGCCTACAGCAAAGAAAAAGTCCCGCAGCGCGAAGGTGTAATCGGCTTCGCTCGTCATCAGGAAGATGAACACCACGATAAATGTCATCGGCAGCAAAATGGCGCACATCAGGGCCATCCGTTCCCACATCATGTGCATGAACACGGCAACGATCAGGCCCGCCTTCAAAATCATGAAGATGAGGATCAAGGACCACCTGAGGCCACCCTCAAGGTGATAGTAATCGACTGCATAGGAGAATGCGCTGAGAACGAACAGCAACGCCCAGATCTTGAAATAAATGCCAATCGGATGCTGTTGGCCTTCTACGTGTGCTTCTGCGTTTGCCATGTTCCCGCCCTACCAAAGATAGAAGAAAGCAAAAATGAAAATCCAGACCAGATCGACGAAATGCCAATACAGGCCCATGGTTTCGACGATTTCGTAGTTGCCCGGGCGGCTGGTGAAAAAGCCTTTCGTCCCTTTGTCGTAGTCGCCGCGAATAACCTTTCGGGCGACGATCAGAAGGAAAATCACGCCGACGGACACGTGGAAGCCGTGGAAACCGGTAATCATGAAAAAGACCGATCCGAACTGGGCCGCGCCGAAGGGGTTGCCCCACGGCCGCACGCCTTCCTCTAAAATAAGCTTGGTCCATTCGAACGCCTGCATGCCGACGAACGAAGCGCCGAAAATCGCCGTCACCACCAACAATATGGCGGTTGCCTTGCGGTTTCTTTGATACCCGAAGCGGACCGCCATGGCCATGGTGCCGCTGGAGGAGATCAAGATGAAGGTCATGATGGCGATCAGGATCAGCGGAATAGGTTCGCCGCCGAAACTCAATGCGAAAATTTCACTGACGGGCGGCCACGCCACCGTGGTCGTCATCCGTACCGTCATGTAGGACAGTAAAAAACAGGAAAAAATGAATGTATCGCTAAGGAGGAATACCCACATCATCGCCTTGCCCCAGGGGACGCCCTTGAACGCCCGCTGGTCCGAAGACCAATCAGAGACAATGCCCTTCATGCCTTCGGGTAATGCGGTTTCTCCGGGTTGTACTTGTGACATATTTTGTTATTTCCCCTTTTACGTAAACAACAGCAGACTGAAGATCACGATCCAAATGACGAGTAAAAAGTGCCAGTAGACGGCGCAGAGCTCAACACTGCCGCGCACTTTGGCCATGTCCATACCGCTCTTGACCTTGATCGCGGTCCTGCCCCAAGCGACCAGGCCGCCCAACAGATGCACCGCGTGTAGGGCGGTGAAAAGATAGAAGAAAGCGCTGGCCGGATTCGACGAAGCGTAAAACCCCAAAACCACCAGTTGTTGCCAAACCAACAGCTGCCCGGTCAGAAAGGCGAAAGCCAAAACACCACCAAGGTACAAGCCCTTCTTGACGCCATCGGCATCGCCCTTATCGGCGCTGACCCATGCCCACTGAAGCCCGATGCTACTGATGACCAGGATTGCCGTGTTCACCCACAACAACCAGGGTTCCGGCATCGGTTTCCAGTCCGCGAACACCATCCGTTCGACGTAAACAACGACAAACAGTGTGAAAATAACCGTGACGAAGCCGAGGAACACCCTGAGGCCGAACTGCGGCGTCGTCAGGGAGAACTCGACTCCCTTATGACGGTCGTCGATGGCGGCCTGTTCAGGAGTCCAGGGCTTTTCAGCCAGTTGAGAGAATAAGCCCACGCGCCAGTTTCCTATTCTTTCGACGCCTCATGGGCACCTTCACCGCCGACCTCATCGGGATGCATGTCCTGCGGCACGAAGTCGTCTTTCGCGCCCGGCACGCCGTAGGCATAGGCCCAACGGTAAACGACAGGCAGCTCGTCGCCGAAGTTGCCATGCGCCGGCGGCTGTTCAGGCGTTTGCCATTCCAGGGACGCCGCCTTCCAGGGGTTCTTTTCGGCAATTTCACCGCTACTCATGCTCTTGAACAGGTTGTAGAAGAACAGAATTTGGGCAAACCCGACCATCACCGCCACGACGGTGACAAAAGCATTCAGGTCCTGCACCGAAGGCGGGATGAAATTGGTCTCACCCATTTCGAAATAGCGGCGCGGCACACCCTGGAAGCCAATATAGTGAAGCGGCAGGAAAATCGAATAGGCACCGATGAAGGTGACCCAGAAATGGATTCGGCCCAGGGTTTCGTCCAGCATCCGCCCGCTCATCAACGGGAACCAATGGTAAATGGCCCCGAAGATCACCATTAGAGGCGCCACCCCCATCACCATATGGAAGTGCGCCACCACGAACATGGTGTCCGACAGCGGCACGTCGATGGCGGTGTTGCCCAGGAACAGGCCGGTAATCCCGCCGTTGACGAAGGTGACGATGAAGCCAAGCGCAAACAACATCGGGATGGTGAAGCGGATATTAGCCTTCCACAACGTCAGCACCCAGTTATAGACCTTCAACGCGGTGGGGATGGCGATGATCAGCGTGGTGGTGGCGAAAAAGAACCCGAACCAGGGGTTCATGCCGCTGACGTACATGTGGTGCGCCCAGACGATGAAGCTGATACCGCCGATGGCGACAAGCGCCCACACCATCATCCGGTACCCGAAGATGTGCCGACGTGCATGGACACTGATCAGGTCCGATACGATGCCGAATGCCGGCAGGCCGACGATATAGACTTCCGGGTGGCCGAAGAACCAGAACAAGTGCTGGAACAAAATCGGGCTGCCGCCGCCGTATTCAAGCTGTTCGCCCATGGAAATTATGGCCGGCATGAAGAAACTGGTTTCCAAGACCCTGTCCAACAGCAACATCACCCCGCCGACAAACAACGCCGGGAAGGCCAGCAACGCCAAAATGGTAGCGATGAAGATGCCCCAGATGGTCAGCGGCATCCGCATCAGGGTCATGCCCCGGGTACGCCCCTGCAAGACGGTGACCACATAGTTCAAGCCGCCCATAGTGAAGCCGATGATGAAAAAGATCAGAGACACCAGCATCAGGATAATGCCGCCGCCAGAACCCGGCGTTCCCTCAAGGATAGCTTGCGGCGGATACAGCGTCCAACCGGCGCCGGTGGGCCCGCCCTCAACGAAGAAGCTGGCGACCAGAATCAGGACGGCCAGCAGATAAACCCAGTAACTGATCATATTAACGTAGGGGAAAACCATGTCACGGGCGCCGACCATCAACGGGATCAGGTAGTTGCCGAAACCGCCCAGGAACAGCGCCGTCAACAGGTAGATCACCATGATCATTCCATGCATGGTGATGAACTGGTAATAATCGGCCGGATCAATGATGGAGAAGCTGTCCGGGAACCCCAGTTGCAGCCGCATCATCGACGATAACACCAAGCCCACCACCCCGATCGCGATCGCGGTAAAGGAATACTGGATGGCGATGACCTTGGCGTCCTGAGAAAAGACGTACTTCGTGATGAAGCTTTTGGCGTGGTAAAGTTCGACCTCTTCGACCTCGGCTGGTGCCGGTGCAACATAAGCCATTAGAATACCCTCTTCGAATTTTCGTTACCGGGCTTGGCCTGCCCAGATTCCAATTTAGCAAATCCCTGATTGGCGGCCCTTGCGGCTTCTTTCATGGATTTCTCGAACGTCGGCTGTTCCGCCAGCCACGCCTTAAAATCGTTCTCTTTATCGATGATGACGGTACCGCGCATTAGGTAGTGGCCGGTACCGCACAGCTCGAAACAGAGCGCATTATAGGTCCCGACCTTGGTGGGGGTGAACCAGTAATAAGTGACGGTGCCGGGAATGATGTCCATTTTGGCCCGGAATTGGGGCACGAAGAAATTGTGCAGAACGTCGGTGGACCGGAACAGCAGCTTGACCGGCTTGTCCAACGGCAGGTGAAGCTCGGAGTCGTCAATCACCACGTCGTCCTGGCCCTTGGCGTCCTTCGGATCGACGCCGAATACATTGTCATCGTCGATCAGTTTGACACTGGTCTTACCCAAAACGCCGTCCTTGCCCGGGAAGCGGTAGCCCCAGCTCCATTGTTTGGCCAGGACCTCGACCTCGGCGGCGCCTTTCGGAACGGTGACGAATTCATTCCAGGCAACCAAGCCGGGGGCCAGCATGATAATGACGCCGATGGTGGTCAGCCCAATCAGCCACCACTCCAGTTTCTTGTTTTCCGGTTCGTAGACCGAACGCCTGTTTGGGTCGTAGCGATATTTATAGGTGCACCATGCGGTAAACAGGAGGACGGCGATGAACACCGTGCCGGTGACCCAAAAGGTTATATCGATGGTGGTGTCGATGAATCCCCAATTCGACGCAATCGGCGTAAACCACCACGGGTTTACCAAGTGAAATACGACGGTGCCCAGGGTGACCAGGACAAGTGCGACGGCTACATACATAAACTACCCTCTTCGACCTCAGATTATCCTTGAGCGCCCTTGTGGAGCCCCCACGAGTGATGGTGAAAATCCCCTTCGCGACGATAGCCGCGGGAAGGAAGTAACCCATTTTTTTCTATGTTACAAGCCATTTAGAAAGGACAATTCCGCACCAAAATGTAATCTTGTCGGATTTAAATTGATGCTAGGAAATCTTGGTCCTAATTTTTTTATTTTCAACAATTTTTCAAGACCTTATAACGAAATTGCCGACACGCGAAATTGCAATTTACACCCTAATTCTTTGAAATACCCATCAAATTTCATTTTTGAGCGGCCCCGGGTCGAAACGATAAATATTCGACGGACCAGCCCTATACTATGCAACACTGTCGCCGCCTATTAAGACGGTAGCGTTTGGTGAGCATCGCATTGACCAATGAAAGCATAGCCGCTGGTGCCGACACCGGCCGGTCCGACCATCCGACCATCCATAAAATTCGCCTGCACGACCTGAAAGACGTCCTGGTCAAGGGGCTGGCCGATTTCAATGCGATGCCGACGCATCTGGTGCTCTTTTATCTGATTTATCCCATCATCACCATCATTTTCGCCAGAACTTACGCCGGCTATGACCTGATTCAGTTCACGTTCCTGCTGCTGGCCGGGTATACCCTGATCGGCCCCTTGGTGGCGGTCGGCATGTATGAGCTGAGCCGAAGGCGCGAACTGGGCCTCAATCATAATCGGCGGAAGGCATTTCACGTCCTGCAACGGCACTCCATCCGTCCGATCTCAATGCTCGGCCTGCTGCTGATGATTCTTTATATCGGCTGGTTGTTTACGGCCCAGCTTCTCTATGTAAAGTATTTCGGAAACGTGGTGCCTGAATCCATTGCCCAATTCGCCACCGATATGGTCACCACCGACGCCGGGTGGTCGCTGATAATCGTCGGCACCTTCGCCGGTTTTGTGTTCGCCGCCATAGTGTTCACCATTTCCGTGGTCTCATTTCCGATGATTCTGGACCGCGACGTCGGCGTCGTCACCGCGGTCGTGGCCTCGGTCAGGGCGGTTATCGCCAACCCGATCCCGATGGCGGGCTGGGCATCATTGTCGCCTATGTTATGTTCATCGCCGCGATACCGTTTTTCCTCGGCCTCGCCATCGCGCTTCCGGTGCTCGGCCATGCGACCTGGCATCTCTATCGCAAGGTCGTAGAATTTTAAGGTTTGGTTTTTTTCTTTTCGGATTCTTAAAACCGGCTGTTGAAGAATCGGATTTGCCTCCGTATAAGGTGCCCCAGCCATTCAGGCGCCATTCCCGGGAAAGAGGATTCCCCGTGACAGATAAAGTTATCGGAACTGCGGACAAGGCCAATGCCCGCGCGGACGGCAAGGCTTCCAGGCCTGAGCCCCGCTTCCGCGTCACCAACTACGCCTTGCTGTTAAAGCCCCGCGTGATGTCGCTGGTGGTATTCACCGCCGCCGTCGGGTTGCTGTTGGCGCCGGGGGCGTTCCAGACCCTGGACCTGTTGACCGCCGTGGCGGCGATCCTTTGTATCGCCATCGGCGCCGGCGCGTCGGGTGCCATAAATATGTGGTACGACCGCGATATCGATCTGCACATGTTACGCACCATGAACCGGCCGCTGCCGGCGGGCCGCCTCTCGGCACGGGAAGCGCTCATTTTCGGCATCATTCTCTCCCTCGGCTCGGTCGCCATCATGGCCGGCATGGTCAATGTGGCCGCGGCGGCTCTATTGGCGGCGACCATTCTTTATTATGTGTTCATCTACACCGTCTGGCTGAAACGCCGCACCCCCCACAACATCGTTATCGGCGGTGCATCCGGCGCGTTGCCGCCAATGATCGGCTGGGCCGCGGTGACCGGCGATGTCGGTCTCGGCGCCATCATCCTGTTTCTCATTATCTTCCTGTGGACGCCACCACACACCTGGGCGTTGGCGTTATTCCGGCGCGGCGATTATGAAGCCGCCGGGGTGCCGATGCTGCCGGTGGTCGCAGGCGAGCGGGAAACCAAACGCCGGATGCTGATCTATACCGCGTTGCTGGTGCCGACGACGTTGCTGCCGGTGGCCATCGGCATGTCCGGCGCCCTTTACGGCATCGCGGCGACGGGATTGGGTCTCGCCTTCGCCCGCCACGGCTGGCGGGTGTGGAAAGACACCGATGCCGACGGCGGTAAAACCGCCCGGCCGATGTTTTTCTTTTCGATTATGTATCTGTTTTTGATCTTCTTCGCGTTGTTGGCCGACCGGATGTTGTTCTTCCCGGTTTTCTAGGGATTTTTTTCCCGCAAATTCGTCGGCGTAAATGAGTCCATTTGCTCGGGATTTGCTCTTACCCATTCGCTCCCAAACAGGCCAGCATGGAACTAGCCATGCCCCGCATCATTGCGGCGTACAGGCCCGGACCTGGTTTTAGGACAGCGCCCAAAGGATCGAGGCTGCCGAGGCGCGCGTTTGTTCCCTGGGTCAGGGTTTTGGCCAGCGCCGGGGTGAACTGCGGCTCGGTGAAAACGCAAACGATTTGACTGGCGATGATCAAGCGCCGCAGCGCCGAGACCTGCTTGGCGCCGGGCGGCCGGTCCGCATTAACGGCGACGGCGCCGTGGGCGGCCAGATCGAAGCGCTTTTCGAAATACCGGTAGGCATCGTGGTAGACCAGATACGGCACCACCGCGACGGGCTTGAGCACCTTGTGCAGTTCCCGTTCCAGGACGATCAACCCGGCCCGGACTTTGTTGCCATTCTCGATGTAGCGCTCGGCGTTGGCGGCGTCGATTTCGCCCAGCACCCGGACCATGTCGCGCACCATGCGCGCCGCGATTTGGGGATCGAGCCAGTTGTGGGGTTCTTCCCCTTCCCCGCCCAGCTTGACGACGCGCACCGTGTCCGCCAACGCCGCCACCGGCTTAGCCAAAAAACTCTCCATCTCGGGCCCGATCCAGAACACCACTTGGGCGGTATGCAGCATCCTGGCGTCCGACGGCTTCATCACATAATCATGCGGCGACCGCGCGCCGCGCACCAGCAGCCCCGCCTCCCCGGCGCCTTCCCCGATTCCGGCCATGACCCCGGCCAACAACGAATGCACCGGCGCGATGGAAGCGACCACCTTCACCCCTTCCGCGCGCGCCGGTAGCGCCGCCAATAGGAAGGCAAAGAGGGCTGTGGCGGCAAATTTTTGAAACGATCCGGTCATGGCCGGGAGAGTAATATGCGGCCCACACTTTTGCGACGATAGAATCTAGTGCTTCACCTGATAGCCGGTTTTGAAAATCCACCATACGGTCAGCATGCAGATGGTCAGGAAGCCGAGGATCATGCCGAGGCTGGTCGCCAGGCTGACGTCGGCGATTTCGTAGAAGCTCCAACGGAAGCCGCTGATCAGGTAGAGCACCGGGTTGAACAGCGTCACCTTTTGCCAAAAGGCCGGCAGCATGTCGATGGAATAGAAACTGCCGCCCAGGAACACCAGCGGCGTCACCACCAGCAATGGGATAATCTGAATTTTCTCGAAGTTATCGGCCCAGATGCCGATGATGAACCCGAATAGGCTGAAGGTGATGGCGGTGAGCCCTAAGAACAGCAGCATCCACACCGGATGCATAATTTGCAGCGGCACGAAGAACCCGGCCGTGGCCAGGATGATGGCGCCTAAGAGCACCGTTTTGGTCGCCGCCGCGCCGACATAGCCGAGCACGATTTCGAAATACGATACCGGCGCCGATAACAGCTCGTATATCGTGCCGGTGAATTTCGGAAAATAGATGCCGAAGGACGCGTTGGCGATGCTTTGGGTCATCAACGACAGCATCACCAGCCCCGGCACCAGGAACGCGCCATAGCTGACGCCCTCGATTTCGGTGATCCGCGACCCGATGGCGGCGCCGAAGACGATAAAATACAGCGACGTCGAAATCACCGGCGAGACGATGCTTTGAAACAAGGTCCGCCAGGTGCGCGCCATTTCAAATTTGTAAATGGCTTTGACCGCGTGAATATTCATACCGCCCCCCTGACCAGGTCAACGAAGATATCCTCCAGCGAGCTTTGCGTCGTCTGCAGGTCCTTGAATTTGATCCCCGCTTCATTGAGGGTGCCGAGCAAAGCGGTAATGCCGGTGCGTTCGGCGTGGGTATCATAGGTATAGATAAGACAGGTTCCGCCGTCGGCCAATTCAAGATTGTAGGATTGTAATTGCGGCGGAATGGCGTCCAGCGATTGTTGCAAGAACAGCGTCAGCTGCTTCTTGCCTAGCTTGTTCATCAGCACGGCTTTTTCCTCGACGACGACGATCTCACCATTGTTGATGACGCCGACGCGCTCGGCGATTTCCTCGGCTTCCTCGATATAATGGGTGGTCAGGATAATGGTGACGCCAGAGGCCTGTAGGCCGCGAACCATCTCCCACATTTCCTTGCGCAATTCGACGTCAACGCCGGCCGTCGGTTCGTCCAGGAACAGAATGTTGGGCTCGTGCGATAGCGCCTTGGCGATCATCAACCGGCGTTTCATGCCGCCGGATAGCTCCATGATCTTGCTATCTTTCTTGTCCCACAAGGACAGGTCTTTGAGCACTTTCTCAATATGGCCGGGGTCGGGTTTCTTGCCGAACAGCCCGCGGCTGAAACTGACCGTCGCCCATACGGTCTCAAAAGCGTCGGTGGTCAGTTCCTGCGGCACCAGCCCGATCAGGCTGCGGGTCTTGCGGTAATCGATGATGATGTCATGGCCGTCGACCTGAACGCTGCCTTCCGTCGGGTTGACGATGCCGCAGATGATACTGATCAACGTCGTCTTGCCGGCGCCGTTGGGACCCAAAAGCGCGAGAATTTCCCCACGGCGGATATCCAGGCTGACATCCTTCAGCGCCTGAAAGCCGGAGTCATAGGTTTTCGACAGGTTGGCGACGGATATGAGCGTGTTCATGGCCGGGATACTTTCCGGCTTTGCCGCCACAAGGTCAATTACGGAAACCAGCGGGTTAGGTTTTCAAGCTGCCATGCACCAGGGCGATATATTTTTCCACCGAAAGAAATGACCATGCTCAAGATTTCCATTTCTTCGGCAAGCCGGCGGCCTGGATTTCCGTAAGGCTCTTGCCGGCGGCGATGCCCGCCTTCACGATAGACGTCTTCGTCGCCAGCCCCTATATGTGAAGCCATGAGAGAAACCCCTTACCAACAATTGGAACGGCGATTCCATCGCCTGAACGCGCTCGGCGAGGCGGCGGCGGTGCTGCACTGGGATATGTCGGCGATCATGCCGGTGGGCGGGGCCGAAGGGCGCGCCGAACAACTGGCGGAACTGAAAGCCGTCCGCCACGGTATGTTGACGGCGCCGGAGGTCGGTGACCTGTTGGACGAAGCTGAAAATGAGGCCGAAGGCGTCCTCACCGGCTGGCAGCCCGCAAACGTACGCGAGATGCGCCAGCGCTGGATCAAGGCGACGGCCTTGAGCGAAGACCTGGTGGTGGCGTTATCGAAGGCGTGTTCGGCGTGTGAGACCCTATGGCGAACGGCCCGCGCCGATGATGATTTCGCCTCCGTCCGCCCGGCGCTGGAAGAGGTCCTCAACCTGACCCGCGAGGCGGCAGCCGCCAAGGGGGAAAAACAGGGGTTGTCGCTTTATGACGCGCTTCTGGACGATTATGAACCGGACGGACGCGCCGCCGACATCGACCCGGTGTTCGACGCCTTGGAGGCCTTCCTGCCGGATTTTTTAGGCCAAGTCCTCGAGGCGCAGGCGGCAAAGCCCGAGGCTATCCCCCCCGAAGGCCCGTTCCCGGAGCAAACCCAGAAGGCCTTGGGCGTCCAGTTCATGCAGGCGCTGGGTTTTGATTTCGACCACGGGCGGCTCGACATCAGCCTGCACCCGTTTTGCGGCGGCACGCCGGACGATGTCCGCATCACCACGCGCTATGACGAGGCCGATTTCACCTCCAGTTTGATGGGGGTGCTGCATGAAACCGGCCATGCGCTTTATGAACGCGGCCTGCCGAAAACCTGGCGCGGCCAGCCGGTCGGCGATGCGCTGGGCATGAGCATGCATGAAAGCCAGTCGTTGTTGATCGAGATGCAGGTGTGCCGGTCGCAAGGCTTCCTCGGCTACGCCGCGCCGATCATGCGGTCCGCATTCGGCGGAAACGGTCCGGCCTGGGATCAAGACAATTTGCAACGGCTCTACACCCGGGTGGAACCCGGCTTCATCCGCGTCGATGCCGATGAGGTTACCTACCCGGCGCATGTGATCATGCGCTACCGGTTGGAGCGCGCCATGATCGAAGGCGACATGGAAATTGCCGATCTGCCCGGCGCCTGGAACGACGGCATGAAGAAAATGCTCGGCCTGACGCCGGCCAATGACCGGGAGGGATGCTTGCAGGACCTGCACTGGTTCGACGGGGCGTGGGGCTATTTCCCCACCTATACGCTCGGCGCGATGACGGCGGCACAGTTATTCGACGCCGCCAAAACACAGGTTCCCGAGATCGAACCCGGCATCGCCGAGGGTAACTTCAAGCCGCTGTTCCGGTGGCTGAAAACCCATGTCCACGGCAAGGGCTCACTGCTGCCGGCGAAGGAACTTTTGATCGAAGCCACCGGAAAACCCCTTGACCCGGACATCTTCAAGGCCCACCTCAATGCGCGGTATTTAGCTTAACAGGCGAATGCTCTAGGCTATTTCCGGTAGGGAGGGGAATCGTTGCAGTATATTTCCACCAGGGGGGAAACCCCAGCGTCGAATTTCGACGATGTGCTGCTGAGCGGGCTGGCGCCGGATGGTGGCCTGTTCGTGCCCGAAAACTGGCCGCAACTGAGCGCCGAAGAGGTCGCCGCGTTGCAGGGCCTGCCCTATCCGGAACTGGCGCTGCGCGTGCTCAAGCCCTTCGTCGGCGGCACCGTACCCGATGCGGCGCTGGCCGGGATCATCGACGGCGCCTATGAACACTTCGACACGCCCGAAATCGCGCCGTTGAAACAAATCGGCGACAACGAATGGCTGTTGGAACTGTTCCACGGGCCGACCCTGGCGTTCAAGGACATGGCGTTGCAGGTGCTGGGGCCGCTGTTCGACCATGTCCTGAAAACGCGGGGCGAGAAGGTCACCATCATCGGCGCCACCTCGGGCGACACCGGGTCTGCGGCGATCGAGGCCTGCCGCGACCGCGACGCCATCGAAATTTTCATGCTCCACCCCAAGGGCCGGGTCACCGAGGTGCAACGCCTGCAGATGACCACTGTGCCGTCCGCGAACGTCTACAACATCGCCATCGAAGGCACCTTCGATGATTGCCAGGATCTGGTGAAGGCGATGTTCAATGACCAGGCGATGCGGGACCGCCTGCGCCTTTCCGCCGTCAATTCCATCAACTGGGCCCGGATCATGTCCCAGGTGGTGTATTACTTCTGGGCCGGGCTGAAACTGGGCGCCCCGGAAACGCACCTGTCCTTCGCCGTGCCGACCGGCAATTTCGGCAATGTCTTCGCCGGCTATGAGGCCCGCGCCATGGGCCTGCCCATCGACCAGCTGGTCATTGGGTCGAACAGCAACGACATCCTGACCCGGTTTTTGGAAACCGGCACCATGGAAATGACCGGGGTGACGCCGACCATCAGCCCGTCCATGGATATCCAGGTGTCGTCCAATTTCGAGCGCCTGCTGTTTGATTTGGTCGGCCGCGACGGCCACAAGGTGGCGTCGATCCTCGACGGTTTCCGCGATAAAGGCAAATATTCGGTCAACGCCAAGACCTTAGGGACGGCGCAGGCGATTTTCTACGGCGCGCGGTTTGACGACGACGAAACCAAAGCGATCATCAAAGACGTCTATGACAACGCCGACGAACTCATCGACCCCCATACCGCCGTCGGCATCGCCGCCGCCCGGGCGCAGCGCCGTGACCGCTCGGTGCCGATGATTGCGCTGGCCACCGCCCATCCGGCCAAGTTCCCGGACGCCGTCGAGGCCGCCACCGGCGTCCGCCCGCAACTGCCAGACCACCTGGCCGACCTGTTCGAACGCGAGGAACGCTGCACCGTGCTGCCCAACAATTTCGAGGCGGTGTCGACGTTCATTTCTGAGCAAGCCCGGGGTGGGGCCAAGGCATGACCGTCACCGTCACCGAACTCCCCAACGGCCTGCGCGTCGTTTCCGATACGATGGACCAGGTCGAGACCGTGTCGCTGGGCGCCTGGGTCGAGGTCGGCGCGCGGGACGAGGACGCCGACATCAACGGCATCTCGCATCTGTTGGAGCATATGGCGTTCAAGGGCACCCAGCGCCGCGACGCCAAGGCCATCGCCGAGGAAATCGAAAACGTCGGCGGCCACCTCAACGCCTACACGACGCGGGAATCGACCGCGTACTACGCCAAAATCATGAAAGAGGATATGCCGCTGGCCGTCGATATCATCGCCGACATTTTGCAGCATTCGGTCATGGACAGCACCGAGCTGTCCCGCGAGCAGGATGTTATTGTTCAGGAAATCAACCAGTCCTTTGATACCCCCGACGACGTGGTCTTCGATTATTTTCAGGAAACCGCGTTTCCCGATCAGGCCCTGGGCCGCCCGGTGCTCGGCACCGCCGATCTGGTCCGGGCGATGACGCCGGACACGTTGCTCGGCTATATAGGCAAGCATTATTCGGCGACCGGGATGGTATTCGCCGCCGCCGGAAACCTGGATCACCAACGCCTCGTTGATCTTGCCGAAGACGCCTTCGACTCGCTCCCGGAACCGACCAACGGCGGCCATGAGCAGGCGCGGTATGTGGGCGGCGACAGCCACCAGACCCGCGATCTGGAACAAGCGCATGTCTTGGTCGGACTGGAAGGCATGGCCTTCGACGACCCGGATTTCTACGCAGCGTCCGTAATGTCGACGGTGTTGGGCGGCGGCATGTCGTCGCGGTTGTTCCAGGAAATCCGCGAGAAACGGGGCATGGCCTACTCCATCTACGCCTACCTGCAGTGTTATACCGACGGCGGCCTGTTCGGCGTTTATGCGGGCACCGACAAATCCCAGGTCGAGGAACTGGTGCCGTTGATTTTCGCCCAAATCAAGGAAATTTCCGGCGGCTTGTTAGATACCGAAATCGCCCGCGCCCGCGCCCAGATCAAGGCCGGCATCCTGATGTCTCTGGAAAGCACATCGTCCAGAAGCGAGCAGTTGGCCCGGCAAATGGTGGTGTTCAAAAAACCGCTGTCCATCGAAGACACCATCGCCAAGGTCGAAGCCGTCGATGAAGACGCCATCAAGCGCGTCGCCGAGCGGCTGCTGGCCAGCCCGCCGACGCTGACGACCTTGGGGCCGGAATAAGCTGGTTCCCCTAAGTAGCGCAGGCGACGGGAAGTTAGAAAAAGATGTTTATTTGCGGATAAAAAAGCACACCTCGTGAAATTCTCTTAAACTGGTAATAAATTTTTACGACTAGGAAAGAAGATTTTGAAGGGGCTAATTCCGAACAAAAGTGATTGATGAAAATGGTCTAAATTAGAACGGATCGGCCTCTTATTTGCTGTCATCACCATCTTACCCATCATCGGTAGCGGGTTTTTTTATATTCAGGACCGCTTCTTCCACGACCCAGAAATTGTCACCATTCCTTTTTTTGAAGAGCGTGTTCATTTGGGTGACAATTCTTTCTCAAGACAAGGCGGGACTACAATTCCGAAGATCGTTGATCCGTTTTCCGCAAAATTTAAAAATATGCATGTCGTTTACTATGAAAAGAACACTGGACAGTTTTTGACAAACTTGGGCTCCTCAAATTACCTGCAAGCCCTAGCCAGAAAATAT
Source organism: Alphaproteobacteria bacterium MarineAlpha3_Bin2 (assembly GCA_002938315.1). GTDB lineage: Bacteria > Pseudomonadota > Alphaproteobacteria > Rhodospirillales > Casp-alpha2 > Casp-alpha2. The sequence continues at coordinate 9,622 of PTLL01000013.1, read as the reverse complement.
GGAACACTTTTTAAGGAAACCAATCTAGGGGCGTGGCAAAACATTTTTGCACGTATTCCCGACCCCAATGACCCGATAAAATACGAAGGGGATCGAGTAAATATTGGTTCTACGGAACTGATATGGAAGGAGAAGGGTGGAAATTTTTGTTTTGAACACGGGCTTGTCGCCGTTACCACAACCATAAATATTGCAAGAGAGTTATAAAGAAAGAATTTAACTCCGGCAAATTCCGAAATTAAGAAAGCAGAGGTTCGGTTGAGTGGTTTCCACGGAGGACGCAGGAAGGATCAGTCTGACAACGTGGAGCTCATTGTAAATAATGTCCCATACAAGGTCGCTTGGGGGCACCCCTCTATCCGAAGCGAAGAAAAAATAACTATCCCTATTGACGATAGCTCGATCGGCCTTGAGGAAAGCTAAAACACATCAATAACAGTAATTGTTTTCCCATATGAAGAAGCCTTTCCTCGCCCACCTGAAGGAAAGAACTATCCGATAAAAGGCCCTGCCCACTTTCGGGATATAGAAATTTGGGATAAGGGACTCGTCCTCCATATCGACAATTAAAAAATGTCAGAAACGGAACTTATTCCCGCAAATCTATTTTTTACTAAAACCTGATTAGGCTCACTCCTTCGCCGCCAGGTATTCCTCGACCAGGCCGTAGATGGCCTTGGCGTCGGCGTCGTCACCGCTAAACACGATGTTGGATTTCTCGCCGAAGATATTGAGGATATAGCCCCTGGCCTCGCAGACCTCTTCGAGCGCCGCGGCGAAGGGAATGATGACGTCATCGTTGAGCGATTGGGCGTCCGGCGCCGCCTCCATACGGGCGAACAAATCCCGCATCAGGGCCTTGGCGTTTTTTTTACCGGAAGATTTGCGTTTTGCCATGGGAAACGGTCAGGCGTGGCCCACGTCATCGGACAGCATCCGGGGATCGATGCCGATTTTGCTCATCGCCCGGTCCCATTTGCCATCCAGATCGCCGCCGAAGATCAAGTCGTCGTCGGCATCCACATGCAGCCAGCCGTTGCCCATGATTTCGGAATCCAGTTGGCCAGGGGCCCAGCCGGAATAGCCTAACGCCAACATGCTTTGCTGGGGGCCATCACCGCCGGCGATGGCTTTCAGGATATCGACGGTTGCGGTCAGGGCGACGTCCTGGTCGACAACCATGGTGGCGTCTTTCAGGTAATCGCGCGAATGCAGGACGAAGCCGCGCCCCGATTCCACGGGGCCGCCGAAATGTATGTTGATCTTGTCGTCGCAGCCGCCGGTTTTAATGCCCAATTGTTCCAGCATGTCGGGGAACGACAGCGATTCCATCGCCCGGTTGACGACCAGGCCCATGGCCCCGTCGGCATTGTGGGCGCACATGTAGATCACTGTTTTTACGAAGCGGGGGTCTTGCATCCCCGGCATGGCGATCAACAATTGACCGGCCAGATAGGGCTCGTTTTCCTGGAAGGGTTCAACGAAATCATTCATCGGATTTCCCTTTCTTTAAGGGTTGGACCAAAACCGTTCGGCCAAAAGACGCAATTGCAAGGCCGCCCCCAACACTATTTATATAGGGTGATTATGGCACAATATCGGCAATGCGGCCAAGGGGGTGAAAACCGAAAATTCGGTGGGATGCCTTATTCCACGTCATATTCCAGGCCCTTAGCCTGGAAATTTAGGATGCCCGGCCGGGAAGCTCGCTTTTTACCTTACTGGCGATTCTCATCCAAAAAATGTGATCGGCGGTATTCCCCTTCTTGAGTGCAAAATCGACCTTTTGGGCGGCATGGGTGACGGCTTTTGGCCCGTGCACTTTGATCAGGCGGTCGGCGGCCCGATCGATCTCCAACTTCAGCAACCGTTTAAGGCTACTTATATTTTCCCGGGATACGTTCACAATGGTGGTCCTTATTTAAGCGACCGTTTTTGGGGTCGTTAGGGGTAAATACTCGCTTTTGAAGACGTCCTGCTCCCGCTTCATCGCATCCAACGCGGCCAGGGTGCCCGAGACGTGAACGCCGACAACTTGATCTTCGTTTGCGGCATCAAAAACCAGCCAATGATTTGAAATCGTGTCCAATTCGGCATGAAAACGCATGATACAATATCCTTTCGTTCTATTGACTGAAAAGAATCGCATAAACGATGCCAGAACCGCGGTTTTCCGGGCCTGCTGGTAAAACCCGAGAGAATCCAAAGAGTTGAGGATATTGTGGGGGAAACCGGGTGCCGGGGCGGCGGCACCTAGGGCTAGAATCGGGAAGAATTTTCCGCCAACGGCATTTATCCCGGCAAAGGATTCCAGGCCCCGGCGAGGCTTACAGCGATTTATTCCAAACGCCGCCGAAGGTTTTCATGCCAGCCCGCGGCGGGTTGAAAATCGGGCAGGGACGCAATTTTTTCTTCCGTCCACTGGATCAATTCCTCATCCGGCATCGACAGATCAATAGCGAAGCGGACCGGCTAGGCAACATGCCAGGGGGTACACGATTGGTCAACAGTGCGTGAAGTGCCGATAAGCGGGCGTGATATTCGCCAGGAAATCCCTATATTTACCCGGCTTTCAGGTTTCCGGATTTTTGGAGGCCATTAAATGTATAACCCAAAGTGGATCCCCGCCGTGACGGCACTGATTTTAAAAATTAAGCGTACCGGCCGGCCGGTGTTGGCCGCCCTTCTGGTTGGCGTCCTGTTATCGCTAGGGTTTGGTTCTGCAAAGGCGGCCGGCGAAGGTTCGGCAGCGTCGGCTTGGCACCAAACCGATCAAAGCGCCCTTCGCCTGATCGCCGCCACGGAAACCACCGGCGATGCCGACACCCTCATCTTGGGGCTGCATTTCAAGCTAAAGCCGGGATGGAAAATTTATTGGCGGTCGCCCGGAGACGCCGGCTTCCCACCGCAACCGGAATGGAAGGGATCGGAAAACCTGAAACACGCGGTGATCCATTGGCCGGCGCCGGAACGGTTTTCGGTGATCGGGCTGGAAACACTGGGGTACAAAAAAGAAGTCGTCTTTCCGCTCACCGTGACCCGCGCCGACCCGTCGCGGCCGCTCAGGATGTCCGGCATCGTGCGCTATCTGACGTGTGACGATATCTGCATCCCCTATGACGCTGAGGTCGCCCTGACCCTGCCCCGGGGGCCGGCCGAGGAGACAGCAAGGCCGAGTCCCTTCGCGCACCTGATCAGCCGCTATCAATCCCAGGTTCCCGTCGGCGACAACCGCCACGGACTGCGCATCGAGACGGCAGAAACCTGGGGGACCGGCAAGGACGTCATGCTGCGCGTCAAAGCCAGCGCGACGATGCCCTTCCAGGCGCCGGACCTGTTCCCGGAGGGGCCGCCGGAACTGACGTTTTCAAAACCCACCGTGCGCCTCGGCCCGGATCGCCGCACCGCCACCCTGGAGATCAAGGTGTTCGGTGCCAAATACCTGCCAGGGCCGGATAAGTCGCTGGCCGGCAAAACCCTGACCGTGACCCTGGTCGACGGCAACCGCGGCGCCGAAAAGCGGCTCGACGTCATCGCCGGAGATGGACGCGGCCTTAATCCAGGCGCTTCGACGCCGATCGCCCTGATCCTGTTGTTTGCCCTGCTCGGCGGGCTGATTCTCAACCTCATGCCCTGCGTGTTGCCGGTGCTGTCGATCAAGCTGTTGGGCGTCGTCGGCCACGGCGGCGGCGAGCGCCGGTTGGTGCGGCTCAGTTTTCTCGCCTCGGCCGCCGGCATCCTATTTGCCTTTATGGTGCTGGCGGCGGCGCTGATCATTTTAAAGACCGCCGGCATGACCGTCGGTTGGGGCATCCAGTTTCAGCAACCCTGGTTCCTGGTTGCCATGACCCTGCTGGTCACCGCGTTTGCCTGCAATCTATGGGGATTCTTCGAAGTGCGCCTGCCGGGCTGGGTTGCCGACATGGGCGAACACGCCGGGCATGCCCACGGCCTCGGCGGCCATTTCCTGCAAGGCGCGTTCGCCACCTTGTTGGCGACGCCGTGTTCGGCGCCGTTCCTGGGCACCGCCATCGGTTTCGCCCTGGCACGGGGCGGGGTTGAAATAAGCGCCGTGTTCGCCGCCCTAGGCATTGGCCTGTCCTTGCCGTACCTGACCGTGGCCACGTTTCCCGGCCTCGCCACCCGGTTGCCGAAACCGGGGCCGTGGATGGTAACCATGAAACGGGTCCTGGGATTCGCCCTGGCGGCGACGGGGGTGTGGCTGTTGAGCGTGCTCGCCATCAGCATCGGCCTCAAGGCCGCCGTCGGGGTCGGGGTGCTGGCTGCCGCCGCCGCCGGGTTGTTGTACCTGGGGCACATTGTACCCGACGGCGCCGGGCGACGCGCGCCTTTGTGGATGGCAGTCGCCGCCGTGGCCGCGTTCATGGTTCCCGGCTGGCTCGGCGACGCTTCCGGCGGGGCCAAAAACTTCAAAGAAACAACACAAGGCACAGGCTCCCTCGACCGCCTGTGGACGCCCTTCGATGAAGCCGCCATCGCCAAGCTGGTCAGCGAGGGCCATACCGTTTTCGTCGACGTCACTGCTGAATGGTGCCTTACCTGTCAGATCAACAAGGCCTTCGTACTCAACAAGAAAAACGTCTTGGCCGCGTTCCAGGGCGAAAAGGTCGTCGTCATGAAGGCCGATTGGACCCGGCCCGATCCGATGATTTCGGATTTCCTGGCCCGCCATCAACGCTACGGCATTCCCTTCGACGTGGTCTATGGGCCGGGCGCGCCAACGGGCATTGTGCTGCCGGAATTGCTGAGCCAAGATACCGTCCTCGACGCCTTCAAGCAGGCAACACTCAAATAACCCCGCAACCAGAGAGAGACATCCATGACCATTAGCGTAGGCGACAAAGTTCCTTCCACGGACTTGAACATCATGACCGACGACGGCCCTGGCGGCATTTCCACTGACGACATTTTAGCCGGGAAAAAGGTCGCCGTGTTCGGGTTGCCCGGCGCCTTCACCCGCACCTGTTCGGCCCGCCACCTGCCCGGCTACGTCGATAACGCCAACGCGCTGAAGGCCAAGGGCATCGATTCCATCGTCTGCATTTCGGTCAACGACGCCTTCGTCATGGGCGCCTGGGGCAAGGCCCAGGACGTCGGTGACAGCGTCATGATGGTCGCCGACGGCAGCGCCAAATTCGTCACCGCGGCGGGCCTGGATTCCGACATGAGCGCCAAGGGCTTCGGCGTCCGCAGCCAGCGGTTCTCCATGGTTGTCGATGACGGCACCGTCACTAGCTTGCAAATAGACGCGCCGGGCACCTTCGAGAACACCAGCGCCGAGGTCATGCTCGGCGCGCTCTAGCGCCGCGTCAGTTTTTTGCGGGGAAAGCCGTCAGCCCCTGGCCCGGTCAGCTTGCGCAGGCGACATCAATAACCGCTTTCAGACGCATCTTCAGGTCGTCAGGGGCCAGCGGTTTCATCAGGAAATAGTTGGCGCCCAGCCGCTTGGCCTTATTAAAAGCACTGGCATCCGTCTTGGCCGTCAGCATCACAAAAGGGGTGTCGGGGTGAATGTTGCGAAATCGTTACAGAAACTCCAACCCGTCCATATTGGGCATCATCCAATCGCAGACGACGAATGAAAAAGGCTGTTGGACGGTCTCTACCCGCGCCAGGGCCTGGGCACCGTCGTTGACGATCGTGATATCGGAAATGCCAAGCTGAGAAAGCGTGGCCGCGATCAAGCGAGCGATCTGGGAATCATCATCGACGACGAGTGCCCGTAGTTCATTCTTAGTGTTACTCATTGTTGCCGTATCCCGCCTTTATCCAAACCGCGCATTTACTCTAACTGATCACTAAAGCCTATTGCTATTTTATGTATCCCCCGCCGCCTTCGCCGCAGCGCTGGCCAATTGATCGGCGCGTTCGTTTTCCGCATGGCCTGCATGGCCCTTGACCCAGTGCCAGCCGATGTCGTGGCCGTCGAGGACACCATCGAGCATCTGCCAGAGGTCCTTGTTCTTGACCGGTTTTTTTGCCGCCGTCCGCCAGCCGTTGCGTTTCCAGCCGTCAATCCAATCGGTGATCCCCTGCATGACATATTTACTGTCGGTATAGAGATTGGCCGGGTTGCCTGGCTTCAACGCCTCGATCCCCTTAATCGCCGCCATCAGTTCCATGCGGTTGTTGGTGGTCTCCGCCTCGCCGCCGGAAAGTTCCTTCTCCACCCCACGCCAACGCAACAACACACCCCAGCCACCGGGCCCCGGATTGCCCAGGCAGGCGCCGTCGGTATAAATTTCGGTGCGCTCAATGGTCTCGTCGGCCATCGTTTATTCCAGTCCGTATTCAGCGGGGCTGGTTATCTCGCGGTGAAACCGCAGCTTGATGAGATACTCCAGCGGGTCCTTGCGGGTCACCAGCGCATCGTCCGGCGTATAGAGCCAGTCATACAGCCGGGTCAGCAAAAAGCGCATCGCCGCGCCCCGGGCCAGCAATGGAAGCGCTGTCAGTTCCGCCTCGGAAAAATCGCGGACCTTGCGATACGCCGTCAACAGGCGCCGCGCCTTGGTGATGTTGAAGCTCCGGTCCGGCTCGAAACACCAGGCATTGAGGCAAATCCCCAGGTCATAGGCAAACATGTCGGTGCAGGCGAAATAAAAATCGATCATCCCGACCAGCCGCCCATCGCGGAAAAAGACGTTGTCGGGGAAAAGATCGGCGTGGATGACGCCCCCTGGAAGGCCTTCCGGCCAGTTTTCCTCAAGCGCGTCCAGTTCGCCGTTCAGCTCCTTGGCCAGGCCCGGCGTCACCTCATCGACGCGGTCTCCGCTTTGGGCCAACAATGGCCGCCAGCTTTCCAGCGACAAGCCATTGGCCCGGGTCATGGGAAAATCGGCCCCGGCCAGATGCATTTCCGCCATGGCGCGGCCCAGTTCAGCGGCATGCTCGGGCGTGTTCCGCCGGGGCCACATCCCGGACAGAAACGTGAAGATAGCGGCGGGCCGACCGCACAGTTGGCGCAGCGCTTCGCCATCGCGGCCGTGGACCGGCGTCGGGCATGGGATGCCAGCGGCGTCCAGATGGTCCATCAGCCCTAAAAAGAAAGGCAGGTCTTTTGCATCAACGCGCTTCTCATAGAGCGTCAGGATGAAGTTGCCGGTCGAGGTGTTCAGCGTGAAATTGGAATTTTCGATGCCTTCGGCAATGCCCTTGCAGGACAGAAACTCTCCGATATCGTATTCGGCGGCGAATCGGACCAAATCTTCGTCGCCGACTTCGGTATAGACAGCCATGACTTTCCCCTCGCCGGAAGTCTTACGGAACCGCCGCCCCGCTGGCAAGGGATGACGGCATCCTTGGGGATTGCCGCCATAAAGTATATAATAATACTATTGTATGTAGCCTGTGGTTTGGTGCCCGTCCCAAGAAATGAACCCATTTTGACCATTACCTCCAAATTCGTTGTCGCGACAATGGCCGGGTTGATGATCCTAAGCCTGCCCATGACGGGTTTCGCCGGGGTCGAGATCGCCGCCAGGCCCACCGGCCTGCCGACAGAGGAGACGCCGAAGGGACAACTGGACGATCTGGTCCTGCGTGCGTAAAAGGCGCTGACCCAGGTCTCCTTTCAGGCCAAGGCGGCGGTGATTTTTGCCCACGCCGGCAATACCGAGCAAGCCACCGGCATATTGAATACAACCGAATCCTTCGCTCGCAAAAAAATTGATGCCGGCGGATTGGGAGTGGCGCTCCGCCATATCGCCAAGGCGTTCGCCGAAACCGAGCAATTGGCCCAGGCGCTCAACATCCTCAGTGATGTCAGCGATAATTCCAACCCCACCCCGGTGCTGATCGCGGCCGCCACCAAACAAGCGCTGGCCGGCGATGCGGCCGCCGCACTAGCCGCCGCCAACACCATCGAGGCGGTTCGTTTCCGGACCGTAGTGTTGGGCCAGATTGCCCTGACCAAAGCGGAAAACGGTGATAAAGATGCCGCCGACGTGACCCTGAAATTGGCATTGGCCGCCATCGAGAAGATCAAGTTTTCCTATGCGCGGTCTTATGCGGTCAGTCGCGTATCGCTGGCCATGGCCGGCATTGGCAAACTGCCCGACGCCGGCGCCAGGGCGGACGGGCTGTTTTTCAACGCCGTCGCGGCGGCCCGGAAAATCGACGACAACCGGCTCCGCGCCCACACCCTTTGGACCATTGCCGCCGAGCAAATCCGGGCTGGCGACGACCCCGGCCCCCAAAAGACCAAGACCTATGCCAACCAAGCCACCGGCGACATCAAAAGCACCTTGAGCCGGGTCTGGATGTTCTCAGAAATCGCTGCCTGGGCGGCCTTTGATCACGGCCTTACCGTGGCGCGCTCCATCGACAATTCCTGGGGCCGCGCCCGTGCCTTCGGCAGGCTCGCCGCGACGCTCATTAAACTGGTCGACCCGGGCGACACCGCCGGCGCTAAATCCCGCTGAGCAGGCCTTGCCGACAACTGGGCACTGATTTACAGTCGCCGGTACGCCCACCATTTGAATCGAACCAAAAGGAACCTGCCGCCATGGACAAGCCAACCGTCGCCCAAACCTCGCCGTATGGCGTCGATGTGGAAGAAGGCAAGACGTATGTCTGGTGCGCCTGCGGGCAGAGCCAATCGCAACCCTTTTGTGATGGAAGCCATAACGGCACCCCGTTTACGCCGACCAACTATAAGGCCGAGAAGACGGAAACGGTTTTCTTTTGCGGTTGCAAGAATACCAAAAATAAACCGCTTTGCGACGGAACGCATTCAACCTTGTAATGGTGTTGGCCCGTGACCTTCCCGGCCTGTAATCCCCACGCCGTCCGCTACCGTGGGTGGCGGCGGGCGATCCCCCTGATGGTGTTGGCGTTTGGCCTCATTGGCTGTTCGACCTATCAAAACGTCATCGATAAATTTAAAGATCCGATCGTGCTAAAATGCCCCGATTACCGGGTCATCGCCGATGCGGCAAATTTAACCAAGTTTAAGGATGGTCCCGGCCGCGACCTGATCGACGTCGATTTTGAGGGAAAAATCACCGGCGTCCAATTAGCGTGCCTAAGCGATATCGAAAAAAAAACCAGAACCGGAACCCTGGAAGTTGCCGTCACCCTCAGGATGGCCGCTTCGCGCGGCCCGGCCAACCGCGACCGCAAGGCGCGATTTGATTACTTTGTCAGGTTCCTCGACAATAAAGGAACCATTCTGAGGCTTCCCGACAAGAACGGAAACATTCCAAAAAAAAAGGATCTCAGGGTTGTCATTAAATTTCCCGGTAATAAAACCCACTTACAGTTTCGAACGTCGCCCTTCACAAGGGTCCTTCCCATATCGCCAAAATCGTCCAGCAGTTATTATCGAATTTTCGTAGGCTTTAAACCAACCCGCGAAGAGCTCCTCTACAACCGCAAAAAGATTCAGAATTCGAACGCAAGACCCTCCCGGTAGCGCCAAGATCACGTCGCCCTTTCCGGCTAGCCGGTTATTGACCTGATAGGTCAGGACATGCCAAGTTTGATGATAGAAGGTATATATTTTTCTCAGATGACCCTTGAGGGAGAGACCGGCAAAAGAATGATGTCGGCGCCGAAGGAGCAACCGCCCCGGAAACTCTCAGGCACCCGGACCGCAAGG
>PTLL01000123.1 GCA_002938315.1 Alphaproteobacteria bacterium MarineAlpha3_Bin2 | reverse complement strand
TTCATCGCCATGGTCGTCGGCGCCTTTATGCTGCACATGCCTTTGCCCGAAGGCCTGTCTCCTGAGGGCCTGATCATCCTGACCATGTCGGTGGTGGCGGTCATATTGTTCGTCACCGAACCGGTGCCGTTGCCGACGGTGGCGCTGCTGATCATCATCGGCCAGGTCGTGTTGATGGGCCATGATTCTTCGGAAGTGGCGAAAAGCCTGGTGACGGATTCGGTCCTGTTCATCGCCGGCTCGCTGATGCTGGCCGTCGCCGTGGTCAAACAGAAGCTGGACAAAAGGATCGCCTGGCTGATTGTCCGCATGACCGGGACCAAGACCTGGCGTGTGTGTTTTGGCATCACTGTGGTTTCCGGCATATTGGCGTCGTTCGTCGGCGAACACACCGTGGCGGCGATGATGCTGCCGGTCGGAATCACCTTGATCACCTTGACCTCCGACGATCCCAGGAAAGTCCGTAATCTGGCCGCCGTGTTGTTGTTTTCCATTGCCTACGGCGCCTCGGTGGCCGGCATTGGGACGCCGTCGGGCGGCGCCAGAAACGCCATTATGATCGGATACTGGAAGGAATTTTTCTACGATCCGACAAACCCGGAAACCTATAAGTTTATGGTCAGCTATGTGGACTGGATGGTCCACGCCTACCCGATGTTTCTGATTCAGGTGCCCTTCGTGACCGCTATCCTGTTTTGGACCTTCCGACCGGAATACCGGGATTTGTCCAGGGCGGTGGTTAAGCTGCGCGCGTTGATCGAGGAAGAGGGATCGATGAAGGCCGCCGATTGGATGTCCATTGCCATTTTCTTCCTGGTGTTACTCGGCTGGATCACAATTTCAGGCGATATCGGTATGGGTACGGTCGCCGTCGCCGGCGCCGCCGTGTTCTTGATTGCCGGTCTGGTGCGTTGGGAAGACATCAACTCAGGCGTCAATTGGGGCGTTATCCTGCTGTACGCAGCAGCCATCTCGCTTGGCCTGCAAATGAAGGAAACCGGGGCCGCCCAATGGGTCGCCGAGGGTTTCCTGGCGTTCCTGTCGCCGCTCGGCGCCAATGAAGGATTCGGTCTGTGGGCGGCGGTTTCGGTGCTGACAACGGGCGTTACCAACATGATGTCGAACGGCGCCGCCGTCGCCGTGTTGGGCCCAATTGTTCTGAAAGTGTCCGTGGTCGCCAATGAAAGCCCGATTATCATCGGTTACATAACGGCAATTTCGTCGTCTTTCGCGTACCTTACCGTGGTCGGAACGCCGGCCTGCACCATCGTTTATGCGTCCGGGTATCTGAAAGCTACCGACTTTCTTATCGTCGGATGGAAAATGGCCATCGCATCTTCGGTTATCATGTTGGTGGCGGCTAAGCTATACTGGCCACTGTTGGGAGTCTGATATGGTTAATTGGAATGGGGCTCCGGGGATGTCGGCCGCCGAGATCGAGGCGCGCAAGGACCGCTTTCGAATCCTCGTCTGCATCGACGGGTCCGATGAGTGCTATCAAAGCCTGCGGTACGCGGCCCGGCTCGGCGGTGGCGTCGATGCCGATATCGTCCTGCTTTACGTGCGCCCGGTGGACCAGGGGCTGCGCTCCGGCGGCCTTCAGGTCCGCGTCGCCCGCGAGAACATGCTGAAATGGGGGCTCGAACTGCCGGGTATTCAATACCTCAAGAAGGGCCGCGACATGCTCAAGGAACTGGGGATCATGGACGGTGACGAGTGGCGCGAAGAGGTCGCGCACACCGACGTTAACGGCGATCCCCTGGGCGACAACAAGATCAACTACATCAATGAACAGGGCAAGATAGTGGCGCTCAAGCTCAAGGTCGCCACAGACATCGCCACCGGCATTCTCGAACAATGGGAATTGGGGCCCTACGACCTCATCATCCTGGGCGCGTCAGGCCGCTGGAAAGGCATGGGCCGGTCGTTCTGGGACCCTGCCGTGGCCGAAAAGGTCGCCATTCACGCGCCGTGTTCCGTGCTGGTTGCCCGTGATTTGGAAGAAGGCCACGGTCATTTGATCTGCACCGA
>PTLL01000122.1 GCA_002938315.1 Alphaproteobacteria bacterium MarineAlpha3_Bin2 | reverse complement strand
TATATCTTCTTCTGAAAAACGCTTTCTCGTCATCAAAACCTCCCCTGAAAACCAGATAAAAACTATATCAAACTGGATCAGTTATAGGGGGGCAGGACAGCCGCTCTTGACGCGACTAGCCTTTCGACATTTCGGCGCAATCGAAACAGGTCGGCGCCGTCGGGTCGTTGTCCAGCCTTTTGTGTTCAATTTCAATACCACAGCTTACGCAATAACCGAATTCTCCCTCGTCGATTCGCTGAAGTGCGGAAACAATGCGCCTTATTTCGATGGTACGCCGGCGCTCGGTTTCAAGCTGCATGGCTTGGGACTGGAGCGCATCCATCCTGGAAAGTCGCCCGACCATGGTTTGATCCAGTTCCACCGGTTGACGCGCCTCTTCGGTGACCTCGGAAAGCTCTTCGACTTCTTTGCGCATCGAGGTTAAACGCTTTTTATAGCCCTTAACGTCGATATTGCTTTTTTTGCTCATTTCTTAGAACCAGATACTTCAACCGAGTATTCAGAGTGACAGGCTACGGCATCCGGGGTCAAGTCCCGGCTGTGCTCATTGTTCCGCTAGTAAACGCGGGTTGATTGAGGTTAGGCTCTCAAGTATCAACGGCTCCAGATTGACGAAAAAATGGATACCGCGAATGGCTGATTGGTCCTTGAGTTTATGAATATTTATCAACACTTCCGTGACGAAATCCTCAGCATTGTCGATGAATTGGCCAGCCAAAATGTAATTCCCGCCGGAATGGACACGGGCCGTATCACCGTGGAGCCTCCCCGTGAAGCGGGGCATGGCGACATGGCCACCAACGCGGCGATGGTTTTATCGAAAGCGGCGGGCATGAAGCCACGGGATTTGGCTGCGGTTTTGAGCGAGCGCCTGAACACCATTCAGTGGGTCCATGAGACGGAAATCGCCGGACCTGGATTTATTAATTTGCGTCTGGAATCACCATATTGGCACCAACGCCTCGAAGAAATCCTGCAAAACGGGACGGCCTTTGGGGATTCCACCTTGGGCCGAGGGGAGACAGTTAACGTCGAATACGTATCCGCCAATCCCACGGGTCCCTTGCACGTGGCCCATGCGCGTGGCGCCGTGGTCGGTGATGTTCTGGCATCACTGTTGGAAAAAGCCGGTTATGCAGTCACCCGTGAATATTACGTCAATGACGCTGGTGCCCAGGTTGATATTCTGGCCCGTTCGGCCTATCTGCGCTACCGCGAGGCGCTGGGGGAGAAGATCAAGGAGATTCCGAAAGGGCTTTATCCCGGCGAATATTTGATTCCCGTGGGCGAAGCCCTAGCAGAAAAATATGGTGATCAATGGCTTGGCGCTGATGAAGAGGCTTGGTTGGCCGACATTCGTTCCTTCGCGGCGATCCTGATGATGGATGAAGTGCGCGAAGACCTTAAATCTTTAGGTATAGATTTTGATGTGTTCTCGTCGGAAAAAACCTTGGTCGAAAAAGGCGCTGTTGAGGGCGTGCTCGAACAACTGGAAAAGATGGACCTGATCTATACCGGCGTCCTTGAGCCCCCCAAAGGAAAGATCCCCGATGATTGGGAACCCCGGCCGCAAACGCTGTTCCGGGCCAGCCAATTCGGTGACGAAGTTGATCGGGCATTAAAAAAGTCCGACGGCACCTGGACCTATTTCGCCACCGACATGGCCTATCACCTCGACAAATTTCAGCGGGGATTCAAATCGATGATTAATGTTTGGGGCGCCGATCATGGGGGCTATGTCAAGCGGATGAAAGCGGCGGTGGGGGCAGTGACCGGCGGTGAAGGCGAGCTAGATGTGAAAATCTGCCAAATGGTTCACTTAAAAAAGGGCGGCGAGGCATTACGGATGTCAAAGCGGGCCGGCACCTTCGTGACCCTAAGTGATTTGATTGGAGAAGTCGGCCGCGATGTCGTCCGGTTTATGATGTTAACCCGCAAAAATGATTCACAGATGGAATTCGATCTTGATAAGGCATTAGAGCAGTCTCGGGATAACCCGGTCTTCTATGTTCACTATGCCCACGCCCGTTGCCGTTCTGTATTGCGCAATGCCGCCACCGAGTGGGGTGATGACACAATTTCCCCTTCGGCATTGGCAGCCGCCGATTTGAGTCTTTTAACTGACCCTTCGGAGCTGGACCTTATCAAAGTTATGGCGGCCTGGCCGCGGATGGTTGAAAACGCCGCCGAAGCCCACGAACCTCATCGTATCGCCTATTACCTAAATGAACTGGCAACCCTTTTTCATGCACTTTGGAATAAAGGCAACGATGATGCCCGGTTAAGGTTCATCATTACAGGAGAGCCCGCGTTGACCATTGCCCGCCTTGCACTTGTTCAGGGGGTGGCTACGGTCATTGTCTCAGGCTTGCAGGTTATCGGCGTTTCCCCCGTCGAGGAACTCTGAAAAACAGCGCTTTCCCCCCACACATTGGTCTTTACTAGATAGCCTCTGGCCTTTTTCCCTCTAAATCGCCTATAAAATTTGTTAAAGTTTTCGCTTCCAAAAATAAAAATCTACCCTGGAGGTTTCTTTATGGTCTGTTATGTAGACAGCAAGCTTTTTAGCCGTCTGCTCATGTCGGCTGGAATTGGCCTAATCATTGCCGCCCTTCCCGCCGCCGCAGGAGAAATCCCCCCGGCGCCGCCAAGCGAGGCTCGTTAATCCCATGATAAAACCCAATCGACTTAACGGCGGCCAAGTCATCATCGACTATCTCATTCGCGAGAACGTGCCCTACGTATTCGGGCTTTGCGGGCATGGGAATATCGG
>PTLL01000121.1 GCA_002938315.1 Alphaproteobacteria bacterium MarineAlpha3_Bin2 | reverse complement strand
AGGGATTGTTGGATGGTTAGCGTTTGTTGTTCGGGCGAGCGACCGGCTGCGCGTCCAAGCTCTGCACTCTTGGCGGCTTTCTCAGACTTTTCCCGCTGGCGACGCTTTTCTGCCCTATCCATTATTGTGCTTATTACCCGATAGCAGACATAACCGAAGGGCGTTATGTATAACAGCAATTTTGATTTAACAATGGACTGAATTTCCACTCAGTGACAAAACATCATTGGTATAGTTTGATGGATTTTATTATGGGGCCGTCCGCTTCTGATGCAGCCGGTCCATCCCATTAGCGGATATTGTCCGTAACGCGCCGATGATCGAAAATAGATACAATGACACTTTAGGCGGCCTTATCTAGGGCCCGGTTAAGGGCTCGGATCGAACAAACGCGTTATTTTTTTACACCCGTTTTTAAGGCATAATCGGGTGTTTTTTAAATGCCATTCTATGATCGAAGGCCAAGGAGCGACGCCATGATATTCGGGGAAGTCCCTGTCGAGGAAGCGGAGAACGCGGTCCTGGCGCACACGCTGCGGGTGGAATCCCTGACCATCAAAAAGGGCGTGCCGCTGAGCGCCGCCGATGTCAGGGCGCTTACCAAAGCCGGGGTAACCTCCGTGTTGGTGGCCCGGATCGAGGACGGGGACGTGATGGAGGATGCGGTCGCCGAAGCCGTCGCCACCCGTCTTGCCGGGGACGGTGTCGATGTCATGACGCCGGTGACCGGGCGGTGCAACCTGCATGCCCGGATCGGCGGCGTCGTCACCATCGAGGCGGCAACCATCGATGCGCTCAACCGATCGGGCGACGGCGTGGTGACCGGTACGGTGGCGCCGTTTGAGGTCGTCGAGCCCGGCCGCACCCTGGCCACCATTAAGGTGATCCCCTACGCGGTGCCGAAGGCCCGCCTGGAGGCCCTGGACGCCTTGGCCGGTGACGCCGCCGCCATTGTCGTTCATCCGTTTCGCCCGCGAAAAGTCGGGTTGGTGTTGACGCGGGTTGCCGGCAACAAGGAAAGCCTGCTGGATAAGGCCCAAGCGGTGATATCGGCGCGGCTGGAAACCTACGGCAGCCCGGTGGCCTATGAAGCCCGCACCGGTCATCATGTTGCGGATCTCGCCGCCGCAGTCGAAGACATGCGCACGAAGGGCGCCGAGCTGATCCTGATTTTGGGCGGCGCCAGCACGTCGGATCAAGGCGACGTCGTGCCGGCGGCCATTGAAGACGCCGGCGGCGACATCGATTTGTTTGGCATTCCTGTCGATCCCGGCAACCTGTTAGTGTCGGCCAGTCTCGGGGACATCCCGGTTCTCGGCCTGCCCGGTTGCGCGCGCTCGCCGCAATCCAACGGCATCGACCTCGTTTTGCCGAGGGTGCTGGCGGACCTCGACGTTTCCCCTGGGGTGCTGTTGGGGATGGGTGTCGGCGGCCTGATGAAGGACGTGCCGGATCGGGCGGAGCCCCGCGAAAGCCATGCCCCCAAAACCGCGGCGGGTCCCAGTGGCAAGGTTTCGGCGGTGGTGATGGCCGGCGGCGTCTCGAAGCGCATGGGCAAAATCAACAAGTTGTTGGCGGCGGTCGATGGCACGGCGTTGGTCCGCCTAGTCGTGGCGGCGGCGATTGAATCGGACGCCGCCGAGGTCATCGTCGTCACCGGCCATGAGGCGGATTTGGTGCGCGAGATTCTATCGGGCTTCGACGTCCGTTTCGTTCACAACCCGCATTATCCGGAAGGACTCAGTACGTCGCTCCGGGCCGGCATCGGCGCCGTTTCCGATAATCATAGCGGCGCCGTGGTGCTGTTGGGCGACATGCCGCTGGTGTCGGCGGGAATTGTCAATGCGCTGATCGAACAATTCCAGGCGGATAAGGAAGAAACTATTTGTCAGCCGTCCGTTGACGGCCGTCCGGGAAACCCCGTCTTGTGGCCTCGGGCGTTTTTTCCGGAGATATTGGACATTTGGGGCGACAACGGCGCCCGCCAATTGCTTGAGCGGTATGCAGATCGCGTATCCAAGGTCGAGGTCGGCGACGCCGGCATCCATTTCGATATCGACACGCCCGACGATCTGAACGCCGGGTAGGGTTACCCGACCAGCAAATAGAGAACGATGAGTGCAACCGCCCCGCCGGCAATCCAAACCATCGGGTTGACCCCGCCGGGTTCGGCTTTTTCCGCGGCCACCTCGGCAACGCCCTCCTCGGCAGGCCCGGCCACGGCATCCCGGAAGCTGTTGAAAAACTCCCCAGCCAATTTTTTTGCGGTGCCCTCGATTAACCGGCCACCCAACTGGGCCAACTTACCGCCGACATCGGCCTGGACCTCGTAATGCAGGATGGTCGCCGTGCCGTCCGCTTCCAGGGTCACCTTGGCGCCGCCCTTGGCGAACCCGGCGGAGCCACCGGTCCCCTCACCGGAGATGGTATAGCTTTCAGGCGGGTTGAGATCCGAAAGCGTCACCTGGCCCTTAAACTTGGCTTTGATGGGCCCGATCCTGGTGACTACCGTTGCCACCAATTCGGTCTCGGAAACCTGTTCGATTTCCTCGCAGCCGGGGATGGCTTTCTTCAGAATCTCCGGATCGTTTAGGGCGGCGAATACCTGTTCCCGCGGCGCGGCAATCCGGATTTCATCGCTTAATTGCATAGTCTTATTCCGATCTTTTTAGTGAGGGCGCCCTTACCCGGTGGAGAATGAGGTCTTGCGGGCCGTTACATTTTTTGAGCCCGCATCCGCCTTGTGGCGATCCTGGACGATTTCGGCCAGGACGGAAAGTGCAATTTCATCCGGCGTCACCGCGCCAATGTCGAGCCCGGCAGGATAATGCAGGGCATCGAGATTATCCACCGCCATGCCTTCGGCCAGGAGATCGGCTTTCAGTTTTTCCGCCTTACGACGGGATCCGATCATGGCGACATAGGCGGCGTTAGACGATAGGGCGCACCGTAGCGCATCCCGGTCACGTTTGCCTTGGGTGGCGACAACAACGAAGGCGCCCTTCATTCGGGGGTCATCGGCAAAATCGAAT
>PTLL01000120.1 GCA_002938315.1 Alphaproteobacteria bacterium MarineAlpha3_Bin2 | reverse complement strand
ACCCCCGAAGAGGTTTCCGCGAGTAAACCGATTGCCCTCGGTCAGCAGGATTCTGTAAATAAATAGTGGTTGAGTTAGGGTATTCCAACATTATCGGATCCTAGTGCCGCGATAATGGTCTACAGCATTTTTTTTAGTTTCCGCACACCTCACAATGTCCGCTTTCCCCCCTTATCGTGTCCAAGACTTAAGCTGTAAGAGACATGCCAATCACTGAGTTCTAACAAATAGGATTCAAACTCTGGCATTGGACGAGTTGCTTTCCTTCGCTTTTTCTTAGCAATCCGCCATCCCCCAATTTCCCTGATAATTCCCTGTTATTCTCTGTTCCGATCAGTCACGACACGATTGACCACGGCCTTGAAGGCCACGGTTACACTATCCTTTAAGTAATTTTATGCAGAAAACACAGGTGATATTCTAAATAATTTCCCTGAATTTTCCCTGTTTAACAGGGAAATCTGTGGAGACGAGTTCGCGGCAGACTGCGTCCACCACCATTTCCCCCTCAAACCGGCACATCACCGGCCAGGGTGACGCGGTGATGCACCCGCTTGTGGCCGTGGTAATCGTTCAAGGGATAATGCTGGGTTGTGCGGTTGTCCCAAAAGGCGATGGATCCCGGCCGCCATTGAAAGCGCATAGCGAAATCTTCGCGGCGTTGATGCTGGAACAGGTATTCCAGGATCGGCGCGCTTTCCTCCATCGCCATGCCCTTGATACCGATGGTGTGGCCAACGTTGACGTAGAGCGCCTTATTGCCGGATTCCGGGTGGGTACGTACTACAGGATGTTCGGAAACCAGGGGTTCGGGAACGTCGCCCATGTCTTTTTGGCGGTCTTGGCGGGATTTGGCGACGGCATCCTTGGCGGAACTGTTAATGGCAATCAGGCCGGACAGCATCTCTTTCATGCCTCCCGACAACGCCTCGAACGCCATCATCATATTGGCGAATAAGGTATCGCCGCCCTCGGGCGGCAGTTCCCGCGCCACCAAGATGGCGCCCATGGGCGGCTCGGCCAAATACGTGGTATCCGAATGCCAGATGCCGCCGAAATTGTGGGTCTCATCGGCCAGCTTCACCACCGGGACGATTTCCGGGTGATCCTCCAGCCCGGTGACCATGGGATAGGATACAATCTCCCCGAAACGCCGGGCGAAGGCCAAATGCTGCGCTGGCGTGATGTCCTGGTCGCGGAAAAACACCACCAGGTGGTCCAGCAGGGCCTGGCGGATGCCGGCGATGACGCCATCGCTTAAGTCGCCGGATAGATCGACGCCGCCGATTTCAGCCCCCAACGCCGGGGCCAGGGGGTTTATTTTTATCGCGTCAAAACTCATGGGGTCGGATTTTAACCCCTCAGGCCGCCATTTTCTATAACCAAACCGTGAAGGGGCGCTTATCGACCTCGACCGCATAACCGGCTATGGTGGGAGCCATGGGGAATCCAAACCGAAAGAATCCGCTTTCCGGCTTGTGGGAGACGTTGCTGAACCCCGAACGGGAAGAAGCGGAAATGAAGGAACGATTGATCGTGATCGAGGCCGCCAACCAGTTGCAGGTGGGCGAATTCCAGCTTCTGCAACTGGCCTACCGGGAATGGCACGGCAAGGACCTGCCCGAAGCCCTGGTAGCGAAGCTATTCTCGACCTATATGCTGCACCATCACGTACCCAATTGGGCCCGGCACTATGCGCGCCTTATCATCGAGGGTCACGAACAGAGAGAGATCGACGACAACGCGGCTAAATACCATCGTTATGATTACGATTACCAAACTTCGGTGCCGAAGGGATTTCAGCGCTTCTGCCTCGCGGCGTCGGTTGTGATGATTGCCATCTTCGGCAGCATTTACGTTGCCGACCAGGTCGCCGAAGAGCCGGTATCGCTGCTGCCGCCCTATTTCGAGAAAAAGAATCTGCCCCAGGTTCTGCCCGACATGAACGTCTCAACCGGGCATAAAGAACACTTTATCGCGCCCGGCGGCGCCGGCAATTACAGCGACGTGAGCCGCCCCCGCCGCTGACCCCGTGGGGGCCGTTTATACCTGTAAGTGGTTCTTGTCCGGGTTCCAATGAACCGCTAATATCTGGCCATGTTTGAGTTCGTCGGCGAGGCCGAGCCCTTCGTTAATTTCATTTTCCTGGCTGCCACCGGGTATATCGCGCTCCATGGAATCCGCTTCAGGAACAAAGAGGGCGAAAGCGATTTCGTCCGTCTGTTGTTCGGCTCCATCGCGGCGGTATTTTTCTTTATGGTGCTTTTTCAGGACGTGCTGGAAATAGTCCATTTCTAGGGTCCAAACTGGTTCGAAGAATGGACCGCGCTATTTATTGCACTTGCCGACGGAACCGCCCTTGCACTGGGTCTTGCCGTCGGTCCAGGTGGCATCCGACATCCTGACGGCGTCGAACTTGGTCCCCTTGATCTTGGCACCGGTGAGAATGGACCGTTCCAGGTCGGCGCCTTCCAGGTTGGCGCCCGAAAGGTCGGCGCCCGTGAGATTGGCGTCCTTAATGATGGCCTTATTGAGCCGGGCTCTTTTCAGGTTCGCCCCGGACAGGTCCGTGTTCGACAGGTCGGCGCCACGAAGGTCGGCTTTTTCAAGGTTGACGCCTTTTAAGTTGGAATGGTGGAGGACGATATCGTCCATCACCGCGCCACTCAGATCGACGCCCTCGAAATTTTTCCGGGCGAACTGACACTTGGACCAGACTACGTAGGCTCCCGGAGGATCGTAGCATTCCGCATCCGCCGGCGCCGACAATCCAAACACCACCAGAGCCGACAACATATAAAAAATGTTTTTTTTCATGGTCTCACCCCACTTGAAACTATTACTTGGCTAAGCAACCCCGACAGAAATGAGGGGCCAAAAAGGCCCGCCAAATCGAAACAAAAAAAACCTCTAAAAGGTTGGAGAATCACACCGCCTCGGCCAGATCAGCCCCTCAAAAACATCGACAGCCAAACGCCGCCGCCGAGAACGATGGTAATGCCGACAACGATTATACCCATGACCTTAAGCTGCTTACCGGCCGACGGCATC
>PTLL01000012.1 GCA_002938315.1 Alphaproteobacteria bacterium MarineAlpha3_Bin2 | reverse complement strand
CGTTGCGCCGCGCCGCACCCCGACTTAAGATTCTTGAGCCATGTCTCCGTCATTGCGAAAGGAACCCCAATGAGCGATCCAAATCGGCATCTGAGCTTGGCATGCTGGGATTACGACCGGGCCCAAGCCCTCCTCGACGGGCGTATAGAGGTGCCCGGTTGCAACCTCGAATGCCAAGCCATGCCGCCGTCGACATTATTTCCCCTGGCCGTCGGTGAAGCTCGATTCGATGTCACGGAGATGTCGCTCAGCAGCTATTTGATGCAGGTGTCAACGGAAACGTGCGCCTACACGGCGATCCCGGTGTTTCTGTCACGCGCCTTCCGCCACGGCGGCATCTTCATTCGCGCCGACGCTGGCATCAGGGAACCCACTGACCTGGAAGGGCACGCGGTTGGAGTCCCCGAATACCAGATGACGGCGGCACTGTGGATGCGCGGCATCCTTTCCGACGAATACGGTGTCGACATTAGCCGCCTCATTTACAGGACCGGGGTGCTTGACAGTGGTGCCCGCACGGAACGACTACCGCTCGACCTGCCGCCGGAGTTCGACGTCCAGCCCATCTCAGAAGGAAGCAATCTTAACGACTTGCTGCTCGGCGGTGAAATTGACGCCATCCTCGCACCGAAGCCGCCACGTGCCCATCTGGAGGGAGATCCGCGCGTCCGGCGTTTGTTCGAGGACTACGAAGAGCAGGAACGGGCCTATTACCGCAATACGGGTTTTTTTCCGATCATGCACTTGGTCGGCATCCGCACGTCACTTTTGGAGGAGCACCCATGGTTGGCGGAGCGTCTTCTCAATGCTTTCACCGCCGCCCGTGACTTGGCCATGAAGCGATTGGAAGAGGTTTGTTTAGGCTCCGCCAACCGCTTGTCGCTTCCGTGGCTGCATGCCGACTTCGAAGAGACGCGGGCGCTCATGGGGCCAAACTATTGGCCCTACGGCGTCCCCGCCAATCGGGCCGAGCTGGAGTGGTTGTGCAAGCAGTCCTTCGCCCAACACTTGGCTGCACGCCCGCTTGCGGTGGAGGAATTGTTTCACCCGTCTGTTCTTGATTGAAGCGACTGAGCAGCCATACGATGCTTGCCCCCAGCCACCATTCACAAATGCATTTCCGCTTCGGGTTAGAAGCGGACGGTTCCTTTCCTTGACGCAACAGGCATATTAGACGTGCCCAACGTGGCTCAGTCGATGCCCTCGTTCTTAGCTATAACAACCGCTCAATCGGAACACAGCGCACGTCCATCTCGAAATCGAGTCCTTTGATCGGAGGGCGAGCGTAGTACCAAGTGATCCCCCTAGGGGCCGCTCCCCGACTCACGATCTCGTCAGCAAGGAAGGGATAGATATCGTAGACCGTATACACTTGGGTCGCGCTTACCTCCGCCCAGCCTACGCCAAGGGCAGCCATCCGACTTTCCATCACATCCAGCACAAAGCAAGCCTTCTCTCGCATCGCCTCAGGCGATGTTTCGCCAAGCCGAATGGTCCGCTCCTCATAGCTTCCCTGACCCTCGGGTGTTTCGCCAGAGCCAGAAATGATAAAACTTTTTGCAGCGTGTTTCTGAGCAGCGAAGGGCGCAGGCACCGTATAGCAGAAGGCCTCAAAGCTCGGTTCCGGAGGTGGGTCAATTTCCTGGCAAACATTCGATCGAGCGACAGGATTCTCCTCGTCACGGTAAATGCCCCAGCGTTCTAGCGTACCGACGTAGACACGATTGAAAGCAATAAATTCCGCCTCGGTGAAAGGGGCCGGTGAGCGAAGCTCGCAAGCACAAAAAGACGTGAACGGCCGACTCTGCGCCGTCAAGTAGGCCTCAATCGCGCTAAAGCCTTCCACCATGGGCAACGGCCGCGAGAAGCGCACCCGTTCAATTGCAAACCCTGGTTCCGCTGCCACCCCGCCCGAGTACTGGAATGGCCCACGAATATATCGGTAGTTGCCTGCAGCGAATTCCGCTGTCTCTACCATGACGGTTGCTCCGGTGCTTCCCCAATTGCCGTCAAATTAGAATAACGAACAAAGAAACATCATTCATGAAATTTTGCGAATAATCTCAACACTTCAATGATCGACTGATACAGATACGCGGAGAGGAACAAGGTGTTCAGAATATCCAGGCGATGTCCGCTATGGGTCAAAAGCAGACTCTTTACGACTACCCCAAAGATGTCCGCTTTCGGGGGTAAAGCGGAAATAATTAAGGGTGTGGCAAAGAGTCCGCTTTCGAGGGTAACTTGGGAATTATCGGATTAGACCTTAGCTTCCCACCCCCAAAAAAGGCTTAATGCCTATTTCGGCGGCGGCGTTGGAAAAACGAATCCGCCACGTCTTGGAAGACCCGCGCGGCTTCGTCGAGGCGGAACAATTTGCCGGCCCCGACCGCCGCCGCGCCAAGAAGGCTGAAATTGGCGGGCCGGAGCGCCGCGAGCATGAGCCTAAGATCATCACGCCGCCACCGCCAAAGGAATAAACCGGGCCGAAAAAGCCGTTAGGGTTTCTCCAAAAATTTGGCGGCCGCGCGCACCGTTTCCTCCATCGTCCTATTGGGGTCCAGGGTCGCCCGGGTTTCGGCGGCGAATGGCGTTTGGGCCAGGATCCTGAAAATAGCCGCCGCGCCTTCGTGGTAACCCGGCGTCACCCCCTGCTCGGCGAAGGTCTTGGCAACTTCCTCCATTTCACCGATCCAGCGTTCGGAATCGGCGGGGATTTTAGGAATGCGGGATTCCATGGCGGCAAGGGTGGGGCCTTGGCTGAATTCAAACTCTTCACGCAGGTCCGCCGTTAACCCTTGCGCCTCGGCGGCAAGCAGGACGGCGGTTTGCAGGGTAAATGTGCCCTTGGTCAGCCCCGCATAGCACATTTTTATGCCCGACGCCGGGCCCGGTTCCGAACCGATGGTCTTGACCACAAACCCCTTCCCGTCCAGCGCCTGCATCGGCCCGGTATCGGCACCAGAGACATAAAAACGGGGGCCCGGTCCGTGACCGGGCGCAAGGCCGATAATGCCGGCGTCGATGTAAGGGGCACCTGCGGCCTCAATAACGGCGGCAATATCCCGGGTCGTCATCGGTGAAATGGCGTTGCAATCCACATAGACCGGCTTGGCCCCGGTTCGGTCCATAGCCCCCGCGACGTCAGTGGCTTGGCCCAAGGCCGCAGCCGGCGGCAGAATGGACAGCACCAGATCGGCCTCACTGACGATGGCATCCAGGGTACCGACATCACGAAAGCCCGCGCTCGCGGCTAACTCCTTAGTATGGTCGCTGCGCCCATCCAGGCAGGTGATGACATCGTGGCCATGTTGGATCAACACCGCGCCGGTGGCGTGGCCCATATCGCCGGGCATCAGGACGGCAATGGTGTCGGTCATGTATTCGGGTCCTTTTCAGTTTTTCACACGCAGTTACACCCTGTTCACATCCACTTTATACAGCTTTCACATGGCTGGCGTAGAAATGGTGTCACTGACATCCATACTCTTGCGGGGAAATGCTAATGGCAAACAAAACGGTGATGATTATCGAAGACGACGTTCTTCACATGAAACTTTTCAAGGACATTCTGGAAAACCTCGGCTTCTCTACCTTAAGGGCCCGTGATGGAAAAGCAGCCCTGGAGATTGCCCGCATCACCCACCCGGATCTGATCATTATGGATATGCGGCTGCCGTTTACCTCTTCCTTCGACATCGTCAAGCAGCTGAAGAATGATGAACGCTTGAAGGATATTCCGGTCGTCGCCGTCACCTCGCTTGACGACAATATGAAAAAGGAAGAATACCTGCGCCATGGGTTTGACGACTTCCTGTCCAAGCCCATCGCCGTTCCGAACTCCATCAAGACCGTCGCTGACATGTTCGGGCCCGCCCCTTTCACCGTCCATTAGCGTCTTTTCCGTTTTGTCCGGCCAATCGGCTTGTTCCCGTTATTGTTCCGGGGGGGCCGATTGCTTAGATTAGGCACATGCCTAGCCTTCCGGCCCATTCCCCGGCCCGCCGTATCCTCAGCGATGTTTTCGGCTTTTCCTCGTTCCGGGCAGGGCAGGAAGAGGTTGTCGCCAATATCCTGGAAGGGACCAGCGTACTCACGGTCATGCCGACGGGGTCCGGCAAGTCCCTGTGTTTTCAAATTCCGGCGTTGGTGAAGGTCGGCTTGACCGTCGTCGTCTCCCCGCTGGTCGCCCTGATGGAAGACCAGGTGGCGGCCCTCAAGCTCGATGGCATCGCCGCGGAAACCATCAATTCATCCCGCGACCGTGAAATCAACGTCGATACCTGGCGGCATGTCGCGTCGGGCGCGACCCGGCTGCTTTATATTTCGCCGGAACGGCTGATGACGGAGCGCATGCTGGCGGCGCTGCAGCGTATGGACATCGTCCAGATCGCCATTGACGAGGCCCATTGCATATCGCGCTGGGGGCCATCCTTCCGGCCCGATTACGAATCCCTGACCCGGTTGACGGATTTGTTTCCCGGCGTCCCGCTGTCGGCGTTCACGGCCACCGCCGACGAAGCGACCCGCCAGGACATTAAGGCCAAGCTGTTTCAAGGCCAGGGGCGGACCTTCGTCACCGGGTTTGATCGACCTAATATCCGTCTCGCTGTCGAGGCGCGGCGCGACTGGAAACACCAACTTGTGGACTTCGTCCGGGCCCGGCCCGGCGATAGCGGCATCGTCTACTGTCTGTCACGCAAAAAAACCGAGGCCGCAGCCGAGTTGCTTGTCAAAAACGGCGTTCGCGCCCTGCCTTACCACGCCGGACTGGACAGTGCCCAGCGTACGGTTAATCAGGAAATTTTTATGAACGAGGAGGGGGTGGTGATGACGGCGACTATCGCCTTCGGCATGGGCATCGACAAGCCCGACGTGCGTTACGTCTTCCACGCCAACCTGCCCGCCAACATGGAGGCCTATTACCAGGAACTGGGCCGGGCTGGGCGGGATGGCGACCCCGCCGATGCCTTCATGCTGTATGGCCTCGACGACATTCGCCAGCGCCGCATCTTTATTCAGGAAGATGACGGCGATGATGACCACAAGCGCCGCGAACACAAAAGGCTGGACGCCCTGATCGCCTACTGCGAAGCGCCCCAATGCCGCCGCCGGGCGCTACTGTACTATTTCGGCGAGGATGCGGATGCCTGCGGCAACTGCGACATTTGCCTCGACCCGCCGATCCTGGAAGATGGCGCGATTCATGCCCAAATCGCGCTCGGTGCCGTTGAGCAAACCGGCCAGCGATTTGGCGCCGCCCATATCATCGACGTGCTGCGCGGCGCCGATACGGGGAAAATCCGAAGCCTGGGGCATGACCGCCACCCCACCTACGGCCGTGGCGCGGAAGAAGATAAAGACACCTGGCGATCCATCCTCCGCCAATTGGTGGCGGCGGGGTACCTTCGCCTGGACATCACTGGTTTCGGTGGCCTCAGCCTGTCCCCAAACGGCAAATCGCTGCTTGATGACGGCGGCGACTTTCGCTTCCGCCGCGACGCTACCCTTCCGAAAGGCGCGTCCAAACGGGCCGCGGCAGCACGGGCAAGTGTTGACCTGTCCGAGGCCAACGAGAACCTGCTTGGCGCCCTCAAGGAACTGCGGATGGATTTCGCCAAGCAACGGGGCGTACCGGCGTATGTAATCTTCTCCGACCGATCCCTAATTGACATGGCCGAAACAAAGCCGGCAAATGATATCGAATTTGCCGAGGTCTTTGGGGTCGGCGCCGCCAAGCTCAGGGATTTCGCCCAACCTTTCCTGGCCCTGATCGCGGAATTCAAGGAGGCTTGAAACGAAGGTAACTTAAAAAACGATCAATTTAGACCGTTGACCCCCGACCCTAAAAAAACAGAGGCCCCAATGCCGTTAACGGAATTGCATCATTGCTCCATTCGCACCGAGAAATTAGAGGAAACCAGGGATTTTTATGTCGATATCCTGGGCATGGAGGACGGTGAGCGGCCGTCATTCAATTTCAGTGGCCACTGGCTCTATGTGGAAGGCAAGCCGGTGGTTCACCTTGTCGGCATCGACCCCGACAACCCGGATGGACTGGCCGAATATTTGGGCGAAAAGGGTTCAAACGACACGGATGGGACCGGCGCCATCGATCATATCACCTTCAATTCCGTTGACCCGGAAGCCCTTATAGCGCTGTTGAAAAAGAAAAACCTGCCCTACCGGGAAAGGAAAGTCCCCGACTTGAACCTGTTTCAGGTTTTTCTGGAAGACCCCAACGGCGTCACCCTTGAAATCAACTACTACGGTGAGAGCTGATTGCGGCGGCGGTTAATCCCCGGCCGGAAGATCCTTTTCGAAATGAAACCTCTTGATGCCGCCGCCGATGGTGCGGTTGGACTGTTCCTCGGCCACTTCTTCGCGAACCAACTGGTAGCCTTGCGCCTTATATAGCATCAGGGCCGCTTCCTGCACCTCCGACGTGCTGAGTAGAATGCGCCGGTAGCCTTCCTCAATGCAGAAATCCTCGAGATGAGACAACAGCCGCACGCCGATGCCCCGGCGGCGGTAATCGGTGTCCACATACATGCGCCGGACCTCGGCCTCGGCCTCGTTCAGACGCTCGATCCCGGCCATGCCGACGACCGCGCCGGATAAATCGGCAACCCAGAAACCGCTGCCGAGCGTATGTTGATAGTAGTCCGGGATCCGCAAGATTTCTTCGTCCATGACCCTTTCGATGTGGGCATCGAAGGCGGCGGCATTGTCGGGGTTCGCGATATGCCGGTTCCATTCGATAAAGATAGCACTGACGCGGTCCTGATCTGCAGGGTGGAAGGGACGAATAATGAGCGATTCCATCATGGGATAAGTCTAGACAAGGGAATTACCCCTTCAGCTTTGTCCTCAGCAGTTCATTGACCATTTTCGGGTTGGCCTTGCCGCCGGTGGATTTCATCACCTGGCCGACGAACCAGCCGATGGCTTTTTCGTTGCCGCCCTGGAAGTCGGCGACCTGGTCCGGGTTTCCGGCAATCACCTGATCCACGGCGGCTTCAATTTCGCCGCTATCGGTGATCTGTTCCAGGCCCTTGTCTTTGATAATTGCAACGGGGTCATCACCATCCACGTACATGATTCCAATAACCGTATTTGCCGCGGAAGTGGAAACGGTATCATTCAAAACAAAATTAAGCAGCTTTCCGAAATTTTGTGGGCTTACGGGACTGTTTTCTATCGATTTACCCGATCTTTTTAGCTCACGAGGCATCTGATTAATGACCCAATTGGCAGCAAGTTTGGGATCGCCGCACTCCTCTACCACCGCCTCAAAAAATGCCACCGTTTCCTTTTCCGCCACCAGCACGCCGGCGTCATAGGGCGTGAGACCAAAATCATCCATTAAGCGTTGTTTGGTTTCATCGGGCAGTTCCGGCAGCGAGGCACGGATCGCCTCGACCTCGTCCTCTGTCAGTTCCACGGGCAACAGGTCGGGGTCGGGGAAATAGCGGTAATCGTGGGCGAATTCCTTGGACCGCATGGACCGGGTTTCGCCTTTTTGGGAATCGTACAGCCGGGTTTCCTGGACCACCTCTTCGCCGTTATCGTACGCCTGCACCTGGCGTTGGGCCTCATGCTCGATGGCCTTCATGACGAAACGAACGGAATTGAGGTTCTTGATCTCGGTGCGGGTGCGCAATTCCGTCTCGCCAGTTTTGCGCACCGACACATTGACATCGGCGCGCATGGAGCCCTCCTCCATGTTGCCGTCACAGGTGCCCAGGTACCGCACGATGGAACGCACCTTGCGTAGGTAGATACCGGCTTCTTCAGGCGTGCGCAGGTCGGGTTTGGAGACGATCTCCATCAACGCGACGCCGGAACGGTTGAGATCGACGAAGGTGCGCTTCGGGTCCTGGTCGTGCATGGATTTTCCGGCATCCTGTTCCATGTGCAGGCGTTCGATGCCGATTTCCCGTGATCCCCCATCCGGCATGTCCAGGACCACCGTACCCTCACCGACCACCGGTTCGGCGTATTGGGAAATTTGATAGCCCTGGGGCAAGTCGGCATAAAAATAGTTTTTGCGTTCGAACACCGAATGCAAATTTATTTTAGCCTTCAGCCCAAGGCCGGTTTTAACCGCCTGGCGAACGCATTCCTCATTTATCACCGGCAGCATCCCCGGCATCGCCGCATCAACCAGGGATACTTGCGTGTTCGGCCCGGCACCAAACGCCGTCGCCGCACCGGAAAATAATTTCGACTGGGAAATAATCTGGGCATGGATTTCCAACCCGATAACAACCTCCCAATCGCCGGTTTTTCCCTCGATGATATAGCTCATGGGGTGGCCCCCGGTCGGGCGGTAAACCCGGCGGCGTCTTCCAGGGACTGTGCCACGCGCAGCAGCGTTTCCTCGTCGAACGGCTTGGCGATCAAATGCAACCCCAGCGGCAGGCCATTGGCGTCGAGCCCCGCCGGCACCGAAATCGCCGGCAGCCCTGCCATCGACGCCGGCACGGTGAAGACATCGTTGAGGTACATGGCGACCGGGTCGTCCATTTTTTCGCCGATGGCAAAGGCGGCGCTGGGCGCCGTTGGCGTCAACAGCACATCGACATCCTCGAAGACCTTGCGGAAGTCATCCGCGATCAAGGTGCGGACCCGCTGTGCCTTGATGTAATAGGCGTCGTAATACCCCGCCGACAGGACATAGGTGCCGATCAGCACGCGGCGGCGGACTTCATCGCCAAAGCCTTCGCCGCGGGTCGCTTCGTACATCTCATCCAGGCTATCGCCGTCGAGGCTGAGGCCATAGCGGACCCCGTCATACCGCGCCAGATTGGAAGATGCCTCGGCGGGAGCGACGATGTAATAGGCCGGTAGCGCATATTTGGTATGCGGCAGGGAGACCTCGACGCATTCGCAACCTTGGTCTTTCAGCCAGTCCATGCCCTGGGTCCACAACGCCTCGATTTCCGGTGGCATGCCGTCCAGCGTGTATTCCTTGGGGATTCCGACCTTCAACCCCTTGACCCCGGCATCGAGCCCAGCGGCGAAATCGGGAACTGGTATCGGCGCGGAGGTGGAATCTTTCGGATCGTGACCGGCCATGGCGCCGAGCATATGGGCGGCGTCGGCGACGGAACGGGTCAGCGGTCCGGCCTGATCCAGGCTTGAGGCGAAGGCGACGATGCCCCAGCGCGAACAGCGGCCATAGGTAGGCTTCAACCCGACGATGCCGGAAAACGATGCCGGTTGGCGGATGGAGCCGCCGGTATCGGTGCCGGTGGCGCCAAGGGCGATACGGGCGGCGACGGCGGCGGCGGACCCTCCGGAAGAACCCCCCGGCACAAGGTCCTTGCCGTCGTTTCCTTTCCACGGGTTTTTCACCGGCCCGTAATAAGAGGTGACGTTGGCGGAGCCCATGGCGAATTCATCCAGGTTGGTTTTGCCCAGCATGACCGCGCCGGCGTCGCGCAAATTGGTGGTGACGGTGGATTCGTAGGGCGGCTTGAAACCATCGAGGATGTGTGATCCGGCCGTCGTCAAAACGCCATCGGTGCAAAACAAATCCTTCACCGCGATCGGGATGCCGTCCATGGG
Source organism: Alphaproteobacteria bacterium MarineAlpha3_Bin2 (assembly GCA_002938315.1). GTDB lineage: Bacteria > Pseudomonadota > Alphaproteobacteria > Rhodospirillales > Casp-alpha2 > Casp-alpha2. The sequence goes on along the minus strand of PTLL01000012.1, from coordinate 34,306 downwards.
CCCTTGAGCGTCACCTGTAGCACGCCTGGCATCGGATTCCTTGGCCCGCTCAAGGGCCAAGTCCGGCGTCGGGGTGATAAAGGCGTTGAGGCCGGCGGCGATTTCCATGGCGCCTAAGTGGGCCTGGGTCAATTCTTCCGAGCTAAAGTCGCCCTTGGCCATGCCGTCGGCGGCGGCGGTGATGGTCAGGTCTGTCAGTTCCGTGGGCGCGGGGGTGCTCATTCCACCACCTTGGGAACGGTGTAAAAACCACCTACGTTCGCGTCGCCTGAAGGAATTTCGGGGTCGGTGGCATTGGCGAGAACATCGGCGGCGCAATCGCCGTCGGAAACCGTATCGGCGCGCCTAGGCCAGGTCATATCGGCGACCGACGTCATCGGCGCGACCCCTTCGGTCTCGACCTCGCTTAATTGCTCCACCCAGCCGATAATGTTCGACAGCTCCCCGGCCAAGGGTTCCAGGGCTTCCTCCGGCACCCGGATCCGGGCCAGGAAAGCGATTTTTTTAACGTCGTTTTTATCCAGGGACATCGGCGGCTCCAATTGCGGGCGGGAAGGTAGCCCGGCGTCCATCCGGTTTCAAGACGCGGTCGAGCGCCGCCCCAGTCTATTGGCCGCTGGCACCGACGGGCTTCGCCGATTTTTTTGTCACCGGCAGGGGGTCCGGATACTTAGGCATGTTTTTGATGAGATCGGTCCACGCGGCCTTGTTCCAGGCCTGGATCGCCATTTCGACGGTCGCGGTCAAGGCCTCAGGAACGGAAGTGACCTTGGCAATTTTGGTTTTGGGAATTTTTCCGTATTTTTCGATGTTGACGCCGTCAAAAACAATGCGGTCCTTGTCCAGGTTAAAAAGGATCGTCGTCGAAAAGATTTCTTCGTAGCCGCCGTCCAGGTCCAGGATGTCGATGTTGATCTGAAAAATCCGCTTTGGCCCCATTTGATAGGGCGCCTCGGTGATGAACATGGGCGTGCGGAATTTGACCTTGCGGGCCCCCGTCCGGCAGTCCCACAAGACATCGTAATCGGCGATCTCGAAGATATGGCCCTCGACCGCGCTTTTGCCCTCGAAGCTGATGGTGTAGTCACACGTGGCGCCGCCCTTCACCCCACTGGCGGCCTTGCCGGTCAATTCGTTTTCCAGGGTGCCGTCGATCAGTGGCAACAATACCTGGTCATAGACAAAGCCGACGTCCTTGCCATTTTCGCGCACCGCCACCCAGGCGAAGGCGGCCCGGCCAACCACATGAATGCGGCTGCCAGCCTTGAACAGGCCGACCTTCTTGGATTTGGTCTTGGGTGCGGAACGGATCCTGACGTCCTTCAAGACGATATAGGTGCCGACCTGGGGTTTGATCTTGACGCCCCGAAACATCACGTCTTTTTTTTCAGCCGCGAAAGCGCCACCGGAAAAAGCCGCTACCAAAACGGCTGCGCAAACGCCCAAGGCGTAAACCATCCGAGAACCGTGTCGGTTGCTAGCCATCATCATTAAGAGCAGCCTAAGCCCCCCCGGCGCTTAAAATTAGGTATAACAGAGGCTAAAGCTATGATAGCCAACGTGGCGCGTTGCCTCCACTGTCTTTTGAGGAAGCAGGTTTTTTTGAGTTCGATAACAAAGGAAATTCAGGGTGGCGGTTACGGAAATCAACGCGATCTTAGGCCTGCTGAAGCCCGGTCAACGCCTGTTGGGGCTTGATATTGGCGCCAAGACCATCGGCTTGGCGCTGTCTGACGTTCTGGCCATGCTGGCGACGCCCATGGAAACCATCCGGCGGACAAAATTCACCGCCGATGCCGAACGCCTGGCCGAAATCATCGAAACAGTGGGAATCGGCGGGCTGGTCTTAGGGCTGCCGGTGCAGATGGACGGCACCGAAGGACCAAGCTGCCAATCGGTGCGGCAGTTCGCCGACAACCTGCTGGGGAAGATGGATATTCCGATCGCCTTTTGGGACGAACGGCTGTCGACATCCGCCGTCCAACGCGTCCTCATTGACGAGGCCGACATGACCCGCAAACGCCGCGCCGAGGTCGTCGATAAAATGGCCGCCGCCTACATCCTGCAAGGGGCGTTGGATTTCATCAAAACAGCGAACGCCGGATGAGCTCAGCCCTATTCGCCCTGGCCCCGGTATTCGGGATGATCGTCATCGGCTATGGGCTGAAGCGGCGCGGGTTCGTGACCGATGCATTCTGGGAGCCGGCCGAAAAATTGACCTTTTACATCCTGTTTCCGTCGCTGCTGGTGACCAAGATCGGTGGCGCCCAGACCGCCGGCGCCGATCTATTGCCGATGGCGGCGGCCTTGATCACGGCGACGCTGATTATTTCCGGCCTGGTAGTGATGGGAAGACCGGGACTACACAAAGCTGGATTAAGCGGCCCCGGCTTTACGTCGGTTTTCCAAGGGGCGATCCGGCCCACTACCTTCGTCGGCATCCCCACCGCCTATGCCCTTTTCGGCGACACCGGACTGGCGCTGTTCGCCGCCGCCCTGTTGGCGGTCATTCCGATCGCTAATTTCTTCAGCCTCGCCGTCTTGATCCGATGGGCCAAGGTTCACGAGAACGGCGCCCAGCCCGGATGGGGGGGCGTCGTCGGCTTGGCGCTAAAAAACCCGATCATACTGGCCTGTCTTGCCGGCGGCGGACTGAACCTAACCGGCACCGGCTTGCCACCGGTGATCGGGCCGATTCTTGAGAACCTCGGCGCCGCTTCCCTGCCCCTGGGGTTGATGGCCGCCGGATCCGGGCTCGATTTCAACAACGTCATGAAATCGAAAGCATTCGTCTTCGGCACGTCGTTTGTGAAATTGCTGATCACCCCCGCCGTCACCTACGCCGCCTGTGTAACCTTCGGCGTCGACGGCACGGCGTTGAGCGTCGCGGTGCTGTTCATGGCGCTGCCGGTGGCGGGGGCGTCCTATGTAATGGCGCGCCAATTGGGCGGCGACGGTCCCTTGATGGCCGGCATCATCACCGCCAGCACCATCGCCGCCGCCGTCACCCTGCCGGTGGTGATCATGCTGACGGTGAGGTAAGCCCCTACGCCACTTCCTAGGCGGCCCGGGGCCCGAATAGAATGACGGCGGCGCCGATCAGGCAGATCACCGCGCCGATGGCGTCCCAGCGGTCGGGCCGGGCGCCTTCGACCGCCCACAGCCACACCAGCGAGGCGGCGATATAAACGCCGCCGTAAGCGGCGAAAGCGCGCCCGGCGAACAGGCTATCGATCCTGGTCAGCAGAAAAGCGAAGAGCACCAGGGCGGCGACGCCGGGAATGAGCCAAAGGCCGCTCTTGCCCAGCTTCAGCCAGGCCCAGAAGGCGAAACAGCCGGCGATTTCAGCGCCCGCCGCGGCGATATAGAGGATCAGCGATTTCATCTACACCTCATAGCCCAGCAACTTTAGCAGCTCACCGCATTCGCGTTGATAGAATTGCCTACCGTCGGCATCGAATTTCTTCTTCCAAGTACCGGGATCAACATCCAGGGGCACCGCCTCCCAGGCAATGTCGGCGCAGTTCTCGATGATGGTCTCGCTATCATCCACGCCAAGGAAGTTCAACAGCGGGCGAAGCGATTGCACCTCCTCGCCCTGGAAGCCTTCGGCGCGGATATGGCAACATCGGCCCTTATGGGTGCGCTCAAACGTCCGGGTGGCGGAAATGCTTTGGCGCCAATTGGCGGCAAAGCCTTGGCGTACTCTCCGAACTGGGGATATTTCTGCTGGAATGCGCCCTGGCTGATGCCCTGGTTGAATTCCCACACCGCCACCGCTTCGTCGCGGGCGTCGCGATAAACATGGATGATTTTCATGGACGGCACCGATTGAGCCAGCTTGTCCAGCGAGACGATATGTTCGGGTGTTTTTTCGGCGATCACCTTGACCTGCCCGTCCCCCGCCCAGCGGCTGAACATCAGGCCAATGGCGGCGGTCATCAGGTGATGGACGTCATCGACGGTGAACCCGGCGGCATTGCCCGGCAAGCCCGAATTCTGCAAACGGTTGCCGACCACTTCGGACTGGGCGTTATAGGCATCGAAGGCCCCCGCCAACAGCGGGAACAGGCTGTCGGTAAAGTGGCCTTCACCCTTGCAGCAAATTTCCGGGTGGGCATCCAGGCATTGCTGCAACCAGGCCGTTCCCCACCGGGTCGCGCCGATGATGAAAACGATTTCCTTGTCGAACACCCGAACCAGGCGTTCGTGGGTTTTTCGGTACTCCTCCATGGGCCGGTACTCTATAGGGACACAACATTTAGGCCAATGCTTGCACCGCGGGGGTTAAGTTCATATATTTCCGGCTTATGAAGCAAGATGGTAAGGACAAGGTCCAATTTCCCCATCGTCATCTGCTCGGCATTGAAGGTCTTTCGCCGGAAGAAATATCCATTTTACTGGACCGTTCAGAATCCTACGTCGATCAAAACCGCCGAGCCGACAAAACCAGCCCGGTTTTGCACGGCCGTACCATCATCAACCTATTTTTCGAAGATTCGACCCGCACCCGGACCTCGTTCGAACTGGCCGGCAAGCGCTTGGGCGGCGACATCATTAACATGTCGGTGGCCACCAGCTCGGTCAAAAAGGGCGAGACCCTGATCGATACGGCGATGACCCTGAACGCCATGCATCCGGACGTTCTGGTCGTACGCCACCCCCATTCCGGCGCCGTCAAGCTGCTGTCGGAAAAGGTCAACTGCGCCGTCATTAACGGCGGCGACGGCAGCCACGAACACCCGACCCAGGCGTTGCTGGACGCGCTCACCATCCGGCGGCGTCGTGGCCACCTGAGCGGCCTTCAGGTCGCCATCTGCGGTGACATCCTGCACAGCCGCGTGGCGCGCTCGAACATTCACCTTCTCAATACCATGGGCGCGCGGGTCCGCTTGATCGCGCCCAAGACCCTGGTGCCGCCCGAGGTCGAACGACTGGGCGTTGAGGTCTTCCACGACATGAACGACGGCCTCAAAGACTGTGACATCGTCATGATGTTGCGGTTGCAGCGCGAACGCATGAACGGCAACTTCCTGCCCAGCGTCCGCGAATATTTCCACTTTTTCGGCCTCGATTACGAAAAGCTTGGCCATGCCAAGGAAGACGCCTTGATCATGCACCCCGGCCCCATGAACCGGGGCGTTGAAATCGACACCGATGTCGCCGACGATGTCGGGCGCAGCGTCATCCGCGAACAAGTCGAGATGGGCGTCGCCGTACGCATGGCGGTGCTGGAGCTTCTCGTCTTAGATTCCAGCGAGGGAGACGGCTGATGGCGGCGAACAACGAAAAATCTTCCGGTACTGTTGCCTATATCAATGCCCGCCTGCTCGACCCGGCGAGCGGACTGGACACAATCGGCGGGCTGCTGACGGAGGGTGAAATCATCACCGACGTCGGTCCCGGACTGGCCAAGAAAAAAGACGCGCCCAAAGGCGCCAAGGTGGTCGATTGCGGCGGCAAATGCTTAAGCCCGGGGCTGGTGGACATGCGGATCGAAATCGGCGATTTGGCCTCGACCGCTGAGGCCGCCGTTTCCGGTGGCGTGACCTCGGCGGTCTGCCTTCCCAACACCGACCCCGTTATCGACGACATGACGGTAGTTGAATTCGTCGCCCGCCGCGCCCGCAAACTGGGGCTGGTCAAGGTCTATCCCTACGGCGCCGTGACCAAGGGTTTGCAGGGCAGAGAACTGGCCGAACTGGGACTGTTGGCGGAAGCCGGCGCGGTCGCCTTTACCGACGGCACCAAGGCCGTCGCCGATGCCCAGGTGATGGCCCGGGCATTGAGCTATGCCGCCACCTTCGGGCTGATGATTGTCCAACACCCGGAAGAACCGTCGCTGACCGCCGACGGCGTTATGAATGCCGGTGAAACGGCGACGCGGCTGGGCCTGTTCGGGATTCCGCCGGAGGCCGAGGTGATTATGATCGAGCGCGATGTGCGCCTGGCCGAAATGACCGGTGGACGGCTGCATATCGCCCATGTCTCAACCGCCGAGAGCATTGACGCCATTCGCCGGGCCAAGGGGCGCGGCATCAACGTGACCTGTGACACGGCGCCGCCCTATTTTGCCTTGAACGAAGCCGCCATCGGCGATTACCGCACCTTTGCCAAGCTGTCGCCGCCGTTACGCGCCGAGGATGACCGCCAAGCCGTGGTCCAGGGTCTGGCCGACGGCACCATCGATGCCATTGCGTCGGATCACACGCCCCGGGACGAGGAATCCAAACGCCTGCCCTTTGAGCAAGCCGCCCCGGGCGGCATGGGGTTAAGTACATTGCTGGCGGTGGCGCTGGAACTTCACCACAACGGCCATATGGGGCTTCTGGACGTACTCAAGCTGATTACCTCGGCCCCGGCCGGGCTGATGGGCTTAGACGCCGGCGCGTTGATTGCAGGCCGCCCCGCCGATTTGGTGCTGTTCGACCCGGAACAAGGCTGGAAGGTGGACGCCGACGCGCTCGGCGGCAAGGCTAAGAATTCCCCCTTCGACGGCCGCCCGGTTCAGGGCCGCGTGCTGCTGTGCGTGGTCGATGGCCGCACCGTGTTCGAACCGGGCGAATAACTCATGGACAGCCTTTGGCATTTCTTCCTGGCCGCCATTGCGGTTGGCTACGCCATCGGTTCCATTCCCTTCGGATTGGTGCTGACGCGACTCGCCGGTTTAGGCGATGTGCGGGAAATCGGTTCCGGCAACATCGGCGCCACCAACGTGCTGCGCACCGGCTCCAAAACCCTGGCCGCGGCGACCTTGGTGCTGGACGGCGGCAAGGGGGCGTTGGCTTTGGCCTTCGTCGCCGGTGAATGGGGCCTGGGATGGGGATCCGGTTCCGGGCTGATCGCGGGGATCGCGGCGGTCCTAGGCCATAATTTTCCGGTGTGGTTGAAATTCAAGGGCGGCAAAGGGGTGGCGACGACCTTGGGCATTTTATTGGTCGCTTTTTGGCCGGTCGGCGTCGCCGCCTGCGCTACTTGGTTGCTGGTCGCCGGTACGCTCAGGATCTCGTCGCTGGCCGCCTTGGTGGCGCTGGCGGCATCCCCGGTCTACGCCTATGGCATGGACAACAAACCGGTGGCCGTGGCCGCCGCAATTTTGGCGCTGCTGTCGATCATTCGCCACTACGCCAATATCCGCCGCATGCTCAAGGGCGAGGAACCGAAAATCAGCGGTTAGGTAGCGCCTTTATCTGCCAAAATTTCCGCCATTATTTCCTCGACGCAAAATTCCTGTTAAAGTGTATACAATCCTCGCGGCCCTTAAGGGCCTGCCGGATAGTTGTATATATATGGACGTACCCCTTCATGCCCGACGGTACCGACCCAAAGAATAAAAAGACCCTGACGGAAGCGGAAAAACCGGTGACCGCCGAGGCAACGGAATTTGCGCAGGACCGCCCTTCTCGCAAGCTGTTGCGGCTGGTCCTCATTGTCGCCATCCTGAGCGTCGCCGTTTATTACGGTGGCCGCGAGGTCACCAGCCGGATCGATTACGTCTATACAGAAGATTCCCGCATCCAGGCCGATTTGATTGTCGTCTCCAGCCGTGTTGACGGTTGGGTGACATCCTTAGGCATTACCGAAGGTAGCACAATCGCCGCCGGCAACGTCTTGGCGGCCATCGATTCCCGTGAATCAAAATTACGGGTCGTCGAATTGAAGGCACAAATATCGGGGATTGAGGCCGAACGCAGCCGCCTTGCCGCCGAACGCCGGCTGGTCGATGAGCAGACCGCCAGCCTGTATTCTTCCGAGCGTTCGCAATTGGAATCCGCACAAGTCACGGTGTCGTCATTACAACCGCAACTGGATCTGGCAAAACGGGAGCTGCAGCGGGCGAAATCGCTGTTCGACCGCAAGGTCTTCTCACGCCGCCAATTGGACCAAGCCGATACCGCCCTGCAACAGATTGACCGTGAAAACCGCATGGCCGTCGCCGATTTGAAGGCGGCCCAGGCGAAGCTCAAGGAAGCCGGGGCGGAACGGACGAAGCTGGATGTGCTGGACGGGGAAATATCCATCCTCAAACACCGCAAGGCCGAAATGATGGCTCGACTGGAGCACCAAAAACTGGACCTCGCCGACCGCACCATTAAAAGCCCCGTGAACGGCGTCGTCGACAAGACCTTCGTCAAGGTCGGGGAATACGTCACGCCGGGCCAACGCCTGGCGCTGGTTCACGACCCCGACAAAATCTGGATCGAGGCCAATATCAAGGAAACCCAGATCCGCAAACTGAAAATCGGGCAACGGGTCGAACTGGGTGTCGATGCCTATCCGGATATCGCCTTCGAAGGCCGGGTATTGAGCATCGGCAACGCCACCACCAGCGAATTCGCCTTGCTGCCGTCGCCCAACCCGAGCGGCAATTTTACCAAAATCACCCAACGCCTACCGGTACGCATCGCCCTCCAACAGAAAGACGGCCTGCTGCGTCCGGGCATGATGGTCGAAGTCAACATTGACATCCGCAACCCTTGAACAACAGTTTCAACGCTATGGCCCGGCCTATCGCTGGCTAGTCGCCTCCGCCGGTATGCTCGGCGCCATGACCATGGTGCTGTCGGCGACCATGGTTAACGTCGCGGTGCCGTCGATCATGGGCGCCTATGGCGTCGGCCAGGACATGGCGCAATGGGCGGCGACGGCGTTTGTCGCCACTATGGTCGCCAGCCAGTTGCTGAATTCGTGGATGGTCTCCGCCTTCGGCCAGCGGCTGGCCTATACCCTAACCCTGATTATCTTTTCCATCGGGTCCGCGGTATGCGCCGTCAGTATCAGCATCGAAATGCTGATCGTCGGGCGGATCATGCAGGGGTTTTCCGCCGGTATCATTCAGCCCCTGGTGATGGCGACAATTATTTTGGTGTTCCCGCCGGAACGCCGGGGCTTCGCCATGGGGCTCTACGGCATGGGCGTGACCTTATCGCCGAGCCTGGGCCCCCTGGTCGGTGGCTTCACCATTGACGCTTTATCCTGGCGGCACATTTTCCTGGTGCCGATGCCCTTGGTGGCGATCTCCTTCGCAATGGGAGTGGTGTTCATGCCGTCGAAGAAATTTTCGCGCCGGCTGCCGGCATTCGATTGGACCGGGTACGTGCTTTTAGCGACCGGGCTGATCTGCCTGATGACCGGTATCGGCAATGGCCATCGCTGGGGCTGGGGGTCCGACGGCATTTTGGGGTTGTTCACTATCGGCATCATCGCCGCCACCGCCTTCGTCTATTGGCAGGCCCACGCCAAGGCGCCGTTGCTGGACCTTTCCTTTTTCCTCAATCCCCGCTTCGCCGCCGCCATGGTCATCGCCTTTGTCTTTGGCGCCGGCAACTTCGCCACCAATTATGCGATCCCCGTGTTCGCCCAGACCATCCAGGGCTTTACCCCGACCAAGGCGGGGATGGTGCTAATGCCGGCGGGGCTGTTGCTGATGATGATGATTCCGTTTGCCGGCAAGCTCGCCGACCGGGTGCCGCCCCATTACCCGATCATGACCGGCGTCGCCTTGTTCGCCTTGGCCACCTATTTGATGTCCGGCGGCGACGTTAATACACCGTTCGTGATGGTCGCCGTGTTCGCCGTGTTCAGCCGCTTAGGACTGGGCCTGGTAATGCCGAACATGGGGGCGGCGGCGATGCGGGGCATTCCGCCGGACCGGATCAATAAGGCGGCGGGCGCTTACAACTTCACCCGCCAATTGGGCGGCGCCTTCGGCATCAACCTCGTCGTCGTGGTGATGGAATACCGCACCGCCTATCACGCCGACGCCCTGGCCGCGACCCAGACCTCGGCCAACAGCCTGACCCGGGAGATGCTCGGCAAGGTCGAACGGTTGTTATCGGAATCCGGGTTGCCGGATGCCGCCAGCCAAGCCGGCGCTTATGATTTCCTCAGCGCGGTCATCCACACCCAGGCCCAGACCTTCGGCTTCCAGGACGCCTTTTTGGTAATATCCATGGTCTTCATCGCCGCCCTGATCCCGGCCTGGATGCTTAAACGGACGAAGTAGGTTTGATAAATCCCCCTTGCGCGGCAACCATGGCCTGCAATAGAACAGAACTTGAACTTTTTAGGTTGCGTCCGCCAAGAATGAACCCCGTGTCCAAACACTTAGCGCCGATGACAGGCTCGACTGGTTGCGCCTGATCCGATCCGACAATGTCGGCCCGATCACGTTCTACCAATTGTTGGAGCGGTTCGGCACCGCCGGTGCGGCCCTGAAAGGGCTGCCGGACCTGGCACGGCAGGGCGGACGCTCAAAAAAAACTGCAGGTCGGGGCCAAGGCCAACGCCGAGCGCGAAATCGAATCCCTGAACAAGATTGGTGCCGAGCTCATCACCAGGGGGGAGCCCGCCTACCCGCCGCTGTTGGCCTATATCGAAGACGCGCCGCCGTTGATCAGCGTGCTCGGCAACCGCCATTTGTTGACCAAAAAAGCCATCGCCGTCGTCGGCGCCCGCAATGCGTCCGCCAACGGCCTGAACTTCGCAGAACGGATCGCCCGGGATTTGGGCGCGGGCGGTTTGTTGGTGGTATCCGGTTTGGCCCGCGGCATCGATGTGGTCTACCCGAAGGAAAACGCAGGTCTCTATGACAAGATTAAAGAGCAAGGCGCGATCATTTCCGAAGTCGCCGCCGGCACCCAGCCGCAAGCCCGCCATTTCCCGCGTCGCAACCGTCTGATTTCGGGGATCGCCAGGGGCGTTGTCGTCGTCGAGGCCAGCCCCCGGTCCGGCTCGTTGATCACCGCCAGAATGGCCCTGGAACAAAACCGCGAGGTCTTTGCCGTTCCCGGCGCCGCCGTCGACCCGCGGGCGAAGGGAACCAACCATCTTATCCGCCAAGGGGCAATTCTGACGGAATCGGCCGATGATGTCCTCCAGGCCCTGAATGACGCCGAAAGGGCGCCTTTAAAAGACATGGAAGATATTGATTTTAAAAGAATTTCTCTGGAACCGCCAACGCTGGATGAGCTCGGCCCGGCGCGGGGGGAGGTTGAAAAAAGTTTGAGTCCAGCGCCGACTTTAGTTGACGAAATCATTCGTAACTGCCAATGCTCCTCCCCCCCGTCGTGTCCTGGGTGCTCCTGGAATTGGAGTTGGCGGGTCGTTTAGAACGTCATCCGGGCAATCAGGTTTCGCTGATAAAAAAGTAAAAAACCCTACGGAGAACCATGTCTAGCGTTGTCATTGTCGAGAGCCCGGCCAAGGCTAAAACCATCAATAAATATCTGGGCACGGAGTACACCGTGCTGGCCAGTTATGGCCATGTCCGCGATCTGCCGTCCAAGAACGGCTCCGTGCGCCCCGATGCCGACTTCGAAATGGATTGGGAAATCGATGACCGGGCGCAAAAGCACCTTAAGGAAATATCGAAGGCGCTGAAGGGGGCCGATCACCTCTACCTGGCCACTGACCCGGACCGCGAAGGCGAAGCCATTTCATGGCACGTGCGGGAAATTTTGGACGAACAGAAAAAGCTGAACAACGTCACCGTCAAGCGCGTTGTCTTTAACGAAATCACCAAGTCCGCGATCTTGGAAGCCTTCAAGCACCCCCGCGATCTTGATACCGAATTAATCGATGCCTATATGGCGCGCCGGGCCTTGGATTATCTTGTCGGATTCACCCTGTCGCCGGTGTTGTGGCGGAAGCTCCCGGGCAGCAAGTCCGCCGGCCGTGTGCAATCAGTCGCGCTTCGCCTGATCTGCGAGCGCGAGACCAATATCGAGAATTTTGATCCCAAGGAATACTGGTCCATCCAGGCCGATTTCAAGACGCCGGCCGGCGACACCGTCAATGCGGCGTTGACCCACTTGAACGGCGACAAGCTTGGCAAGATGGACTTAGGCAATGAGGCCGCCGCCACCGCCGCCGTCGATGCCGCCCTCAGCCGCGATTTTTCCGTCAGCTCGGTCGAGAAGAAACAGGCCCGGCGGCACCCGGCGGCACCGTTTACCACCTCTACCTTGCAACAAGAAGCGTCCCGCAAGCTGCGCATGACCGCCAAGCGCACCATGCAGGTGGCGCAGCGCCTCTACGAAGGCATTTCGCTCGGCGGCGAAACGGTCGGCCTGATCACCTATATGCGGACCGACGGCGTCTTTATTTCCAATGAAGCCATCGGCGGGTGCCGGTCCCTGATCGGTCGGGAATACGGCAGCGACTATGTACCGGGTAGCCCGCGCGCGTATAAATCGAAGGCCAAGAACGCCCAGGAAGCCCACGAAGCGATCCGCCCCACGGATGTCATGCGACGCCCCAAGGACGTCGAGGCACACTTGGATCCCGAACAGAAGAGTCTCTATCAGCTGATCTGGAACCGCACCATCGCCAGCCAGATGGAATCCGCCGTGCTCGACCAGGTCGCCGCCGACATCGGCTCTGGTGAAGGCGGAGGGGACGGCCAGGTAATCTTCCGGGCGACCGGCTCAACCGTGGTGTTCGATGGTTTTTACAGGCTGTATCGGGAAGGCAAGGATGACCTGGATGACAAAGACGACGAAAAGATTCTGCCGCCCTTGGCCGAAGGCCAGGCGCTGGAACGCATTGCCGTCACCCCGGACCAGCATTTCACCCAGCCGCCACCGCGCTTTACCGAGGCCAGCCTGGTCAAAAGGCTTGAGGAATTGGGCATCGGCCGCCCATCCACCTACGCCAGCATCATTTCGGTGCTTCAGGAACGCAACTACGTCATTCTGGACAAGCGCCGGTTCGAGCCCGTCGATCGCGGGCGGTTGGTGACGGCCTTCCTGGAAAGTTATTTCCACCGCTACGTGGAATACGATTTTACCGCCGATCTGGAAGACAAGCTGGATGACATTTCCAGTGGCCGCGTCGACTGGAAAGCGGTATTGCACGAATTTTGGGACGCCTTCAACAACGCCATCGACGAGACCAAGGACCTGCGCGTGTCGGAAGTCCTCGACAAGCTGGACGAACTGTTGGGGCCGCATTTCTTCCGTCCCGGCGAAGACGGTTCCGATCCCCGCAAATGCCCGTCCTGTGACGACGGACGGCTGAACCTGAAACTCGGTAAGTTCGGCGCTTTCATCGGCTGCAATAATTATCCCGAATGCAAATTTACCCGGCCGTTGGAGGTCACCAACGGCAACGGTGGTGACGAGGCGCTTCTCGCCAGTGGGCCGAAGGAACTGGGCCCGGACCCGGATACCGGCGACTTGATTAGTCTCCGCAAGGGTCCGTACGGGTTTTATGTGCAACGGGGTGAAGAGGCCCTTGAGGGCAAGAAGAAGATCAAACCGAAACGGGCGTCGATCCCGAAATCGTCAAACCCGGTCGATGTCGATCTGGAAATCGCACTGGGGCTGCTGAGCCTGCCCCGGGATGTCGGCATTGATGAGGAAACCGGCGATATGATTACCGCCGGCTTCGGTCGGTTCGGCCCCTTCATCAAGGTCGGCGGCACCTATGTATCTTTGAAAGAAGGCGATGACGTCCTGACCATCGGCTTAAACCGGGCTTCTCACCTGTTGGCCGATGTGCCACGGAAAGCGCCGCCCAAGGAATTAGGAAGCCATCCGAAGGACAAAAAGCCGGTGGTCCAGAAGGTCGGCCGATGGGGGCCGTTCGTGCAGCACGGCAAGCTGATGGCGACCTTACCGAAAGGCACCGACCCCGACTCCGTCACCTTAGAGCAAGCCCTGGAACTGTTGGACGCGAAAGCCAAGAAAAACGGCAAGGGCGTTAAAAAAGCGGCGAAACCGAAAAAGAAAAAGGCGACGAAGAAAAAGAAACCCGCCGCTAAAAAATCCAACCCCCCAGCCCCGTCTGAAACTGCACCAGAAGCCGCAAACGAATAGAAACCTTGACCAAACCTCCTAGAAAAAAAACCAAAACAAAAGCCACGCTGAAGAAATCTGTCCCGAAGAAACCGGCCAAGACGGCCCCCTTCCCCAGCAACGAAGACATCCTGAAATTCGTAGAACAAAGCTCTGGGCGCGTCGGCAAGCGCGAAATCGCCCGCGCCTTCAAGCTCAATGCGCGCCAAAAAATGACCTTGAAAAAGGTGCTGCGGGAAATGCAGCAATCCGGATCCCTCCAGAAAGACCGTGGCAAGCGGGTCCGTAAACCGGGAACGCTGGCGTCGGTGACCGTGATTCAAGCCACCGGCCCCGATAGGGACGGCGAAATGATGGCCCGGCCCGTGACCTGGGAGAGCGACGACCCACCGCCCAAGATTTACATGGTCCTAGACCCTCGCCGACAGCCACAACCCGGCCCTGGCGACCGCGTGCTGGCGCGCCTCAGCGCCACCGGCGACGGCGCTTATGAGGCCCGGGTTATCCGCACCATCGCCGCCGCCCCCGATCAGGTCCTGGGGATTTTCGGAATTGTCGGTGGCCAAGGCCGGCTCAGCCCCACGGACCGACGATCGAAAGGGGAATTTGTCATCGACGACCAGGACACCCTGGACGCGAAGCCCGGTGACCTGGTCCGCGCCGAGCCGGTGGCGGGCCGGAAATTGGGCCTGCGCCGGGCCAGAATTGTCGAGCGTGTCGCCGCTGACGGAAGTGACGGCGCCGCCACCGCCTCGATGATTGCCATCGCCGATTACGGCCTGCCAACCCGATTCAGTAACGACGCCCTCAAATTGGCGGAAACGGCAGGGCCGGCCCCGGCCAAGGGCCGTGACGATTTCCGTGATATCCCCCTGGTCACCATTGACGGCGCCGATGCCCGTGATTTCGATGACGCGGTGTGGGCGGAACCCGACCGGGACAAGAACAATACTGGCGGATGGCATCTGTTGGTCGCCATCGCCGATGTGTCCTGGTATGTGCGCCCTGGCGACGGGCTGGATGTGGGAGCTTATGAACGGGGCAATTCGGTTTATTTCCCCGATAGGGTGGTGCCGATGCTGCCGGAAGCCTTGTCCAACGGCTGGTGTTCGCTGGTCCCTGATGAGGACAGACCCTGCATGGCGGTGCATCTTTGGATTGACGCCTCGGGAAAACTGATCCGGCACCAATTCAAGCGCGGGTTGATGCGATCAAAAGCGAGACTGACCTATGAGCAGATTCAATCGGCCAAGGACGGCCATCCCGATAAGGTCACCAAGCCATTGCTGCAATCCGTGATCGAGCCGCTTTATGGGGCGTATCAAGCATTGCTCAAGGATCGCGAAACGCGCGGCGTCCTCGAATTGGAGATGCCGGAACGGGTCATCCGGCTGGCCAAGGACGGCCGCGTCGAAGCCATCGCCAACCGGCAACGCCTGGATTCCCACAAATTGATCGAGGAGTTCATGATCGCCGCCAACGTCGCCGCCGCCGAAACTTTGCAAAAGGCGCGCCGGGAATTCCTGTATCGAGTTCATGATGAGCCCTCGACCGAAAAGTTGGACGCGCTGCGCGAGGTGCTCGCCAGCATCGCCATCAAATTCGCCAAGGGCGGCGTCGCCTCGCCGAAACGCTTTAATTCAATTCTCAAAAAAACCGCGGACACCCCACATGCGCCAATGGTCAACATGATGGTGCTTCGTTCGCAAGCCCAAGCCGAATACGGCCCCGACAACCTCGGCCATTTCGGCCTGGCGCTAAGAAGGTATTGCCATTTCACCTCGCCGATCCGCCGTTATGCCGACCTGTTGGTGCACCGCGCGCTGATCGATGCCGGTGGCCTCGGCCAAGGCGGCTTGGGGAAATCCCCCCGCGACATGACCGAGGTCGGAAAGCACTTGTCGGAAACCGAACGCCGCGCCGCCGGTGCCGAGCGTTCCGCCGTCGACCGTTTTACCGCCGCTTACCTGGAACAACGGATTGGCGCCCGTTTCGGCGGCCGCATCAACGGAGTCACCCGCTTCGGATTATTCGTGACACTGGAAGAAACCGGCGCCGACGGCCTAATCCCCATCCGCACCCTGGGCGAAGACTATTTCGTGCATGACGAAGATCGTCATTCTCTCCGAGGCCGGCGAAGCGGCCTTGAATACCGGCTCGGCCAAAACGTCGAGATTACCTTGAAAGAAGCCAACCCGGTTTCCGGCGGCATGATCTTCGCCCTGGCCAATTCGGAGGATTCTCGTGCACCGCGTCAACCCAGGGGGAAGCCCGCGAAAGCCAAGCACGGAAGGGGAAAGAAGCGGAAAAATAAAGCAAAAAGGTGACTCCGGGGCGGTTATTGTATACTGGGTTCATAGACAATCGGCTTATTGAGAAACCTTTAGCCTAACCAGGCATGAAAACGCGGCCATGAACCTTCACCACCGTTATGCGCGGACCTTGTTGACCGTTTTTTGCGGGCTGGCGGTTTTGTTGCTCGCCGCCTGCGCACCGATAATCAAGATGCCCGCCGCCGAGAAGACGGTCTTTTCCCGAATCCAGGCGGCCGAGGTTTTTGCCGCCGGGTACAGCAGCATCACCGATAAATATATCGACCCGGTACTCGCCGAAGACATCGCCATCGAAGGCATTCGTGGCCTCGGGGCCATCGACCCAGGGCTGACCGTATCCAGCACCGGCGGCATGGTGGTGTTATTGGCCGATGGCCATGAGGTGACCCGCCTGATGGCCCCGCCGTCCGATGATGTCAACGGCTGGGCCAATCTGACTACCGAAATCATCATTGCCGCCAGGCAAGCCTCGACAGAATTGATGGCCGCCCATATGGAAGCCGTCTACGAAGCCATTTTCGATGGGGTGCTGTCCAATCTCGATATTTTTTCGCGCTACGCCGGCGCCGATGAGGCTCAGAAAAACCGTAGTAAGAGAGACGGTTACGGCGGCATCGGCATCCGCTACCGGATTTCCGACGGGCTTCCGGTGCTGATCGACATTTTGCCTGATACCCCCGCCGACTACGCCGGCCTTGCCAAGGGAGACCGCCTGACCCATGCCGACGGTGTCCCCTTAAAAGGTCTAAAAAGAAATGAAATTTCCAAAATCCTGCGCGGCCCCACCTATTCCCGGATTCAATTAACCCTGTTACGTCCAAGCACGACTGCGCCGTTGACCGTCGCCATGAATCGCGCCCACATCTTCCCGGTCACGATTACCCACAAAATTGTGGACGACATCGTTTCCATCAAGGTCAAGAGCTTCAATCAGGACACGGCCCGGTCCCTG
The DNA here is from genome assembly GCA_002938315.1 of Alphaproteobacteria bacterium MarineAlpha3_Bin2. Taxonomy (GTDB): domain Bacteria; phylum Pseudomonadota; class Alphaproteobacteria; order Rhodospirillales; family Casp-alpha2; genus Casp-alpha2. The sequence goes on along the minus strand of PTLL01000012.1, from coordinate 17,222 downwards.
GCGGAGAAATTGGAACTGGCCCGCACCTCGCTCGGCGATTCCATGAAAGGCCTGGTTTTGGACCTGCGCGGCAACCCCGGCGGGTTATTGAAACAATCGGTCAAGGTCTCCGATCTCTTGTTGACCCAGGGGCAAATTATTAGCACCCGGGGCCGCCATGCCGACAGCATTCATTATTATGAAGCCGGTGGACGTGACTTGGCGTTCGGGCTTCCCGTTGTCGTTCTGGTCGATGGAAAATCTGCTTCGGCGGCCGAAATCGTCGCCGCCGCGCTTCAGGACCGTGATCGTGCCGTCGTTATCGGCACCTCGTCATTCGGCAAGGGATCCGTGCAAACCGTGCTCCGGCTTCCCAATGACGGCGAGATCACCCTGACCTGGTCGCGCTTGGTGGCGCCGTCGGGATACACCTTTCATGGCTTGGGCGTGCGTCCGGCGATTTGCACATCCAACGCCAAAGGTGGTGCCCAGGATAAGGCTAAGGAAATTATTAGACAGGTGCTGAACAACCGCTCGAAAACCCAAGACACGCTGGTGGCTTGGCGCACCCCCGGTTTACAGACCGAATCCATTCGTGCCCGGCTTCGCGATTCGTGCCCCTCTCAACCCCGCGGCAACGACCTGGAAGCAAAGATCGCCCACCAACTGATCAACGATCCCGCCCTGTTTGTCCGGGCCCTGAACCTGACGGCGGACACCCATCAGGCCCATAAATGATTGCCGCCGGATCTAAACACGGCACGCCACTTGACAGGGTGCGGATGAATTGTATTGTGCGCGCTCAAACGTGCTTGCAAAGGGGCCTTAAAGAGGCCCTTCAACGATCCGCAAGGGTCCAAACTTAAGAGATACGGACGATGGCGAAACCCACCACATTACTGATCAAGCTGGTCAGCACCGCCGATACCGGGTTCTATTACGTGACCAAGAAGAACCCGCGTAATTTGACGGAGAAAATGGAATTTCGGAAATACGATCCGGTCATCCGTAAGCACGTCATGTTCAAGGAAGCCAAAATCAAATAATACGCGGGGTATTTATATCCCTTTTCCGCCTCACCGAAGCGTTAACTGGGGCCAGCGAAGCGTTAACCGGGCAAGGCCTCGACGGCGCCCTTTGCCGATTTCGGTGGCGTCGGAATGACTTGATTACGTCCCTCTTTTTTAGCCTGATACATGAAATCGTCCGCTTGTTTCAGCAAATTCTCGGCGGTTTCATCGAACCCCTGACTGACCGAGACACCAATGCTGAGCGTCACCACAATTTTGTCCTTGGACCCGGAAACACTTATTGGCTCATTGGCCATCTTTTCACATAACCGGTCGGCAACGCCCAAGGCGACTTCGATCGGGGTATCGGGCATGACCACGGTAAATTCTTCTCCGCCGTACCGCGCCGCTAAATCGAAACCGCGGATATTGCGTAATATTCGCTGACCGATTTCATTCAGTACTTCATCGCCGACGCTATGGCCGTAGGTATCGTTGATCTGCTTGAAATGATCGACATCAATCATTAGCAAGGACACCGGTTTTTCGCTTTCGCGCATCCGTTCCATTACCGAATCCAAGTGGGTCGATAGATACCGCCGATTATGAAGCCCGGTCAGGCTGTCGGTGAGGGCCATGGACAAGTGCTGGAAAAAATCCTCGTGCAACCGGTCCTGATATCGCTTGCGCCGGACTTGGGTGCGGACCCGGGCGAGGAGTTCCAGTTCATCCAGGGGCCGCATGATGTAATCGTTTATGCCCAATTCCAAGGCCTTGATGAATAGGTCCTGGTCCTCCGGATCCCCGATCAACAGGATGGGAACCTGGCGGGTCGGGTCCAGGGAGCGAAGACGTGACGCCATGCGAAGTGGCGCGTCGGAGTCGGTGCTCAGGCTAATGACAACGACATCACCGCCCAGATCGACGACCTTCCCCGAGGCCTCGTAATCATCAATCACCGTCACCCGGTCGTTATCGGCGCCAAGGAATTGGATAATTTGCTCTCTCTGGATCGTGCTGTCGTCGACAAGGACAATATCGGCGCCGGTACCGCTGTCCAGAACGTCAATGGCCTCAGTCACGAACCCCAACTTTTCAGAGGTCGCCCCACGCAGGCGCCATTGTTCCAACATATGTTTCAAGCGGACCAATGAACGGATGCGGGCGAACAAGGTCGTATCATCAACCGGTTTGGTCAGGAAATCATCGGCGCCGGCCTCAAGACCCTTAACGCGGTCCTCATTGTTGCCCAGCGCCGTCACCATGACCACGGGAATATGCGTGTTTTGGGGGCTTCCCTTAATTCGCCGGCAGACCTCGAAACCATCCATTCCGGGCATCATAACATCCAACAGGACAATATCCGGGGCATCGCGTTCAACCGCTTCCAGGGCCGCCGGACCGTCACCCGCGGTTAATACTTCGTAATATTCATTGGAAAGCTTTGCCGCCAGCATCTTGATGCTGGATGGCGTGTCGTCGACGATAAGGATGCGCGCCGACATGGATAATCCCTGATAAGCTCAAAAAATGTTTTAATTTAGAAACTTAGCAACCGTTTCAAGAAAGGTCGGAACCGAAATCGGTTTGGCAATGTACCCTTCACACCCGCCCTCGCGAATTTTCACTTCGTCGCCCTTCATGGCGAAAGCCGTCACCGCGATGACGGGAATACCCTTTAAATCGTCATCGGCCTTCAACATCTTGGTGACTTCCAAGCCCGAAATTTCAGGCAATTGAATATCCATGATGATCAAATCGGGGCTATGTTCGCGTGCCAACTCAAGCACATCCCGACCATCCATGGTCTGCACGGTTTCATAGCCATGAGCCTGAAGCAGGTCATTGAACAGCTTCATATTCAAATCGTTGTCTTCAACGATCAGGATGGTTTTCGCCACAAAATTTCCTTAACCTCAAGTCCCCGATTTTAAGGCAACAAAAGAACACCCGCTGTTCTTTTGTTGGCTAAAGTGGACATCAGAAGGGTCATAAACCCTTTGATTTAAAAATGATGCTGCATTCCGGTTTGCAAGTCAAATGACAGAATTAAAAAAAAGGGCCGCCTTTTTGGCGACCCGAACGTCATTGTTGAATATAGGTGTATTCATCCTCACCTTTTCCAAGGCGTTAGCTTAGAACCCTCCGGTAATAACCGATCCCGAAGGCATCATTGCTATTAAGATAAAAGTGAGGGACACCGCTACGCCGAATGCTTTTAACGTGGTCTTCATCATTCTCCTTTACCCTGGATAGAAGTTTCCCACAATTTGGACGCGGCGAAAGTGACCGTCGTCACAGGTCATAAAACAACTGGGGAACCGGCCGATGGCGGGAATTGTGCGGGGTTATTGCCCCGGACTTTCTCAACCATATTGCTTAAGATTTCCATATCTAGGACCACAAGACACTCTTTTTGGCGCTCCACGACATCGCGCCGGGCAGGGTCATTTAAGACCCTAGCGACGGTCTCACGGGTGGTCGAGGCGCGGCTGGCGATATCACTGTGTAGGGGAATTGGAGATATTTCGGCCCTATTGCCATCGTCCATATGGTTTCTTGCCAACCTTAATAAATCCGCCTGGACCCTGTTGTTGGCGGCGAGTGTGCTTAAATCCATGATCCGATCCGTAGAGGCCCGGACAATACCAGCCAATGACTTCATCACCTTCAGGGATATGGAAGAATGATTTTCCAATAAAGCCAGGAACTGTTCCTGGGGCATGGCCGCCACCAGGCAATCGGAAAGGGCCATGACACTGGCTGACCGTGGGGCGCCGTCAAGGGCTGCCAATTCGCCGAAATAATACCCTTGCGTTAAGTCATCGAGGGTAATTTCGCGCCCGGAAAGAGAGTAATTGACGACCCGGACTGTCCCCTGAACGATAAAAAACACGTCCGTGGTTTCGCTTTGACGATCAATAATCTGTTCTTGTTCATCGTAGTGTTTAAAGCTGCAGGAAGCTTCGATTTTCTCACGCTCGCCAAGCTCTAGTTCCACCATCAGGTCGATGTTGGAAAGGTCTTCCAAAACATTATCGGGCATTGTCTTTGGCTCCCGCCCCCTAAGAGTACTTGGTCTTATTGTTTTCGTTTATTATTTCGTCCGGATAGTAGTGCTTTTCCCCGTGAAAGACGAGACCAAGCCTTTTGTTCCGTTAGAGATGCCGGATTATACTATTTCGACGGCGCCTCCCCGGCGCGGATCGCCGGCACCGTCAAAGACTTTTCCGCCCCCAGGCGACCTTTTTAGGCGGGCAACATGGACGCCTCCGAAAAACAGGTTTTGTTCGTTCCAGCATTCTGTCTCGGCAAAATCGGCGACCAGCCGGGCGGTAACCTCATCATCAAAGCCATTTTCAATATTTAAAAGCCCGCCTTCAAAATGCACCCGGGGCGCATTGACGGCGTCTTCGACAGACATGGCAAAATCCAACAGGTTGACCACCACCTGAAGAATGGCGGTCCTGAGCCGGTTGGAGCCGCCAGACCCGAATGCGATCAGGCCGCCGCCGGGCTCCACCGCCAACGACGGCGCCATCATCGAACAAATCCGTGTGTCCTCCGGCCAGTGGTGAAACCCAGCCGGATTGATGTCTTCTTCCCCCAGCATGTTGTTGAGCATGATCCCGGTGCCGGGGGCGATATATCCCGCCCCCTCGCCGTTGGACACCGTCAATGAGGCGGCGTTGCCGGCGGCATCGATAATGCTGACATGTGTGGTGCCGCGATGAACCTGGGGCTTGTCTAAAATCTCAGACTTGTAGATGGCGAGGAAATCAGGGTCCAACAAGGACCCGGTTGTTTCGTGAATGCCGCTTTCGATCCTGGCTTTGTTGGTCAATTCCATTACCTTCGCCAAACGCTCAAGGTACGCTGGCGTGCCGAAGCTTAATCCCCGCATGTCCATGCCCTTCAGCAATTCCAAGGCAAAGGCGATCAGGATACCGCCGGAGGACGGTGGCGGATTGGTATACATGCGCATCCCCCGGTAATCGACGCTAAGGGGGTGGCGCTGATGGGCCCGATATTCTTCAAAATCGGCGATCGATAACAGGCCACCCCCTGACAAGCAATCGCCGGCGATGGCCGAGGCAATTTCGCCCCGGTAGAACAGGTCTTCGCCTTCCCGGGCCAGGGCGTCCAGGGTATCGGCGAAATCCGGGTTGGTCATGGTCTCGCCTTCGGCTTTCGGTGCATCCGGATTGGCGGTGCCGGCGAAGATATCGCGGCTGGCCGCCGAAGACATATAGATCGGCCCGACCACCTGAAACAGGTACGCCTGCAATTGATTGACAGTAAAGCCGTCACTGGCCAAGGCCACCGCCGGCTCCACAATCCGGGGCATGGGCATGGTGCAAAGATCGCGATGGATATGGAACAACCCCCTGACCGTTCCCGGCGTCGCCATGGATGCCATGCCGATGTGAAATTCCTGGGTCACGGTGCCGAAATCGGCGTCAATGGGATAGAAATCCAGGCCCGCTTCGGGCGCTTTTTGTTTCGGCGTTTGGGCAAAGAAATCGTACAACACCGCGTCCCCGCCGACATCTGCCTTTTCGCCAGGGCGGGCCAGCAAAAACCCACCGCCGCCGAGCGAACACAAAACCGGTTCGACCACCGAGGCCGCAAAAATCGCAGCCAACACGGCGTCAAAGGCGTTGCCGCCCTCTTCCAAAATGATGGCGGCGGCGCGCGTGGTTTCAGGATGACCAGCGGCGACGATGCCCTTTGTGCCTTTGGGACTCATGGTTTTAATGATTCAGGTTGAAGCGGTTTCCCGTCACAATCGATGCCGTGGGTGGCGATGGTTTCAGGCCCGGCCTTGCATATTTTTTTTATCGCCGACCCGGACATAACCTGCGGCATTAGGCGTTCGATGGTTGCCCAATCGGTCGCCCGGTAGACGGCACAGGGATATCCCTTGAGAACCTTCGACATGTCTTTTGGCCCGCGCCAGTCTCGAAATACCATCCGGTGTTGATCCCACCAGTGTTCCAGCCAATAGTCGCCGGGCGCAATCATTTTACCCAGCAAGCCGCCGAAACGACTGCCGGTGACGTAATCTGCCAACATCAGGGCATAAAGTTCACTGGATGCCGCATAGGAATAGACCCGGGCACAGCCTTTAAAAAGATCCATATTCACGGACAGTGCCTGGTCACGGTTTGCCGCCGTTTCCCGGACCAACTTTGAAACCCCGATGCCCTGCGCCGCTACCAAAGCGGCCAATAATACGGCGACGCCGGGGCCGAGGGATCTGGACAACAACGCTTCACCCAATCGCCAAACCAAAACGAAGGCCAACGGGATCAGCACAAAGGACGGGATCATGTAAATCGCGTTGGCCTGCTTGGCGACCAATAGGGCATGGGCGAATTGCGATACCACGATGCCCGCCAATAGCCAGATTTCGGGCGCAGGCCCGGTCCGGCGGCGAACCGCGAAAATCACCGCCACCACGCCGAGAATAAAGACCACGTGAAAGGCCGGGCGCTTGAACAGCTTGAGAACCTGCAAGGGATAGGCAGCCACTTGGTCAACCGGCACCGTCCCTCCGTAGGCACTGTTGCCCTGGGAAACGGTCATCATCCAGTCGAAAAAGACATCATAGGCACCCACCGCCGGCAGGGTGAAGACGATCAGCGCCGCCAGCGCGGCGACGCCGTATAAGGCCATCGCCTTCAAACCATCCCCAATGTTTTCGCCTGCCCCCGCCAACACGAATAACGGCAATAGAAAAACCGGGAAGGCGGTGATTTTCGTCGCCACCCCGAATCCGGCGATGACGCCAAAAGCGATGGCGAAACGCCACCGCCGACGCGCCAACAACCCCGGCGACAGAGACAACACCGAAACCGCGGCCAGCAACAGCCCCGTCGCCAGCAACAGTGCTTCTGGCTTGACGTGATAACTGTGCTTAAAAATGACCATGGACATGACCGGCGCCATTTGCAGGAACCAGGCTGCAACCACGCCTCCGAATACCCTTAAACCCACGACCCCTACCATCAAGGCGCAGGCACCGTTGATGAAGATGAACACCGTCGATATCAACGACAAGGAAGATTCCGGACTGGCCAGGACATTGGCCGTAAGGGCGTCGGTGGATGCGCCCCATTGGTTGATCTTCAAGATTAAGGCACCAAGCCACTGGACCGTCGTTCCCGGATGGTAAACGTGGCCCGGCGTCGTCAGGTTAATGATATTTAGCGAATCTATAAGGTAAAAATAATCGGGGTCCAGATTAAACCACAGCCATGCCGGGCCGCCTTGCGCCCGCACCCAAAACGCCATGACCATGTAACCAATGGGCAAAACGGCCAGGGACCACCGAGGTAAAAAACCCGGTGTGAATACTACTTTCGACGTGTCCTGCATATACGTCTAACACTCAATTTCGGTTTCAAGATGGCGTAGGGTCCTTATTACCACGCCAATAAAGAAGGGCTAATCCCATGGAAACAAGCCTTTTCAGGCCGTACAGGAAAGAGGGTTTCCTCTATTCCATAAGCTGTTATAAAATAGGCAGTTAATATCCCCTACCTGTGGGCTTACCTGACCGCGGGGGATCTTTATCTCGGGAGTATAATTGTCGTGAGAAGCGTTACTTTCCTTATCGCCTTGGTCTCTGTCTGGATTTCGACGACGGCGGCAGTCCACGCCGAAGGCTTGATGAATGCGGTTTCCTTCCGGCCGGTGCCGGCGGGGTCGGCAATTTTAGTGCGTCCGCTGGATAATTCCGACCGCAACCTCATCCTGCAAAAGGACTTCGAACGCTCCCTGCAACGTAAGGGATATACGGTCAGCAAAGACGCAGACCTAATTATGACCTTTGAAACCAGGGATTCGGTAGGGTCTTGGGTCGGCGGCGGCCCCAACCGGTTTGTCGAACTCAGCAACAACCATGATCAAACGGGCACCGACGCGCCGAGGGTCCGGTTAAACCTTTTTAATTCAGCCCGCGGCGGACTCCTTAACCCTGACCGCAAGGAAGCCACCCGGACGGTAACGCCAAGCAGTTTCCGTATTGATGTCACCATCGACAACAAGACCAACGGCAAGCGCCACTGGCAGGGGTGGAGCAGCGCCGACACCGCTAGCGGCAGTGACCGCCGAATGACCCGGGCAATGATTCCCGTCATTGTTGACGGTCTCGGACAAACCATAAAGCAAGAACCGTTTCCCCTGGTGCCATAGGGCGTTCTTTTACATCCCACTTCGCTTGAATCGTCGCTCCCAACGCCGATGACCCTTACGGCGCCTCGCGCCTTGACGGCTGCACATTTCTAATATTTCGATATTTCTAGAAATATAGTTTATTTAAGGGTGGCCCTGGGATATAGTGCTCTCATGAACGAGGAAATCGCCGCTAAATGTTTGTCCGAACTGGGTAGCCCGACGCGGCTATCGGTGTTTCGCTTGCTGGTCAAGGCCGGGCCCGACGGCATGGTGGTCGGTGACATCCAGCGCCGACTGCAAATTCCGGCATCCACCCTGTCGCACCATATCGCCAGGCTGTCCTGGACCGGTTTGGTCGAACAACGCCGCCAGGGTCGGCAATTGCATTGTTCTACCCGCCCCGGCATCATGGATGATCTGATCACCTTTCTGACCGCCGAATGCTGCACCGGTTTCGATACCGCGGATTACGCCGATACCACGGCCGCCTAAACCATGGATGGGCACTCCGAATCCGAGGTAAAAATCCAAACCTCCTCCCCTCCTCAACCATTTCTTCCGACCCTCCAGGAACGGTTTGCCGGAATCGACAAGGTGGTGTGGGCAATGGCGGCGCTTTACCTGGGTCTGTCCCTGCTTGCACCGGACAAGGTTCCGGAAAGCTTGAAATTCGTCGCCGGAGCTTTGGTCCAGATTTCCCCGTTCCTATTGTTTTCCATCGCCGTTGCTGCCTATGCACAGGCGACCGGATCGGAAAAGCTGATCCAGCGCATTTTTTCCGGCAAACCGGTGGCCACCATTACCGCCGCCGCTCTGTTCGGAAGCCTGTCACCGTTTTGCTCGTGCGGGGTTATTCCTATCGTCGCCGGCCTACTTGGCGCCGGCGTCCCCTTGGCCCCGGTAATGGCGTTTTGGATTTCGTCGCCGTTGATGGATCCGGAGATGTTTATCCTCAGCGCCGCCGCACTGGGCCTACCATTTACCGTCGCCAAAACCCTGGCTGCTTTCGGAATTGGCCTGATCGGCGGATTCGCCACCTTGGCCGCCGTTCGGATCGGTTGGTTTCATAATCCATTGAGCGCCGGTGTCGGTAACCGTTGCGAATCGTCCTGTTCCTCCGAAAAAAAAGCCGGCAACGGGGTACTGTGGCGGTTCTGGAAGGAAGCCCCCCGTCGCCGCAAATTTACTCATTCCCTTGGCGAAAATGGCTGGTTCCTGGGTAAGTGGCTGACCCTGGCGTTCACCATCGAAAGCCTGATGGTTGCCTATATTCCCGCTTCCCTGGTCGCCGAATGGCTTGGAGGCGACTCCTGGTGGACCATTCCCGCCGCCGTGGCCGCCGGTATTCCGGCCTATATGAACGGTTTCGCCGCGATCCCGCTGATGGCCGGGTTGATCGATATGGGCATGGCCGAAGGGGCGGCGCTGTCGTTCATGGTCGCCGGGGGGGTAACTTCCATTCCCGCCGCCATGGCGGTTTTCGCCTTGGTCCGGGGGCAAGTGTTCTCCTGGTATCTGGTGATATCGTTGACGGGTTCGCTCGCCGCCGGGATTATATATCAAACCACGATCACCGGCTGAGTAGTCAACTCCGCCGCGGGTCTGGTGAAGCCGGAGGCGATCTGTTAGGTTCCGGCTGAATTTTTTTGGCTCTTGATCCGAACAGTTTCCAACGATGACCAACAAAGCAGACAAGGCCCTATTACCAGCCGGAATGTCCGATGTGCTGGCCCCTGACGCCGCCTTCGAGGCATCGGTGCTGGATCGACTGCTGGCCGATTTTGCAGGCCACGGGTACGACCGCGTTGAACCGCCCCTGATAGAATTCGAGGAAAGCCTGCTGACCGGTATTGGCGCAGGGCTGGCCGAACAAACCTTTCGGCTCATGGATCCGGTATCGCAAAAAATGATGGGAGTGCGTGCCGATATGACGCCCCAAATCGCCCGAATCGCCTCTACGCGCCTGATCAACGCCCCGCGTCCGCTACGTCTCAGCTATGCCGGGCAGGTTTTACGCGTACGCGGATCGCACCTTCGACCGGAACGCCAATTCAACCAGGCCGGCGCCGAATTAATCGGCGCGGATGGCGCCGCCGCAGACACCGAGGTCATCGTCATGGCCGCAGATGCCCTGGGTCGTCTCGGCGTCACGGATTTATCCTGCGATCTTGGCTTGCCGACGTTGGTGCCTGACTTTTGCCGGGGCGGCCCGGCCGGCGAAGGCGGCGATGCGGACCTGCAGACACGGTTGCGCCAAGCGCTAGATCGCAAAGATGCCGCTGCCATTGCTGAATTTAGTGATGAATTAGGTGAAGACACCACGGGGCCACTGGCCGCCATGTTGGCCGCAGCAGGGCCCGCGTCCGGTACATTGAAGACACTCGGTAGCCTTGGCCTCAAAGGCGCCGCCCAGGCCGGAATGAAACTGCTAAACGATGTCGTTGATCGGGTACAGGCCGCTTTGCCTGACCTGACCCTGACCATCGATCCGGTTGAAAACCGGGGATTTGAATACCACTCCGGTGTCACTTTTACGTTTTTTGCGAAAGGCGTCAGAGGGGAACTGGGCAACGGGGGGCGCTATCAGGCCAATGGTGGTGCCGGGAGCGATAGCGAGCCGGCGACCGGGTTCACGTTGTTCATGGATACGGTCCTACGTGCCGTTCCCGCGCCGGAGCTTCGATCCCGCGTTTTCCTGCCGATACAAACGACGGCAGAGGATGCCGCCGGCCTCAGGGCCGAAGGCTGGATCACTGTCGCCGGACTGGAGGAATGTGGCGATGGCGAAGCCGAGGCCGCACGGGTAGGATGCAGCCATGTGCTGGACGGCGGCAAGGTTCGCAAAATCAATAAATCCAACAAGGAATAGGCTGACATGGCAAATGCCGTCGTAATCGGGTCGCAATGGGGCGACGAAGGAAAGGGAAAAATTGTTGACTGGTTGTCGGAACGGGCCGATGTGGTCGTCCGGTTCCAAGGCGGAAATAACGCTGGCCACACCCTGGTCATCGACGGCGTCACCTACAAACTGCACCTGCTGCCATCAGGCGTGGTCAGGCCGGAAAAATTATCGATCATCGGGAATGGTGTCGTCATCGACCCGTGGGCGTTTTTGGAGGAGGTAGATACGCTCAAGGGCCAAGGCGTGACGGTAACGCCGGACAACCTCCGAATCGCTGAAAATGCAATTCTGATCCTGCCCCTGCACAAGGAACTCGATGCGGCCAGAGAAAGGGCGCTCGGTAAGGCCAAGATCGGCACCACCGGCCGCGGCATTGGCCCGGCTTATGAAGATAAGGTTGCCAGGCGCGCCATTCGCGTTGGAGATCTCGGTGAGAGTGACGTGTTGATGGAAAGGATTGACAAGCTGTTGCTCCACCACAATGCGCTGCAACGTGGCATGGGGGAGGTGGAAATTGACGCGGACGCCTTAAAGAAAAGCCTGGAGGAGATCGCACCGAAAATTTTGCCATTTACCGGCGTTGTCTGGCAGACCCTGGACGACGCCCGCAGAGATGGTAAGCGCATCCTGTTCGAAGGCGCACAAGGAACCATGCTGGATATTGACCACGGCACCTATCCGTTTGTCACCTCATCGAACACGGTCGCCGCCCAGGCCGCCGTTGGGTCAGGCCAGGGGCCGGGCGCCATCGATTATGTCCTCGGCATTACCAAGGCCTATACCACTCGTGTTGGCAGTGGGCCCTTCCCCAGCGAACTGACCGACGACGTCGGCCGCGGTCTCGGCGAACGCGGCAAGGAATTCGGCACTACCACCGGCCGCCCCAGGCGTTGCGGCTGGTTTGACGGCGTTTTGGTCCGCCAATCGGTCAAGATCAACGGCATTAACGGGATCGCCTTGACCAAGCTGGATATCCTGGATGGAATGGAAGAGCTCAAAGTCTGCACCGGGTACATGATCGACGGCGAAAAATTTGATCACCTACCTGCCTCGTTGATTCGACAAGCAAAGGCCGCGCCCATCTATGAGGTCATGGAGGGGTGGACTAAAAGCACCCAAGGCGCCAGGTCCTGGGCCGATTTGCCGGCAACGGCGATTAAATATATTCGCCGCATCGAAGAGATTATTGACGCTCCGGTGGCCTTATTATCGACCAGCCCAAAACGCGAAGATGTGATCCTGGTCCACGACCCGTTCGCCGATTAACTGTAAAAAGGGGGTTGAAACCCCCAAAAATGGCTAAAAAACCTCAATTTTACGCTTAAACTTGAGAATTTCGTCATATCCGTCTTGTTCATCACTGAAATGCTTTAAAAATATGGCAATTTCCCCCTTACCTCCGGGCTCAAGCCCCGCCACCACCCCCCAGTCGGCAGGACAGGGCCAGGGCCTGCGCGTGCTGATTTGGGGAGGCTTAATCCTTGGCACGGCGATGATGATTTCGCTGCCGACGGTGATGCTTGTTTTATTCGGATTATTGCCGTCGATCGTCGCCTGGATAATTGACCGCTCGGAGCAGAAATATGCCACCTTCTGCGTCATCGGGTTTAATTTCTCCGGGGTGTTTCCGTATCTCATGGAGATCTGGTTCGATATTCACAGTATTGACGCGGCAATAGAGATATTGACCAACGTTTTTGACCTGTTCGTCATCTACGGGTCCGCCACTTTCGGATACATGGTTTACTTTGCATTGCCGCCGGTGATCACCACATTCCTTTCGGCAATGTCGGATCGCCGGTTAGAAGAACTTAGGGTGACGCAAAAATCGATCATCGAGGAATGGGGGGGAAATGTTGCCTGTGCCATCGACGACCTGGACCCGATGAACCCAGCGGGTCCTGGCGTCCCGCCACAACAGCAACCGAATCAGTAATTGATGTGGCGGTCAATGACCGCGTTTTTCACTGATTTTCGAATTTTTTCAAAAGCCCGCACTTCGATCTGGCGAACCCGTTCACGCGAAATTCCATACTGTTCGCTTAATACCTGCAAGGTTGCCGGCGCCTCTCTCAACCGACGTTCGGAAATGATATGGCGTTCGCGGCTCGACAGCCCATCTAAGGCCGTGTCCAGCAACTGCCGGCGGCTGCTCATCTCCTGAATCTCACCAAGGACCTTTTCCTGGTTATCGTCATTGGAAACCAACCAATCCAACCATTCTCCCTCCCCTTCTTCGCGCAGCGGCGCATTCAGAGATTGATCGGGGCCGGCCAGGCGGCGGTTCATGTTGATGACTTCGGCTTCCGGCACCTTAAGCCGTTCGGCGATCTTGGTGACGTTTTCCGGATGCAGGTCGCCCTCTTCGGCGGCGGTGATTTGTGCCTTCAATTTGCGGAGGTTGAAAAACAGTTTTTTTTGTGCCGCCGTGGTCCCCATTTTGACCAATGACCAGGAATGCAAAATGTACTCCTGTATAGCGGCCCGAATCCACCACATGGCATAAGTGGAAAATCGGAATCCCCGGTCAGGGTCGAAGCGCTTGACTGCCTGCATCATGCCGACGTTGCCCTCGCTGATCAGCTCACCCAAAGGCAAGCCGTATCCCTGGTAGCCCTTGGCGATTTTGGCGACCAATCGTAAATGGCTATTGACCAGGCGCCAGGCGGCTTCCGAATCATCGGAATCATGCCAACGCTTCGCCAATTTGACCTCTTCTTCGACTTCAAGCATTGGGTATTGACGAATTTGTTGAAGGTACCGGGACAGATTACGCTCCGGTGAGACCGCCGTTTCATAAACCCCACTCGCCATCCTCTTGGTCTTTCCTTTTAATTTTTCCTGTAACGGAATCCGGATGGAAACACACCGATGTGCCACCATTGAATCTTACAATACCTTATTAAATTACTCAAGTTTATGGATTATATTAAATTTCTTCCAATAATTGCCTTATTTTACTGAAATTTAGTGGTAAATTTGATTCAAAGCGAAGCATTTCACCCCCCGTTGGGTGCTGAAATCCGATCAAATATGCGTGTAATGCTTGGTGATTAAAGGCGGCTAAGGCATGGCGGACGGTATCCGGCGCATTGTTCAGGCGCCGCTTCGGACTGCCGCCGTAAAGCGGGTCTCCTATGACCGAATGACCCAAATGTGCCATATGCACCCGAATCTGATGGGTGCGACCCGTTGCCAACCGGCACTCCACCAGGCTGGCCTTGGTGCCGGCGGGCTTGAGCACCCGGTAATGTGTCAACGCCGCCTTGCCGCCCCTTTTTACCACCGCCATTTTCTTGCGGTTGGCGGGATTGCGGCCAATGGCGGTTTCGATTTTACCCTGGCGCGGATCAGGCACACCCCACACCAACGCCTTGTAGCGGCGGGATAGGGTACGGGTTTCCAACTGTCTGGACAGGTGTTGATGGGCGGTATCGTTTTTGGCCGCTACCATCAGACCGCTGGTATCCTTATCCAACCGATGCACGATGCCGGGTCGGGTAACACCGCCAATGCCGGACAGGCTGCCGGCGCAATGGGCCAGCAATCCATTGACCAGGGTACCGTCTGGGTGGCCGGGTGCCGGATGCACCACCAAGCCCACCGGTTTATCGATGACGATCAGGTCCTCATCCTCATAGACCACGCCGAACGGGACCGCCTGGGGGAGAGGGATCGCCGGGCGCGCCGCCGGTACGGTGACGGCATAAATTTCCCCAGTCTTGACCTTGGCCGAGACATCGCTGACGACTTCGCCGCCACGGGTTATGTAGGAATCCTCGATCAGGTTCTTAAGCCGGTTTCTGGATAACTCCCTCAGGGCGTCCGCCAGAAACCGGTCAAGCCGGAGCCGGTCCTTGTCTTGAGGTACGGTGGCGGTGTATGTGGTGGCTTTGCGCACACGCAATATCCTTATATCAACGTCTCGGTCGACCGGAGAATAACATGCATTTGCTGAAGGGCGTCGTCATCGGTTTGGGAGTGTTGATTTTTCTCGGCCTCGGCTTGCTGGGCTACGGCTTCGTTCAGAAGGCCAATAATCCGGATTGGCGATTAATTACGCCATCCGCCCCCACCGCCGACGCCGCCAAGCCGTTTGGTGACCTCAACCTTAACCTGCCGACAGGCTGTGTCATTGCCCGGGTGCGGCCCGATGGCAATCGCGCCTACCTGACCATCGGCCCCAGCGGCGACTGCAACCGCATCATCGTCGTCGACACCGTTCAGGGCCGCGTGCTTGGCACCATCAAGGCGCACCCGGAAACGCCTCCATGATCCATATTCCAGGCCCCCTGCTGGCCCAGATCACCGAGGCCGCCGAAGCCGCCTACCCGAAGGAATGCTGCGGATTGTTGACGGGCAGCGAAAATGACGCCGGTGACGTCCTGGTGACCCAGGTCGCGCCCAGTCCCAACGTCACCGAGGACGATTCCCGTGACAGCTTCCTTGTCGATGCCAAGATACAATTCGACCTGATGCGGGAATTGGGTGACGGGCCTGAGCGCATCGTCGGCCATTATCATTCCCATCCCGATCACCCGGCTCAGCCCTCAGAGCGCGACCGGCAATCGGCTTTTTATCCGGACCATGTTTGGGTTATCGTCGCCGTCGATTCAGGCCGGGCTGGGGCCGTGGCGGCCTACCGGTTTGACAGCACGGACGGTGATTTTCAGAATATGACCCTAGCCTCATAACCGCTAAGGAGACCTCTCTTGAATTTTGCTTCCGACAACGTCACCGGCGCCGCGCCGGAAATCCTCGCCGCCATTGAGGCCGGCAACACCGGCGCCTTGATGCCGTACGGTAATGACGATGTTACCCGTGCCGCTGAAGCCAAGGCGGCGGCCCTTTTCGAGACCGAGGCCGGGGTCTTTTTCGTCGCCACCGGTACCGCCGCCAACTCGTTGGCGTTATCGGCGACGACACCACCCTGGGGTGCCGTGTTCTGCCACGGCGGCGCCCACGTCTTTGATACTGAATTGGCGGCGCCGGAATTTTACAGCGGTGGCGCCAAGTTGATTACGCTTCCCGGTGACAACGGTAAATTTAAGCCCGAAACATTAGAGACCGCCATCGCAGATGCCCAGGTCGGCAACGTCCACCACGTGCAGCCGGCCTCGGTTTCCATCACGCAGGCGACGGAAACCGGCAGCATTTATAGCCTTGATGAGATTGCGGCCATTGCCAAGGTCTGTAAGGCGCACGGGCTGAAGCTGCACATGGATGGGGCACGGTTTTCCAACGCCGTGGCGGCGTTGGGGTGTTCGGCGGCGGAGATCAGCTGGAAGGCCGGGGTCGATATTTTATCCTTCGGCGCCACCAAAAACGGCGCACTGACGGCCGAGGCGGTGGTGATTTTCGATCCCGACATGGCCCGTGATTTCGGCTACCGGCGCAAACGCGGCGGCCATTTGTTTTCCAAGATGCGGTTGTTATCGGTGCAGTGGGACGCCTATCTCACCGATGACCTGTGGCTCAGGAACGCCACCCACGCCAATGCCATGGCAAAACGGTTGGCCGACGGCCTGAGCGGACTTCCGGAGGTCACCATCACCCAAACCGTCGAGGCCAATATCGCGTTTCCACAGCTACCGCCAGCGGTTATTGAGGGACTCAAAAATGATGGCTACCTGTTTTACGAACGGGGCGGCGATCACGTCATCCGGCTGGTTTGTTCGTTCGCCACCTCGGAAGAAGACGTCGATGGCTTCATCGCGGCGGCGGCCGAACACGGCGGGGCATGAGGCTTGCCCGCGGCCGTCGGTTAGGTAAGACTGGCGTCTCAAGGCCCGCGGCAATAATGACGTCCCCTTCGTCTAGCGGCCTAGGACATCGCCCTCTCACGGCGAAAACACGGGTTCGATTCCCGTAGGGGACGCCACTTCTCCACTTATTCCCAGACTTCTGGGCTTTTCATAATGAGCACCGAAGCAGTGTTACGACAACTGCTACGAAAGAGGTGCTATTATGACCGTCTCAAATAACCTGCAAATGCGCTCCAATGGTGTTTACTACCTGCGGGTATTCATTCCATCGGCTCTGGTTAAGCGATTTGGGCGAAAAGAGATCACCCGAAGCCTCGGGACAAAATGCCGTAGGCAAGCTGAGCGATTAGCCATTAGCATGAGAGCCAAAGCATATGGGCTAAT